>NZ_WHOR01000142.1:0-14618 GCF_013340925.1 Azospirillum formosense
GCCCGGATGCTATCAACTGCAACCACCCGCGTCACGTTGCCGCGACGCGGGTGGTCATGTCCTGGCGGAATGGCCGGATTGCGGCACGGCGCCGATCCGGCCGGTGGGCGTGCCGTCAGCGGTTGGTCAACAGGTCGGCGATTTCGGCTTCGGCCAGCAGCCAGTGATCCATCTCGCGCCCGTTCGGGCGGCCCTCGCGCTCCCAGATCTCATAGGCGCGCTCCTGCACCATGCGGTTCTTCTGTCCGTGAAGCAGTCCCTCGGCGATGTGCATGTTGATGCGCGACAGCGACACCAGCTTGCTGGCCTCGATGGAACCCCGGGTCGCTCCCATGGTGGTGACGGTGACGTACTGCGCGAGGTTGCGCAGGTTCGCCTTGACCTCGGATTCCAGCGTGTTCTCTTCGTTCTGCAGAACCGTCTTGATGGCGACCCAGAGACGCAGATTGTGGTCGAGGGCGTGATTCGCCTTTTCCGGCGTGTCGGCTTCCACGAGCAGGCTGGCGGCGTGCAGCAGCGCGACCGCGTCCTGTTCGATGGCCGCGAAGTTGGTGTTCAGGACGATTTCCGCCCCGGTGTCGGTGGCGAGCGCTTCGGCCGCTTCAGGCGACGGAGCGGCTTCGACGGTCTTTGCGGTGGCGGTCTTGCGCTTGGCCATGTTCGAATCCCCGGCGTTGGTCCCCGAGGCCAATAGAACCAGCCGTCATTAACAACTGGTTAAGGCGAGTATTTCCAACCCTTTTTCGCAGCCTTCGCGACAGAAAAGACGCCAAGTGATTCGCGGTTGTCCCTGTTGCGCTGCAAAAGAACGGACGGACTGTCAGCGTCCGGTAAAGGCTCCGAACGGCATGCGGTAATAGAATCCGAACACATTGTTGGCCGGTGCGGCGGCGTCCGCGGCGGGGCCGCTGGTGTCGATGCGGCTGTAGCCCAAGCTGAAGCGCGCCTTGTTCTCGAACTGGTAGCCGAGTTCGAGCTGGGAGCGGAACTCGACCACGCTGCCCGACCCCGTCGGATCGCGCGGGGTGACCGGCAAGGTCCCGGCGCCGACGCTGGGTGTAAAGACGAAGGAGGATCCCCCCAGCGGAACGTCGATCAGGATGCCTCCCATGCCGTGCAGGCTGCCGTCCGGCGCGCTCGGGCCGAGCGACACCCAGGGGCGCACTTCCGCATAGCCTTCGAGCTTTGGCAGAAGGGAGGAGCCGATGCGGATCTTGTTGTGCAGGTCGGACACCTTGGTGTCCGGCGTCTCCCCCATGCTGTAGGCGAGGCCGCCGATCTTCCAGTTGCCGATCCGGTCGTCCGGCATCGACAAGGTCTGCGCGCCCGCGGACGCGGAGAGCGCGAGGCCCGCCACGGCAACCACCAGACAGAGGCACGAGGTCCCATGACGCACGGCGGCCTGCTCCCGATCGATCGTTGACCGTCCTACTCCGGCTGTTCCAGCCTACCGCGTCCGATCCCGTCGCGGTTGTGGCATTACGCGTTGCTCCGCACCCCCGCACAAGCGAGTAACGGTGCTACTCCCAGATGTCGTGTGCGCCACCCCCCGCGTCAATGGTGGGAGGGCTGCCCTGTTTGCGAGAGCCTGGGCGGTTGACGGGGCTCATCGGGAAGCGCGGGGGCGTGCTAGACTTGTGCTAGACTGCGGTCATGCAGCACGCCGCTTCCGATCCGGCACAGGACCCGACGCAGATGGCGATCGCCTTCCTCGCCGATCCGGCGAGCCATGGCGGGGCGGCGGTGGAGCGTGTCGAAACCCACGCCGCCATCGTTTTCCTGGCGGGTGAGCGGGCCTACAAGCTGAAGCGCGCGGTCCGCTATCCCTATCTCGACTATTCGACGGCCGACCGGCGCCGCGCGGCCTGCCTGGAGGAACTGCGGCTGAACCGGCGAACCGCGCCATCGCTTTATCTCGGCCTGGAGTCGGTGGTGCGGCGGACGGACGGCGCGCTCGCCTTCGGCGGCGAGGACGCGGCGGGGGGGACGGCGCTGGACTGGCTGGTCGCGATGCGCCGCTTTCCACAAGACGCCCTGCTGGACCGCGTGGCGGAGCGGGGCGGTCTGGACGACGTGTTGATTCGCGATCTGGCCGACGCGGTCACCGCCTTTCACAAGGCCGCGGACCCGCGCCCCGATGGCGGCGGGGCCGTGGCGATGCGGGAGGTGGTGGACGGCAACATCGCCGAGCTGCGCGCCAACCCGTCCCTGTTTCCCCCGGAGCGCGTCGAATCGCTGGCCGACAGCTCGGCGGAGGCGTTGGATCGCCTGGTCCCGCTGCTGGAGGAGCGGAGACGGCGCGGCTTTGTCCGGCATTGCCATGGCGACCTGCATCTGCGGAACATCGTTATTCTTGAAGGAAAGCCGGTTCCATTCGACGGCATTGAGTTCGACGAGCGGTTGGCGGTCATCGATGTCGCCTACGACCTCGCCTTTCTGCTGATGGATTTGGAACGGCGGCGGCTTCGTCCCCTTGCCAACGCCTTCCTCAACCGCAGTCTGGACGCAACGGAGGACTATGGCGCGTTGGCGCTGCTGCCCCTGTTCCTGTCGGCGCGGGCGGCCATCCGCGCCAAGATCGCCGCGACGACGGCGGCGCTCCGCCACGGCGAGGACGTGGAGCGACGGTCGCAGGGGGAGGCGCTGGCCTATCTGGAGCAAGCCGTCGCGGCGCTGGAACCGCCGCCGCCGCGGCTGGTCGCCATCGGCGGCCTGTCCGGCACCGGCAAGACCCAGTTGGCCCGCGCCCTGGCGCCGTCGCTGGGCGCGGCGCCGGGCGCGGTGGTCCTGCGCTCCGACGCGTTGCGCAAGCGACTGTTCGGGGTCGGGGAGACGGAGCGGCTCCCCGCCGACGCCTACACGCCGGCGGTGACCGGGCGGGTCTATGCCGGGCTGCTGGAGCGGGCGCGGATCGTGCTCGCCGCCGGCCACGCCGTGGTGCTGGACGCCGTCCATGCCCGCCCGGAGGAGAGGAGCGCCGTCGCCCGTCTTGCGGAGGAGGCGGGCGTGCGATTCGACGGGGTTTGGCTGGACGCGCCCTTGGACACGCGGATCGCCCGGATCACCGCCCGCCGCGGCGATGCCTCCGACGCCACGGCGGAGGTGGCCGAGCGGCAGGACGTCTATGATCTGGGCCCGCTTGAGTGGCTGCGTGCGAATGCTGGCAGGGATGCGGGGGAAACGCTTGCGGCCGTGCTGGAGCGACTGGTGTAATTCCAGGTGGAACGGGCGCCGCCGGTTCCCCATGGTCTAATATACGGGCGGCGCGGCGCTGGAAACGGTGCATCCAGCCGTCGTTCCGACAGGCACCGTCCATAAGATGGGCCGGCGGAAACGGCCCGGGGGGAGATCATGTCACTCAAGACGATCCTTGTGCCGCTGGCCGGCCTCGACGGCGACACGGTGGCTTTGAACGCGGCGCTGACGATCGCGCGCGAATTCGACGCCCATATCGATGCCCTGTTCGTATCGCTGGACCCGCGCGACGCCGTGCCCATGCTGGGCGAGGGCATGTCCGGCGCGATGGTCGAGGAAATCATGCGCGCCGCCGAAGGGGAGTCGAAGACCCACCTCCACACCGCCCGCCGCACCTTCGACGACGTCGTCCGCGCCGCAGGAATCGAACTGCGCGACATCCCGACCGGCGTCGAGGCGCCGACCGCCCAATGGCGGGAGGAGACGGGCCGCGTCGAGGAGGTGGTGCCCCGCGAAGGGCGGCTGGCCGACCTGCTTGTCTTCGCTCACACTACCCTGGACAGCAACACCCAGGCTTACGCCACGGTGGAAAGCGCCCTGCTGGGTGCGGCGCGTCCGCTGCTGCTGGCGCCCGCCACGCTGCCGGACGAGATCGGGCGCACGGTGGCGCTCGCCTGGAACGGCAGCCCCGAATCGGTGCGCGCCCTGACCGGGGCGATGCCCTTCCTGACCGGTGCCGACACCGTCCATGTCCTGACCGCCGAGACGTCAAACACCCAGGCTGCGGCAGGGCGTCGCATTGCCCAATATCTCGCTTGGCATGGTGTTAACGTTCAGGTAACCATATTGAAGCCGGGATCGGAACCCGTCGGCCAAGCCATCATCAACAAGGCCGCGGAACTTGGGTCCGACCTCCTCGTGATGGGGGGCTACGGACACAGCCGGATGCGGGAAATGATCCTGGGTGGCGTGACCCGCTATGTCCTGAATCACGCCGGACTGCCCGTGCTGATGGCCCACTGATCGAGGGGCTCTTTCCAACAGGCCGGGCTTCTGCGATCCGACGCGCGGCGCCGCAACGACGGGGCCCTCCACGCCGATGGTTTTCAACCACAAGGGCCACCCGGACTCCGGTCCGGGCAAGGCCCGGCAATCGGGAAGGGAACGCGCCATGTTGACGATCGACGATTGCATCGCGCTCAGCGATCTGACCGAAGCGGAAATCGACGCCATCGCGGAGCATGAGCATCTGCCGGAAATCCTGGCGGTGGAACTGGGCTGCTGCCTTGCCCATGACGCCGAAGGGATCCGCCGGATCGCCCGCATCATCCGCGAGGACATCGACCGGGCCCGCAGCCATGGGCAGACCGTCCACGCCCGCCAACTGACCGTGGTCCTGGACGGCTTCATGCACCAGCACCCGGCCCTGTAGCCGAACTCGCAATAGAAGCCGACAACAAGAGACGGCGACGGGAAGGAAATGCCCCACACGCACCGAGGCGGCGCTTCTGGCCGTGACGGTGCTTCTGGGGGTGGGGAGGTGCGGAACAACCGGCCCCCCGTTCGGTTGGCATTGGCGGGATCGCGTCGGGAGACGGCGGGGAGCGTGCTCGGCGCGCTCCCCCAACCGTTGGGCCACAGCGACGCGCTGTCTTGTTCCGCCGCCAGAAAAGGACGAACGCCCATGCCCTTAAAGACGATCCGCCTCGAACTGGCCCGTACCGCCGACCATCCGGAAGGCAGCGCGGAGCATGGCTATGAGTTCCACGCCCCGTTGACCGCGGACGGCCATCTGGACCTGGAGGAATGGCGCGGCCACAAGGCAGCCTGCACGGTCCGCCGCTTCTGGCGCGGGGAGGACGAGCAGACCGGCCATCTGATCCATCGGGGCAAGGGATGGCTGTTCGATTACGACGCCGACGACAGCGACGACGACGAACCGATCTTCCGCTTCGATCGTCATACTCTGGTCGAGGGGGAGTACATTTCCATCACCGAGCATGATGGACAGCAGCGCCCCTTCCGCGTCGTGTCCGTCCGCTGAACGCCGGCCGGTTCCGCGGCGGTCCCTCTGGCCGGGACCCGCCGCCCGACTCCGCCCGCTCAGGCGGCCAGCCGATCCTCGCGGTCACGCAAATTGCGTCCGACCTGTTCAAGAAGCTGTCGCAGCGTCTCGGCGGTCATACCATCCCGATTCATCAGGGCGACGATGATGGGCTCGTCCAGGATTTCCGACAGGGTCGGAGCCGTCAATTGGTCCATGTTACCCTCCCTGTGCATTCGGGCCGGCCTTGTGGCGGCGTGGTTCTATTGTACTTCAGATACGGTATTTCGCAACAATGCTGCATCGCGAAATATTCTATCGCGGTTTGCGCAAGGGTAGAAAACCGCTGAGTGTTCATGCCTGAACACCGAACCGATGCCTATATCGGCAAAAGTGTTACCGCGATGGTGGAGGTGGACGGGTTCACTGCTCCGCGTCGCGGTTCCGTGTGATCGTGACACCGGCCCCGGCCGTGTCGGGAAGCAGGGACGGCAGTTCCACATCGACGCGCACATGGCGGACCTTCGGCTGGGCCATGCAAAACGCCGCGGTGCGGTCGGCCAGATAATCGGGGCCGGACACCGTTTCCTCGGCGCACAGCCGGCGCAGATCCTCCACGATGTCCTCGTAGGACATGACCGCGGTTATGTCGTCGGGAAAGCCCTGGCCGGGGTGACTGACCTTCAACTCCAAACTGATAAAGACGGTGTGGCGTCCGGAGTGCCCGGCGAGCGACACGGTGGCGGTGAAATCACGCAGCAGGATGGTGTAAGTCGCCGCGGCGCCGGGGGAATTGGAGCCGGTGTGTCGGGAAACGGGATCGTTGGCCAAAAAAGACATCTCCTGGCGGGCGGTGGCCCTGGTCGATGCCCCGGTCCGGGGCGGCCGCCTCGTCGCTGCGCCGCGCCCACTATAGCGCAGGCGCCAGCCCTCTCGGCAAGGTCAGACCATCAAAACGCCAAACCATCAGCACACTCAGACCGCCACAGACAGGTCCATTGCGGTGCGGACCACGGTGTCGCGCCCTGACACGGTGGCCAGAAGATCGTCGAAGCTGCGCGCGATGGCCGGGTGCTGGAGGCCGCCCGCGATGTCGGCCAGCGGGGCCAGGACGAAGGCGCGCTCCGCGATGCGGGGATGGGGAATCTCCAGTTCCGGCGCGTACATCACCAGTTCGCCGTAGAGCAGGATGTCGATGTCGATGGGGCGCGGCCCGAAGCGAAGTCCGCCTTCCAGATCGCGACCCATCTCCGCCTCGATGTCCTTGACATGGCGAAGAAGCTCCCACGGACCGAGAGCCGTCTGCGCGCGCAAAACCATGTTCAGGAAGGACGGCTGGTCGGTCACATACATCGGGGCGGTCTCATAGACGGGCGACGCCAGAGTGATGCGGACCTGCGGAGCGAGCCGCCGCTGCGCCGCCGCCAGATTGGCGGCGCGGTCGCCAAGATTGCTGCCGAGCGCAAGGTAGACCGTGGTCATCGCGGAACCGTCGCTAGTCGAAACCAAACCCACGTCAGTCATACCATGATCCTCCGTTCCATCAACCGTCAAAGCGTCGGACGGCGCCGCCGTCACATCCGAAACCTGCCTTTCGTCCGGTGGAAAGGGCCGATATGGAGCACGCTCCGGTTTAGGTAGCCGGCTTTCTCCGGGAACCGCAAGCGGCGGACGGGGTTGTGCCAGTCGTGCGACGCTGCATCGGGGGGAATGGTCATGGCGGTTCGGCATATCGGGACGGCGACGCTTCTGGGGCTGGCCGGTGCGCTCCTGGCCTCCTGCGCCACGGGGCCGGACCCGGAGATCGCCCGGCGCGCCCAGACCGAACTGGTCGGCATGCCGAAGGAGCGGCTGCTCGCCTGCGCCGGGGTTCCGGCGCGGCAGGCCCAGGCCGGCGGACGGGAATATTACACCTATGTCTCCGATCCTGGCGTTGCGGTCAGCCCGCTCGGTGGCAGCAGCATCGGCGTTGGCGGCTTCGGCGGGGGCGGTTCCAGCGGCGTCGGCGTCGGGCTGGGATTCGGGCTTCCGATCGGTTCCTCATCCCCCGGCATGTGCGAGGCCACCTTCGTCCTGGGGCCGGGCGGGGTGGTGGAGCAGGTGTCCTACCCAGGCAACGCCTCGCTGTCCGCCTGCACGCCGATCGTCCAGAATTGCGTGCCGCCCGCCCCGCGTTGAACTGTTCCGCGCCGCACCGTCCCATTCTGGCTGAAAGGGGGACTGTCGCCGGTTGCGGCCTTGCCGTATCGTCCGGCTATGGCTTGGCTGTAAAAATGCATGGGAGGACCACGTCATGGACATGAGCGGCAGCCAGCGCATCACGGCACCGCGCGACAAGGTTTGGGCGGCGCTGAACGATCCGGACATCCTGCGCCAGTGCATTCCCGGCTGCGAGGAGGTGCAGAAGACCTCCGACACGGAATTCACCGCGAAGGTGGTCGCCAAGGTCGGTCCGGTCAGCGCCAAATTCTCCGGCAAGGTGACGCTGTCGGAACTCGACCCGCCCAACGGCTACACCATCACCGGCGAAGGCTCCGGCGGGGCCGCCGGTTTCGGCAAGGGCGGCGCCAAGGTCTCGCTGGAACCCGACGGCGAGGCGGCGACGATCCTGTCCTACACCGCGCACGCCACGGTCGGTGGCAAGCTGGCGCAGATCGGGTCCCGTCTGGTGGACGCCACGGCGCGCAAGATGGCCGACGATTTCTTCAACCGCTTCACGGTTGTGGTCGGAGGACCGCAGCCTGCGGCGACGAGTGCGGCCGCTCCACAACCGATAACGCCCGCCGTGGCCGCCCCCGCCCCGGAGATCCCCATTCCGCTTCCCGCCGCCCGGGGCCGTGGAGGCTTTTATGTGCCTTGGGCGGCGCTGGTCGTGGTGGCCGTACTTGTCCTTCTTCTGGCATGGATGAAATAACCCGTATTTGGTGTTTGTGCTGTGGGCGCGACACGTTGGGGGGTTGGCCTTAACCACAGAATGTGTATGCTGCGCCCGAACCTGCCGGCACCAGAACGCCGGCCTCATCCGGAAGGGGGAATCTGACCAATGAACAAGCATATCCTGGGCGCCGCCCTGATCGCCGGCATTGCCATGGGCGCGGGCGCCGCGCAGGCCGCTGACGCCGCCGCCGGTAAGGACGTCTTCAAGCAGTGCATGGCCTGCCACACCGCCGAGCAGGGCAAGAACAAGGTCGGCCCGTCGCTGTTCGGCGTCGTGGGCCGCCCGGCCGCCTCGATCGACGGCTTCAAGTATTCCAAGCCGATGCAGGAGAAGGCCGCCGGCGGTCTGACCTGGACCCCGGACAACCTGAAGGCCTACATCACCGCCCCGAAGGAAGTCGTTCCGGGTGGCACGATGGCCTTCGCCGGCATCAAGGACGCCGGCAAGGTGGACGATCTGGTCGCCTTCCTGGCCGAGCAGAAGTAAAGACGCCCGCGTTTCGGCGCGGGGGAGGGATGGGCCGGAGGGGAAACCCTCCGGCCCGTTTCCATTTCACTCAGCCCGCGGCCTCCAGGCTCTTGCTGGCCACTTCGAAGACGTCCGGCGACAGGCCCGGCGTTGCGACGATGCGCTCCAGTTCGGCCTTCATCAGGGCGCGTCGCGTCGCGTCGTAGCGGCGCAGGCGCGAGAAGGGGCCGACCATGCGCGCCGCCACCTGCGGGTTCATCGGGTCGAGCCTCAGGACCTGATCGGCCAGGAAGCGATAGCCCGCCCCGCTGGTGTCGTGGAAGCGCACCGGATTGCCGCCCGCGAATCCGCCGATCAGGGCGTAGACCTTGTTCGGGTTGCGGATCTCGAAGGCGGGGTGTGCGAGCAGCGCCGTCACCCGCTCCAGGGCGTCGGGCCGGTGCGAGGTCGCCTGCACGCCGAACCACTTGTCCACGACCAGCGCCTCACCCTTCCAGCGCTCGTAGAACGCGGCGATGGCCTCGTCCCGCTCCGGTGCGCTGGAGTTGCTGAGGAACTGGAGCGCCGCCATCACGTCGGTCATCGCCTGGGCGCCGCGATACTGGCCGAGGCAGAGGCCGAGCGCTTCCTCGTCCTCCAGTGCCATCAGGTAGGCGAGGCACAGATTTTTCAGCGCCCGACGGCCGATGGCCGCGGCGTTGACCGAGAAGGGCTCATTGCCCGCGTTGCGGCGGTAGGTGTCCAGCCAGCCGGGCCGCAGCGCCTCGGCCAGCCGCTGGCGGGCGAACTCGCGCACGGCGTGGATGGCGTCGGGGTCGATCACCTCCATCTGCGTGCCGAGGTAGCTCTCGGTCGGCAGCACCAGGGCCTGCGCGGCGAAGGCCGGATCCTGGTCGGCGTCCTTCAGGACGGCACCCACCGCGTCGACGAAGCTCTGGGGCAGAGCCAGCTCCCGCCCGGCCTGCCGGTCGGCGACCAGGGAAAGCAGCAGGCGGGTGGCGAGCGTCTGCCCGGCCTCCCAGCGGTTGAAGGCGTCGCTGTCGTTGGCCATCAGGAAGGTCAGGTCGCCGTCCGTCAGGTCGGCCCGCAGCTTCACCGGGGCGGAGAAGCCGCGCAGCAGCGACGGCACCGGGCGGGCCGGCACGTCGACGAACGTGAAGGTCTGCTCGGTTTCTGTGATGTGCAGGGTGCGGCTGGTGCCGGCGGGTTCCGCCTCGCCCGTCAGGCGCAGCGGCAGGTCCGCCCCGTTCGGACCGAGCAGCCCCATGACCAGCGGGATGTGCATCGGCTCCTTCACCGGCTGGCCGGGAGTGGGCGGCACGGTCTGCCGGACGGTCAGCCGGTAGGTCTTGGCCGCCTCGTCATAGGCGCCGGTGACGTCCAGTTCCGGCGTGCCGGCCTGACGGTACCAGCGCTTGAACTGGGTCAGGTCCACGCCGGTGGCGTCGGACATCGCCGCGGCGAAGTCGTCGCAGGTCACCGCCTGCCCGTCGTGGCGCTGGAAATACAGGTCCATGCCCTTGCGGAAGCCCTGCGGCCCCAGCAGGGTGTGGTACATGCGGATGACTTCCGACCCCTTGTCGTAGACGGTGGGGGTGTAGAAGTTGTTGATTTCCACATAGCTGTCCGGGCGCACCGGGTGCGCCATGGCGCCGGAATCCTCGGGGAACTGCACGGTGCGCAGGCGCTGCACGTCGGCGATGCGCTTGACCGCCCGCGAGTTCATATCGCTGGAGAACTCCTGGTCGCGGAAGACGGTCAGCCCTTCCTTCAGCGACAGCTGGAACCAGTCGCGGCAGGTGACGCGGTTGCCGGTCCAGTTGTGGAAATACTCGTGCGCCACCACCGCCTCGATGCCCAGGAAGTCCTGGTCGGTGGCGGTCTCCGGCTTCGCCAGGATGTATTTGGTGTTGAAGACGTTGAGGGACTTGTTCTCCATCGCCCCCATGTTGAAGTCCCCGACCGCGACGATGTTGAAGATGTCGAGGTCGTACTCCAGACCGAACACCTCCTCGTCCCAGCGCATCGACTTGATGAGCGAGCGCATGGCGTGGTCGACCTTGTCCTCGTTCCCCGGCTCGACATAGATGCGCAGGGTGACGTCGCGGCCGGACGCGGTGCGGAAGTGGTCCTCCTGGTGCACCAGCGTGCCGGCGACCAGGGCGAACAGGTAGCATGGCTTGGGGAAGGGGTCTTCCCACACCGCGCGGTGGCGCCCGTCGGGCAGGTCGCCGGCTTCCATGAGATTGCCGTTGGACAGCAGCACCGGGTAGCGCGCCTTGTCCGCGGTGATCGTGGTGGTGTAGCGGGCCATCACGTCGGGCCGGTCGGCGAAATAGGTGATCTTGCGGAAGCCCTCCGCCTCGCACTGCGTGCAGAAGTTGCCGGAGGACTTGTAGAGTCCCTCCAGCGCGGTGTTCTCCTGCGGCTTGATGCGAACGACGGATTCCAGCGTGAAGGTCTCCGGCACGCTGTGGACGGTCAGATGGTCCGGCGTGACGGTGTAGTCGGCATCGCCCAGCGGCTGGCCGTTGAGCGCCACGGACACCAGTTCCAACCGCTGCCCGTCCAGCGTCAGCGGCAGCGCCGCCGCGTCGTCGCGCGCCGGGTTGCGCCGCAACCCGAGCTGCGCGCGGACCGTAGTCACCTCCTCGCCGAGGTCGAAGAACAGATCGACCGTGTCGATCAGATGCGCGGGCGGGCGGTAATCCTGGAGGCGGATGGCCTTGGGCGTGCCTTTGTCCATGGGGCTTTTCTCTAACCTTGTTTTGGTCGTGTCGGCGTCGCGGGGACGGACTCTAGCATGGAGAGTGGGGACGGGAAGGGGCGTTGGACAGGGGCGCCATTCCCGGCGGGACGATGATTGCCGTTCGCTGTTCGCAGTCATGGGGCTTGACGGCGGAGCGAGAGGTCATGAGCTATTGGCGCTTTTCGGCGATGATCGCGGTCTCGACGGTCGTGATGTTCGGGCTGATGTATTTGAACACCTATGCCCTCGACCATGTGTTCTACAGCCAGACGCGGACCTGGATGGCCGTGGTGATGGGGGCCACGATGGCGATCATCATGATCGCCTTCATGTGGACCATGTACAGGAACACCGCCACCAACATCGCTATTGTCGCAGCGGGAGTCGTGGTGTTCGCCGGGGCGCTGTGGCTGGTGCGCAGCCAGGAGACCGTGGACGACGTGTCCTACATGAAGGCGATGATCCCGCACCATTCCATCGCGATCATGACCAGCGAGCGCGCCCACATTCGCGACCCGCGGGTACGCGAACTGGCGGATCGCATCATCGAGGCGCAGGTGCGCGAAATCGGTGAGATGAAAGCGCTGATCGCCGATCTGGAGCGCAATCCCACACCGGATGCGGCGCCTGATCTGCTGTCCTATCGGGAACGGGGAGCGCCTGCGCCCGCCAAGGAATAGGCGCCCTCCTTCCGTGTCCGCTCAGACGTGGAAGCTCTCGCCGCAGCCGCAGCGGCCTTTCTCGTTCGGGTTCTTGAAGACGAAGCCGGTCTGGAACTTGTCGTCGACGTAGTCCATCTCGCTGCCGATCAGGAACATCACGGCGGCGGGATCGATCAGGACGGTGACGCCTTTGTCCTCCACCACCTCGTCGAACTTCATCTTTTCCTTGGCGTACTGCACGTCGTAGCTGAGGCCGGAGCAGCCCTTCGCCTTCACGCCGATGCGCAGGCCGATGTAGTCGTCCGTCGCCTTCGCCATCAGCATCCGCACGCGCTCCGCGGCGGCGTCGGTGATGGAAAGGGCCTTGGGGAGAGAAGCCGTAGAAGCCGTGGCCATGGGGATCTTCGCCTCCTTAAAACATGTCCAGTTGGACCCGCGCGACCTCGGACATCATGTCCTGGCGCCAGGGCGGTTCCCAAACCAGTTCCACCTTGCATGTGGTGACGTCCTCGACGGACTCAACCGCCTGCTGCACCTGCATCGGCAGTTCGCCGGCCACCGGGCACATGGGGCTGGTCAGGGTCATGTCGATCTCGACCTCGTTGTTCGGGCCGATGTCGACGCGGTAGATCAGGCCGAGCTCCCAGATGTCCACGGGGATTTCCGGGTCGTAGCAGCTCTTCAGCGCCGAGATCACCGCCTCGCTCAGCGCGGCGCGCGGGTCGTAGGCGGCCTTGGCCGCGGCCATGTCCGCTTCGGTCTGGTTCATCGGCCTGGCCTCCGCGGCGTCGGCTTCCTTGGAGATCGCGTCATCGGGCATCGCGTTTCACCGTTTCCTGCAACTTACTCGCTGCTCGCCTTGTCCTCGCCTTCGATGGCCGCGTTCATCGCGTGCCAGGCGAGGGTGGCGCATTTCACGCGCACCGGGAACTGACGGACGCCGGACAGCACCATCAGCCGTTCCATGGCGTCCTCGTCCACCGGACCGTGGTCGCCGTGTTCGTGGTCGTCCTTGGTGCAGAGGTCGTGGAAGGTCTCGAACAGGGCCTTGGCCTCCGCCTCGGTCTTGCCCTTGACCACCTCGGTCATCATGGACGCGCTGGCGGTGGAGATGGCGCAGCCGCGGCCCTGGAAGGCCACGTCCTCCACCACCCCGTCCTTCAGCTTCAGATAGACCATGAAGCGGTCGCCGCACATGGGGTTCTCGCCCTTGGCCTCCCGGTTGGCATCGTCGGGATGCCGGAAGTTCCGGGGGTTCTTGCCGTGGTCCAGGATCACTTCCTGGTACAGCTCGCGCAGTTCGTCCATCATGCTCCGAAGAACTCCTTCACCGCGATCACCGATTCGACCAGAGCGTCGGCTTCCGCCCGCGTGTTGTAAAGGGCGAAGCTGGCCCGCGCCGTGGCGCCGACCCCGAAACGCTCCATCAGCGGCTCCGCGCAGTGGCGGCCGACGCGGACGGCCACGCCGTACTGGTCCACGATGGTGCCGAGGTCGTGCGGGTGCACGCCCTCCAGCGTGAAGGAGATGATCGGACCCTTGCCCGGCGCGGTGCCGTAAATGCGCAGGCCGTCGATCTGGGAGAGCTGCTGCGTGGCGTACTGGAGCAGGTCGTGCTCGTGCGCCGCGATGGCCTCGCGGCCCAGCGTCTCCATGTAGTCCAGCGCCACGCCCAGCCCGATGACCTCGGTGATCGCCGGCGTGCCGGCCTCGAAGCGGGCCGGCGGGGCCTTGAAGGTGGTGCCCTCGAAGCTGACGCTCTCGATCATGTCGCCGCCGCCCTGATAAGGGGGCATCTTCTTCAGCAGGTCGTACTTGCCGTACAGCACGCCGGTCCCGGTCGGGCCGTAGAGCTTGTGGCCGGTCATGATGTAGAAGTCGGCGTCGATGTCCTGGACGTCCACCACGCCGTGCACCGCGGCCTGGCTGCCGTCGAACAGCACCGGCACGCCGCGCTCGTGCGCCATGCGGGCGATGATCTTGGCCGGAGTCACCGTGCCCAGCACGTTGGAGCAGTGGGTCATCGCCACCAGCTTCGTGCGGTCGGACAGCAGGTCCTCGTAGGCGTTCAGGTCCAGCACCCCGTGCTCGTCCACCGGGACGACCTTGATGCGGATGCCCTTGTCCATCTGGAGGAGCTGCCACGGCACGATGTTGGCGTGGTGCTCCATGACCGAGACGATGATCTCGTCGCCTTCCGACAGGAAGGACCGCCCATAGCTGTGGGCGACGAGGTTGACGGCCTCGGTCGCGCTGCGGGTGAAGACGATGTTGCGCTCCGACGGGGCGTTCAGGAAGCGGGCAACCTTGCGGCGGGCCTCCTCGAACTGGTCGGTCGCGGTCTGCGACAGGAAATGGACGCCCCGGTGGATGTTGGAATAATCCTCCTCCAGGAAGCGGGTCATGGCGTCGATGACCTGCCGCGGCTTCTGCGCGGAGGCGGCGCTGTCCAGATAGACGAGCGGCTTGCCGGGCTTGCCCTTCCGCTCGTGCACGCTGCGCGACAGGATGGGGAAGTCGGCGCGGACGCGCTCCACGTCGAAGGCGGGGGCGAGGGTGGGG
>NZ_WHOR01000143.1:0-14520 GCF_013340925.1 Azospirillum formosense
TCGCCAGTCAGACGGCACCGCCCGCTACCCACAGTGGTGGGCCCTGCGCCGCATCAGTATTTCAATAAAGACAGTCGGTGGCCGAACCCCCCACCCGCCGAGCCCGCCCGATGACGATCCATCCCTCCCGCCGTTCCGTCCTGGCGCTGGGCGCCGCCGGCCTCGCCACGCTCACCGCTCCGGCATGGGCGCAGGACTTCGCGCCAGGGCTGCTCTACGCGGTGGGGCAAAAGTTCGACAAGAGCTTCAACGAGGGTGCCTTCACCGGGGCGGAGCGGTTCAAGGAGGCCACCGGGGTCGCCTACCGCGACTATCTGCCGGCCAGCACGGCGCAGTTCGAGCAGGCGGTGGCCGCCCTGCTGCGCCGCGGCGTGACCGACCTCGCGCTGATCGGCTTCTACTACGCCGCGCCGCTGGCCAGCCTCGCGCCGAAGCATCCCGCCGTCCGCTTCACCCTGGTCGATGCGGTGGTGGAGGCGCCAAACGTCCAGTCCGTGACCTTCAAGGAGCAGGAGGGGTCCTTCCTCGTCGGCATGCTGGCGGCCATGGCCTCGCGGACGGGAACCGTCGGCTTCATCGGGGCGCTGGACATCCCGCTGATCCGCAAATTCATCGCCGGCTTCCAGCAGGGCGCCCGCCACGCCCGCCCGGACATCGGCCTGCTGGTCAATTTCGTCGGCACCACCCCCGCCGCCTTCAACGACCCGACCACCGGGGCCGAGGTGGCGAAGGCCCAGTTCCAGCGCGGCGCCGATGTGGTGTTCGCCGGGGCCGGCGTGTCCAACTTCGGCATTTTCGCAGCGGCCAAGGATGGCGGGCGCCTCGCCATCGGGGTGGACAGCAACCAGAACCACCTCTACCCCGGCACCATCCTGACCTCGATGCTGAAACGGGTGGATCTGGCGGTGGAGCGCGCCTTCGGGGAAGGCCGCAGCGGCGCCTGGACTCCCGGTTCGCGCGCCCTGGGGCTGGCCGAGCGCGGCGTCGATTACGCGCTGGACGACAACAACCGCGCGCTGGTCACCCCCGCCATCAAGGACCGGCTGGAGGAGGCGCGCGAGGGCATCATCCGGGGCCGCATCCGGGTGGCGGACGCCTCGTAACCACCCTCAAGCGTATTGCGGTTCGACCCCGACGGCGAAGCTCAGGTCGGCACCGCGCAGAGTCTCCGTGGTGGCGCGGATGCGCGTCAGGTCGGTGCCGTGGAGGATCGCGCGGGCGAGGCTGGTGTCGCGCAGATCGGCGCCGGTCAGGCTGGCCTCGGCGAGGTTGGTCGGCCACAGGCGGCTGCCGTCCCCGGCGAGGTCCACCGGACGCAGCCGCGCCCGCCACAGCTTGGCCCCCGCCAGATTGGCACCGCGCAGGTTGCAGCCGGACAGGTCGGCGCTGGTGAAGTCCGCCTCGCGCAGGTCGCAGTAGGACAGATCCGCCATGACCAGCTTCGCCCCGGAGAAATCCGCCCCGCGCAGCCCGCAGAAGCGCATCACGCTGCCGGCCAAGAGCTGGTTGGCGAAGTTGTAACCGCGCAGGTCGACGCGCTGCATCTCCAGCCGCAGGCCGGCGGCGGCGTTGCGCTCGACCCAAAGCTGGTGGGCGGAAATGCTGTCGGCCATCCGCCCGGCGAGGCTGACCAGCCCGGTGCCGTCAACGTCGATGCCGCGCCGCTCCAGCGTCTGGCGCAACTCGTCGTCCAGCCGGGCGCCGCACAGCAGGGCGCCCTGCATCTCCACCCGCTCCATCACCGCGCCGATCAGATTGGCGCCGATCAGGATCGTTCCGGTCATGTCGCTGCCGGAAAAGGTCGCGCCGCAGAGATCGCAGCCGGAAAAGTCGCACTGCGCCAGACGCGCGTCGGACAGGATGGCGCGGGCCATCTTGGACCCGATGAAGGTGGTGCTGCCGTCGGCGTTGCCCGCCGGCTTGCGTTCTTCCGTCCCCAGCATCATGCCCTTGCGCAGGTCGGCGCCGCGCAGGTTGGCCTCCTCCATCAAGGCGCCCTCCACCCGCGCGCCGCGCAGGTCGGCACCCTCCAGCGACGCGCCGGTGAGGTCGGCCTTGGACAGATCAGCGCCGAACAGGTCGGTGCGCGACAGAACGGCCCCCGACAGACGGGCGCTGTTCAGGTTCGCCCCGCTGAGCTTGGCGCTGCTGAGGTTGATGCGGCGCAGCCCCAGGCCCGACAGGTTGTGGAAGCTGAGGTCGGCGCAGCGTCCCTTCATGCTGGGGTCGCGCGTCAGCCACTGCTGATGCTTGACCAGCGCGTTGCGGATCGCCCTCAGATACCGCTCTTCCACGTGCGACGTCTCCGCGCCGTCCAGCCGTTGCTGCCGGCATCGCACGCCGGTTGAACGATCGGGACCCTTGCCACGCAGGGATGCTACCAGAACCGTCGGGAAAAAGCGAAAGCCCTGATCCGGCGTCTCTCAGCGCAGCGTGTCGGCCAGCAACGCGCCGCGCGACGCCATCATGTACAGGCCCATATGGTGCGCCGGCTCCTGCGGATGGGCCGCCGTCTCCGGAAGGCCGAGGTCCCGCGCCGTCTCCGCCGGCAGGTCGTAGGTGGCGCAGCCCGGCTCGTAGACCACCACGTCCCTCAGCGTCGGCATCATGCCGTGGTTGCGCGCGGACAGCAGGGTCAGGACGAAATCCATCACGCACACGTCGGTGCAGATGCCGACCGTGACGACCGACACCAGCCGGTTGCCGTTCACCCAGTCCACCAGCCGGTTGCGCCCGGCCTTGCCATCCGCGCCCAGTTCGGTCGCGCCGATGAAGAAATTGATGCAGTCCTTGGCGATGAGGGTCGCCGACGGCTCCGACTCGAGCCAGGCCAGTTCGGACACCAACTCGTCATGGCCGGTGCCAATCAGACAGTGCGGGGGATAGGGCGGTTCCGGCTTGTCGGGGGCGTGGCGGTCCAGCGAGACGCAGATCGGCCAGCCCGCCCCGGCAAAGCGGCGGGCCAGACGGTCCGTCTCGGCGATCATGCGGTCGACCTGGGCGTTCGGTGCCGCCGGGGCGAGCGGACCGCAACCGACGGCGGCGAATCCCTTCACCTCGTCGATGACCACCAGCCCGGTGCCCCCGGCCGGCATCGCGTAATCGCCGAGCGCCACCGGAAAGGTGCGGCGGATGGTGTCCAGCGCCTCGTCGCTGCGAGTCATCAGGTCCAGCATGGGTCCTCCCTTCAAACGGTGGAGATGTCAGTCCTGTGACCAGGGGTGCGCAACATTTCAGGACTGTGTCCAAGCACTGCGACATTCTGGCCGAACGCTTGCGCATGGGTCCGAAAAGATCAATGGAATTCAGCCCGATCGACCGTTTGTTGCAACCGCGCGACATATTCCTGTCTGCATCCGGCGCACCGTGCGACGGAATACCGCGGTGCCAAGCCGTGAAACCCGGTCCTCAATGAAGACAACACCAAGCTTCCGCCGCAACCATAAGGTACACCAATGGTTCTATCGGCCGAGTTCCTGGGCATGCTTCTGCTGGTCACCAGCGCCGCGGCGCTCGGCCTGTCCATCGTCATCGACGTCGGGCAGATCACGTCGGAGAAGGCGCGCCAGACCATGATGATGCGCCAGCACGACCGGAAGAAGACGGCGCTGGGCGAATGGACCCGCAAGCTGGAGCAGCGGCGGGAGGAAATGACCGCCTTCCAGGCCCGCACCACCGAATGCAACGGGCGACGGCAGAAGGCGCTGTCGGAGATCAGGGCGCTGGAACTGACCAAGGTGGAGTTCGTCCATGAGCTGGGCGACGGTGAGGAGGCCGGTTGTTTCTGGGCCCGGCTTACCGTTCAGGACGAGTTCCCCGCCATCGAACGGCGCGACGTGATCTTCGCCCGCCAGATCTGGAGCTACCCCAACGTCGCCCATGTCTGGACCTATTCCGTCGAGCAGGCGGCGGCGATGGCGCGCGTCTCCTTCACCGTGAAGAACGGCGTCCTGCCGACCCTGGTCGTCCCGCTCGCCCAGGCGCCCGACACCGACGCGGAAGGAGCGGCGGCATGACCGGCATGATGCTCTATCTCAGCCTTGGGCTGATGGTGCTGACGGTGCTGTCAAACCGCTATTGGCGGCGGCAGTTGGAAGGCTTGCGGCAGGCCCAGCTGCGCATCCGCGAGAAGATGGAGGAGGTTGGGAAGGACGTGGAGGACATCGCCGCCGCCTATTCCCAGGTCGCCCAGAAGCACGCCGAGGCCGAGAAACGCGCCTTGAAGGCCGAACAGGACATGCAGGCCGCCCTGAACGAGCTGGAGGCGAGGCAGGCGGCGCCGATCGTGCGCTATCACGTGTTCGACCGCTCCGAGCCCCGTCCAGGCCGGTTCTGGGAAGCCGCGGTGCGTCACCTGCCGAGCGAAGCCACCGTCATGACCGGGCAACGCGGCTGGGTGGGCATCCGCCGCTGTCTTCTGACCGCCGAAACGGAGCGGGAGGTGCGCGAGCGCGTCAGCGCCCGCTACCCGCGCAAGGCCGGATTCCAGGTGTTGGAGGTGGTGCCCTGCCGAGTCGCCGGCCTGTCGGTGAACCGCATCCCCGAACTCAGCACCTTCCGCCGCTCCGCCCCGCCGGACGAAGCCGCGCGGCCTCCCCGCCGGGCCGCCGGCGGCCGCTGAAAGCATCCGGCCGACGGGAAAAGGGCGACGCCCCTCCCCGCAGGCCGGATGCATCATCCGTTTTCCGCCTCAGCAGTATTTGCGCAGCATGTCGCGGACCTTGTCGGCCATGTCCGGACGCCGCAGCGCGTGGGCCAGCGTCGCCTCGATGAAGCCGACCTTGTCGCCGCAGTCGTAGCGGGTGCCTTCGAAGCGCAGGCCATGGAAGGGCTGCGTGCCGATCAGCTTGGCCATGGCGTCGGTCAGCTGGATCTCGTTGCCGGCGCCGCGCTGTTGCTTCTCCAGATGATCGAACACCTCCGGCTGCAGGATGTAGCGGCCGATGATCGACAGGGTGGAGGGCGCCTCTTCCGGCTTCGGCTTCTCGACGAGGCCGCGGACGGTGGCCAGACGGCCGTCGTCCTTCTCGACGTCGAGGATGCCGTAGCTGCTGGTCCGCTCACGCGGGACGTCCACGACGGCGACGACGTTGCCGCCCACCTCGTTGTAGGCGTCGACCATCTGCTTCAGGCAGGGGGTGTCGCCCTGGACGAAGTCGTCGGGCAGGACGATGGCGAAGGGGTCGTTGCCGATCACCGCCCGCGCGCACCACACCGCATGGCCCAGGCCCAGCGGGACCTGCTGGCGCGTGTAGAAGCAGCGGCCCGGGGCGATCTCGCTGTCGCGCACCACCTCGAGGGCGTCCAGCTTGCCGCGCTCCTCAAGGGTGCGGTTCAGTTCCGTGTCGGCGTCGAAATGGTCTTCGATGGCGCGTTTGCTGCGGCCCGTGACGAACACGAAATCCTCGATGCCGGCGGCCCGCGCCTCTTCCACGGCATGCTGAAGCAGAGGCCGGTCGACCAAAGGCAGCATTTCCTTCGGAATCGCCTTGGTGGCCGGCAGAAAGCGCGTACCGAGACCGGCGACGGGGAACACCACCTTGCGCACAGGCTTTCGCATTGGGGTTCTCTTGTGGTTGCTTGAGGAAATACTTCGAATATGGAGACGATTCGCAGGTTTGCAAAACGCTCGTCCAGCTTTCTGCCACAGGCGATTCGGTGACGCAACTCCCCTTCCGTAACCCGGCAAAAGGTTAGTTGCGCAGCAGCAAATCCTTCGCTTGGTTGATCTTGGCCGCCAAATAGGTGGACCCCCCATGATCTGGGTGCACTTTCATCATCAGCCGTCGGTGGGCGTCCTTTACCTGTTCGGGTGTGGCGCCGGGCGACAACCCCAAAATATCATAGGCCTCGTCGCGGGTCATAGAACCGCCGCCACGACCACCGCCACTGTCCTTCGAACCGGAATTGTTCGCGCTTCCAGCGGATTGATCTTCGGCGGTTTGCCAGCCGGGGTGGGAACGCTCCAGCCACGCTTCCAGGACGGAGGCCGATTGCGGATCGTCGCGTCGGCAATCGTCCAGCAGCGCCAGCAGTTGCCCCAGGGTCAGCGACTCCAGCGTCCGCCCGCGCCACGGCCCGTGCAGCACCTCCCCCGCCATCGCGCCGGTGTCGTGCTGCAGCGTCATCCGCAGATAGAGCGTCTCGATCTGTGAGGTCTGTCCGCTCCCCGCGGACCCGTAGGATGACGGACGAAAGGCGTCGCGCAACGTCCGCCACCGCGTCAGCAGCGGAAAGGCCAGCGCGCCCAGCATCATGGCGGTGCCCAGACGCCCGGTCAGGGTCAGGATGACGACCGTCACGGCCGCCAGCGCGATGCCGCCATAGCGCACCGCCGTGGCCAGCGTGCGCGGGTCCGCGGACACGAAGACGCGGGCCAGCATGGCGAGGCCGGCCACCAGCGCGATGCCCAGGAGAAAAAACCCAAACATCCCGCTCTGCCCCATCTCTAGCCTGGTCCTGCATTATGATGCATGGCTTTGGCCCCCGCGTCCCCCCTGACCGCTCCCGATCTGGCTGGTGAGCAGACGCACCGCGTCGCCCCGCCCGCGGCTGTAATGCTCCAAAGCCGCCCGGCCACCCGCCGCGTAGACGGCGACCGCGCTCAGCAGGTCCCGCAATTGCTGGGCGGACGAGCCGTCGAACGGGCAATAGGCCCCACCGCTCAGCCGCGCGATGGTCTGGAAGGCGCGCTTGGCGATCAGGTCCCCCCGCTCGTGGAAGATGAAGACCGGGACGCCCAACATCCCCAACTGGCCCGCCTGATGGGCGAGCTGATCGACATCCTCCTCCATGCAGTCGCCGACGAAGACCAGCGCGTTGACCTTGCGGTCCCGCGTCTGCTTGATGCAATGCCCCAGCACCCGCGCGATCTGGGTCTGGCCGGCCATGCAGGACACCGCGGTCATCCGCCGCAGCAGGTCCTGCGCGTTGCCGACCCAGGGGCTGGCCTGGCATTCGCGGAATCCGCGGTAATAGACGAGCTGGATGTCCAGGCCGCCCAGCGCGGAGGTCGCCTGGAACATCTCGCCCTGGATCTGACAGGCGCGGTCCCAGGTCGGCTCGCGGCTGGCCGTGGCGTCCATGGCGAACATCAGACGCCCGCGCGGCCCCCCCGTTGCCCGTGGAAGGGCCGCCACACGGCTCAGGAAGTCGTCCACCTCGGTCTGGGTGGACCGCTGCTGCGTCGGCAGATTGTCGCGTTCACCCATCGCCCGTATCCCTTCGCCACGGTGACTCGTCATTCCGTAAGATGGGCGGCGCGGCGGCATGGGTCCAGACTTGTCCACGGCGCCGCCCGTTGGGCAACAGGCCGTGCGCCGATCGGGTTCCGCGGTGCGAAACAGCCGGCGGGCTTGCCCCTCCCCCCGCGCCGTGCTTGGGTGGCGCCCATGAGCGACTCCGGTACCACCTTCACCCCCGCCACGCTGCGCGCCCGAATCCTGCACGAGGACGAGGACGTCTTCATCATCGACAAGCCCGCCGGGCTGGCCGTGCACAAGGCCGGGCGGATCACCGACCATCTCGACCTCTACCTGCCTTTCCTGGCCGAGGAGGACGGCACGCCGCCGCGGCTGGCCCATCGGCTGGACCGCGACACGGCGGGTTGCCTCGTGCTCGGCCGGTCGCTCTGGGCGTTGAAGCGGCTGGGCGACATGTTCGCCGCCGGCCATGTCGAGAAGACCTATTGGGCGGTCAGCGAGGGCATCCCGGAGGAGGCGGAGGGGGTGATCGACCTCCCCTTGCTGAAGCTGCTGATCCCCGGTGCCTGGAACATCGTGACGCACCCCACCGGCCAGCCCGCCGTCACCCAGTACCGGGTGCTGGGAACCGGCAACGGAAAAGCATGGCTGGAGCTGCGTCCGCGGACCGGGCGCACCCACCAGCTCCGCGTCCACAGCGCGGCCATCGGCTGCCCCCTGGTGGGAGAGCCCTATTACGGTCCGGTGCGCGTGCCGCCGGGCAACCTGCATCTGCTGGCGCGGTCGGTGACCTTCACCATGGCCTTCGACCGCGAACCCGTCACCGCGGCGGCGGCGCCTCCGCCGCACATGCGGGACGCGCTGGCCGCCTGCGGCTGGACGGAACAAAACGGGGCGTGAGGGTCAGCGCCCGACCTCGGTGACGCCGTCGGCCAGCCAGACCATCCGGCCAAGCTCCGCGTCGCCGCCGCGAAGGGCCTTGCCCTTGGCGACCACCGTCCGTCCGGTGTTGTCCTGGATCGGCCCGCGGAAGACGGCGGCGTTGCCGTTGGCGAGCTGCATCCGCGCCGCGTCGGCGTGGGCCCGCGCCTCCACCCCCACCGCCGGACCATAGGCGGTGTTGCGCACGAAGCCCTGGTCGAAGCCGCCCTGGCGCAGATGCTTCCACGGCTTGCCCGCGGCGATCAGCGCGACCGTCTCGGCATAGGCCTTTTCCCAGGCCCATTCGGCCCCGGTCAGGAAGCCCTGCGGCGCGAAGGCCGACAGGTCGGTGTGCAGGCCGCAGCACAGGATGCCGTGCGCCTCCGCCACCTCGCAAACCGGGCGCGCCCCGTCGAGCTGGGCGGCCAGCACGTCGGCCCCGCCCTCGGCCAGCGCGCGGGCGGCCTCGGCGACCTGCCGCGGCGTCGCCGTCTCGCCGACGAAGGCGACACGCAAGGCGGTGGCGGAATCCGCGCGCCGGGCGCCCAGCGCGAAGGCGTTCACGCAACGCAACACGTCCGGCGCGGGGTGGGAAGCGACGAGCCCGATCGTCTTCGCCCGGCTGGCGTAGCCGGCAACGAGGCCGGAGATGTGCTGCGCTTCCTCCAGATAGCCTTCGAAGAAGCCGGTGTTGATGGGCAGGCGGTCGCGGTCCAGCGGCGCGCCGGAAAACAGGAACACGGTGTCGCGGTGTGCGTCGGCCTGGGCCAGCAGCCCCGGCAGGGCGTCGCCCGCGGCGGTGACAATGACGATCCGGCAGCCCTGGGGACCAACCAGCTCCTCCGCCGTGGCGGCCAGCGTGCCGACGGCATGCTCCCGCTCCTCCAGCCGCAGGCCGGGCAGACCGGTCAGGGCATGGGCGGCCTCCGCATGGGCCTGATTGAAGCCGAAATCCGCGCGGTCGCCGCAGTAGAGGACGCCGACGCCCAAGCCGGGCGATCCAAGAGTGGAAGGTGCCGAGGGTGCCGATTGCCCCAACGCCTGGGGCGCCGTCAGAAGCATGGCCGCGGCCCCAAAGGCGCCCCCGAAAGCCCGGAGGACATCCCGGCGGTTATGGGTCGATGTCTTCATGCCCGCCTCCCGATGACGGGGGACTATAACCTCCGGAAGGCGGTCGAACCAAGCAATTCGCCTCAATTCCTGCTGCGGACCCCGCGTAAAGCCTCAAGCTTGCGGCTTTGGAAAGGAATTGACGCCCCTTTCGGCCACGCCAGCAGGTGACTGGAGCAGCGGCGGCAATCGCTGCTGCCGAAGCCGGGGACCGGCACCGGCAGACCGGAGAGCGCCGCGACCAGGGCGCATTCGTCACCGCCGGGAACGATCCAAACGCCGAGCATCCGGCCCGCCGCGGTCAGCCGGTCGATGTGCCAGCGCTCCGGCTTGTCCCGGCGGAAGTGGCGCCCGACCCGCGCCCGCAGGCCTCCCGGCCCCCGCGCGCTGCCGCAATAGAGGTAGCGGCCCGGCGCCAGCACACGCTCCGGCTTGCCGGGCAGGCAAAGCGTCAACTCCCGGTCCAGAGCAATCAGCAGCACATAGGCGCCGGGCTCGGGCGGCAGGGTATCGGGGCGGTCGTGGAATTGCGGATCGGGCGGCATGGCCGCGCCAGTCTAGCGCCACCACAGCGTCGAGGCAGCTGTGCTAATCGGACCTTTCGCCCCAGCGGCGCGCTCTGCTATCACGCCCGCATCATGTCCCTGCTCGACCCGCTGTTCCGCCAGCATCTCGACCGCCTCGACCGGCGCCACGCGCGCCGCCATCTGCTGCCCGTGCGCCCGGAGGGGGCGGGGCGCATCCGGCGCGGCGGGCGGACGCTGCTGAATTTCTCCAGCAACGACTATCTCGGCCTCGCCTCCCACCCCCGGCTGGTGGAGCGCGCCGGCGACTGGGCGCGGCGCTGGGGCGCGGGAGCGATGGCGTCGCGCCTCGTCTGCGGCACGCTGGAGCTTCACGCGGAGGTCGAGGCGAAGCTCGCCCGGCTGAAGGGGACGGAGGCGGCGCTTCTGTTCAATTCCGGCTGGCAGGCCAACACCGCGGTCCTGCCCGCCCTGTTCGACCGCGAGCTTCTGGGCGCGGAGGCCCTGGTCTTCACCGACCGGCTGAACCACGCCAGCCTGCACCATGGCTGCGCCGCCGCCGGGGTGCGGCAGATCCGCTTCCGCCACAACGACCTCGACCATCTGGAAACCCTGCTGGCCCAGCGCGCGGGGGAGCCGGGCGCGCGCTTCATCGTGACGGAAAGCGTCTTCAGCATGGACGGCGACCGCGCCGACGTGCCGGCGCTGGCCGCGCTGGCGGAGCGGCACGGCGCCTTCCTGTTCCTCGACGAGGCGCACGCGACCGGTGTGCTCGGCCCGCGCGGCATGGGGCTGGCGGCGCTGGGCGAGGGGCGCGTCGACCTCGCCATGGGCACCTTCAGCAAGGCGTTGGGCGGCTTCGGCGCCTATGTGGCGGGGTCGAGGGCGCTCTGCGACTATCTGGTGAACCGCTGCGGCGGGCTGATCTACGCCACCGCCCTGCCGCCCGCCGTGCTGGGGGCGATGGACGCGGCCCTCGACCTCGTGCCGGCGCTGGACGCCGAGCGCGACCGGCTCCAGGCCATGGCCGAGCGGCTGCGCGCCGCCTTCCACGGGCTGGGCATCGCCACGGCGGGGTCGAGCACGCAGATCGTCCCGGCCATCACCGGAGCGGAGGAGGACGCTCTTGCGCTCAGCCGGCGGCTGGAGGAGCGCGGCATCCTGGGCATCGCCATCCGCCCGCCGACCGTGCCGCCGGGCACCAGCCGCCTGCGCTTCGCCCTTTCCGCCGCCCACTCGGACGCCGATCTGGAGGCGCTGACGGACGCGGTGGCCGACGCCTGGACGCCGGCATGACCGCGCCGCTGCTCGTCTTCGTCCATGGCTGGGGATTCGGCCCCGGCGTCTGGGACGGTGTGCGGGAGGCCCTTCCGGAGGGGGAGAGCGTGGCGGTGGATCTCGGCTTCTACGGCCCACCGTCGATTCCTGAGCTTCCCGCCAAGCGCCCCATCGTCGCGGTCGGCCATTCCTTCGGGGCGCTGTGGCTGCTGCATGAGCGACCCTTCGCCTGGGACGGGCTGGTGCTGGTCAACGGCTTTCCCCGCTTCACCGAGGGCGACGGCTTCGCCCCCGCCACGCCGCGCCGGCTGCTGGACCGCATGATCGCCCGCTTCCACACCGCGCCGGAGGCGGTGACCGCCGACTTCCTGCGCCGCTGCGGCTGCGAGGTCCCGCCGCCCGAAGGGCTGAATGCGGCCCGGCTGGGCGAGGCGCTGCGGGCGTTGAGCGACTGGGACGCCCGCGCTGCGCTCACCAGCCCGGCGCTGGCCCTGGCGGGGGTGCAGGACTCCATCGTCCCGCCGGACATGACCGAACAGGCGTTGGCCGGAATTGACATCGCGTGGCACCCGGATGGCGGGCACCTGCTTCCGCTGACCGCGCCGGGCTGGTGCGCGGAGCGGATCGCCGCCTTCGCCGCCGGACTGACGGCATGACCGCCGACCCGCGCAAGGCCGCCATCGCCGCCGCCTTCGGCAAGGCCGCCCCCCGCTACGAGGCGCACGCCGCCGTGCAGCGCATCGCGGCGGAGCGTCTGGCGAAGCGCGTCGCCCGCCTGCCCTTGCCGCCCCGCCCCCGCGTGCTGGAGATCGGCTGCGGCACCGGCTTCCTCAGCCGCGCCCTGCGCGAGCGGATCGGGCCGGCGGACTGGCTGCTCACCGACCTGTCGCCGGACATGCTGGCGCGTTGCCGCGCCGCGCTGGGCGACCCGACCGACTCCGCCTTCCGGACTCTGGACGGGGAACAGCCGGACCTCGACGGTCCCTTCGACCTCATCGTCTCCAGCCTCGCCCTGCAATGGTTCCGCGATCCCGCCGCCGCGCTGGCGCGCTGGGCGGGGCTGCTGGCGCCGGGCGGGCGCATCGCCGTCGCCACGCTCGCCGCCGACAGCTTCCGTGAATGGCGGGAGGCCCACCACGCGCTGGGGCTGGAGGCCGGAGTGCCCATCTACCCCACCCGCCACACCCTCGACCGGCTGTGGCCCGCCGGGGGCAGCGGATCGGTGGAGGAGGAGCGGCTGCTCCGCCATCACACCGACGGGCTGGAGTTCCTGGCCGAACTGAAGGGCATCGGCGCCCATCTGCCGGCGGAGGGCCGCCGCCCCCTGCCGCCGGGCGCCCTGCGCCGCGTGCTGCGCCGGCTGGAGCGGCCGGAAGGAGTGACCATGACCCACCACATCGCCTACGGCCTGTTCCGCAAGGACGGCGCCCAGCCCCGCGGGGTGTTCGTCACCGGCACCGACACGGGCGTCGGCAAGACGCTGGTCTCCGCGTGCCTCGCGCGGGCCTGGGACGCCGCCTATTGGAAGCCGCTGCAAACCGGCCTGAAGGACGAGCCGGGCGACACCCCCACCGTGACCGCCCTCGCCGCCCTGCCTGCGGAACGCGTGCATCCGCCCGCCTGCGCGCTGGCCGAGCCGCTGTCCCCCCACGCCGCGGCGGAGCTGGAGGGCGTCGCCATCGACCCCGGCGCCCTGGCCCTGCCCGACACCGACCGTCCGCTGGTGGTGGAGGGGGCCGGCGGGCTGATGGTGCCGGTGACGGAGGACGTCTTCATCATCGACCTGATCGCCCGCTTCGGCCTGCCGGTGGTGCTGGTGGCGCGCAGCACGCTCGGCACCATCAACCACACGCTGCTCAGCCTGGAGGCGCTGCGGGCGCGTGGGCTGGCGGTGGCCGGGGTGGTGCTGAACGGCCCGCCCAACCCCGGCAACCGCGCCGCCATCGAGCGATTCGGCAAGGTCCGCGTCCTGGCCGAGATTCCCACCCTGCCCCGGCTCGACGCCGAAACCGTCGCCGAGGCGGCGGCGCTCATCCCTTCCTTCGACAGCGTGTTTCCATGACCGACACCATCGCCCTGGACCGCCGCCACGTCTGGCACCCCTTCACCCAGGCGCAGACCGCGCCGGAGCCGCTGGCCGTGACCCACGGCAAAGGCGTGAGCCTGTTCACCGAGGACGGGCGGGAAATCCTGGACCTCATCTCCTCCTGGTGGGTCAACCTGCACGGCCACGCCCACCCGGCCATCGCCGGGGCCATCGCGGAGCAGGCGCACCGGCTGGAGCAGGTGATCTTCGCCGACTTCACCCACAGCCCCGCCGCCCGCCTCGCCGCCCGTCTGGCGGAGGTGCTGCCGGGCGACCTCGACCGCGTCTTCTACTCCGACAACGGCTCGACCGCGGTGGAGGTGGCGCTGAAGCTCGCTTGGCAGTTCTGGCGCAACAAGGGCGAAGGGCAGCGCCGCCGCTTCCTCGCCTTCGAGGGCAGCTACCACGGCGACACCTTCGGCGCCATGGCGGCGGGGGTCGGCTCCGGCTTCTACGAGCCGTTCCACGAGTTGCTCTTCGCCGTGGACCGCATGCCCTACCCCGCCACCTGGGACGCCGACCCGGAGGTCGAGGCCAAGGAGGCCGCGGCGCTGGACTGGCTCGACCGCTGGCTGGCCGCCAACGGGGCGGAACTGGTCGCCGTCATCATCGACCCGCTGGTCAAGGGCGCCGCCGGGATGCGTTTCTGCCGTCCGGAGTTCCTGCGGGCCATGGCGGCGCGGGTGCGGGCGGCCGGCGGTCTGGTGATCTTCGACGAGGTGATGACCGGCTTCGGCCGCACCGGTACCCTGTTCGCCAGCCATAAGGCCGGAGTCGCCCCGGACCTGATCTGCCTGTCCAAGGGCCTGACCGGTGGTTTCCTGCCGCTGTCGGTCACCGCCTGCGGCGCTTCGATCTACGAGGCGTTCCTCGGCGCCGGCTTCGATCGCGCCTTCGCCCACGGCCACAGCTTCACCGCCAACCCGCTGGGCTGCGCCGCGGCCCTGGCCTCGCTCGACCTGACCAGGTCGGCGGAGACCGCCGCCAATCTCGCGCGCATCGAGGCGCGACACCGCGCCGCCATCGCCGAGCTGTCCAGCCACCCCAAGCTGTCGCGCGGGCGCGTCCTTGGCACCATCGCCGCCATCGAGGTGACCGACGCGCAGGGCTACACCGCCGCGGTCGGGCAGACGCTGAAGCGCTTCTTCCTGGAGCGGGGATTGCTGCTGCGCCCGCTCGGCCCCGTGATATACCTGCTGCCGCCCTACTGCGTGACGGACGGGCAGCTGGACCGCGCCTACGCCGCGATCCGCGACGCCGCCGATACCCTTCTCTGATTCGTTTTTTCCCGAGGACCGACCATGCCCGACACCGCCATGCAGACCGCGGATTCCACTGCCGCCGCCTCCACCACCGCCCGGCGCTGGACCCGCGAGGACATCCTGGCCCTGTTCGAGCT
>NZ_WHOR01000144.1:0-14267 GCF_013340925.1 Azospirillum formosense
TTCGAGCTGGTGCGCTGGCTTGGCCTCTACAACCGGATCGGCTCGCTGGTGTTGTCCTACCTGATCTTCACGCTGCCCTTCACCGTCTGGGTTCTGACGACCTTCATGCGCGAGCTGCCGAAGGAGCTGGAGGAGGCCGCCATGGTGGACGGCGCCGGTCCCTTCGTGATCGTGACGCGGGTGTTCCTGCCGCTGATGGGGCCGGCGCTGGCGGCGACCGGGCTGCTCGCCTTCATCGCCGCCTGGAACGAGTTCCTGTTCGCCCTGACCTTCACCCTGACCGACGACGCGCGCACCGTGCCGGTGGCGATCGCGCTGATGTCGGGGGCCAGCCAGTACGAACTGCCCTGGGGCCGGATCATGGCGGCGTCGGTGGTGGTGACGGTGCCGCTGATCGGGCTGGTGCTGCTGTTCCAGCGGCGGATCGTCTCCGGCCTGACGGCCGGCGCTGTGAAGGGGTAGGGCGATGGCGGGAGTCACGCTGCGCGGGGTGCGCAAGAGCTTCGGGCGGATCGAGGTCATCCACGGCGTCGATCTGGAGGTCGCGGACGGCGAGTTCGTCGCCTTCGTCGGCCCGTCCGGCTGCGGCAAGTCCACCCTGCTGCGGCTGATCGCCGGGCTGGAGGAGCCGAGCGGCGGGGACCTGTCCATCGGCGGGCAGCGGGTGAACGACCGGCCTCCGGCGGCGCGCGGCATCGCCATGGTCTTCCAGTCCTACGCGCTCTACCCGCACATGACCGCCTACGACAACATGGCCTTCGGCCTGACCCTGGCGCGTACCGACAAGGGGACCATCGCGGAGCGGGTGCGCGCCGCCGCCCGGCTCTTGCAGATCGAGGATCTGCTCGACCGCAAGCCGCGCGACCTGTCTGGCGGGCAGCGCCAGCGGGTCGCCATCGGGCGGGCCATCGTGCGCGAGCCGCAGGTCTTCCTGTTCGACGAGCCGCTGTCCAACCTCGACGCCGGCCTGCGCGTCCAGATGCGCCTGGAGATCGCCAAGCTGAAGGCGGACCTGCGCGCCACCATGATCTACGTGACCCACGATCAGGTGGAGGCGATGACCCTGGCCGACCGCATCGTCGTGCTGAACGCCGGACGGGTGGAGCAGGCCGGCACGCCGCTGGAGCTGTACCACCGTCCGCGCAACCGCTTCGTCGCCGGCTTCATCGGCTCGCCGGCCATGAATTTCCTGGATGTGGTTTCGGAGGGTCGGGTGGACGGGTCGGTGCGGGTGTGGCTGCCCGGCGGGGTGTCTCTGGACATCGCTGTGGACGGCGCCGCGCCGCCGGCGGGCACGCCGCTGACCCTGGGTGTGCGGCCGGAGCATGTCGGTTTGGCCGATGGCGGGGCCTGGCTGTTCGCCACCATCCTGGCGGTGGAGCGGCTGGGCGGCGAGACGCATTGCCACGCCGCGCTGGAGGACGGGCAAAAGCTCCTGGTCCGCCTCGACGGCGACCGGGCGGTGGAGGCGGGCGAGCGGTTGCGCTTGAACCTGCGGGGCGAAACCGCGCATCTCTTCGGGTCCAACGGGGAGAGACTCTGAGCGCAGGGGTGGATCGCGCTGTCCTGCTTTCGAATGAACTTGCGAGCGAAGCGGCGGTCCGCTTGAATGCCGCCATGGACATCATGACACCCCGGCAGACCGACATCCTGGCGCTGGCCCGCACGCAGGGGCGCGTGCTGGTCGACGATCTGGCCGCCCGCTTCAACGTCACGCCGCAGACCATCCGCAAGGACCTGAACGAGCTGTGCGACCGTCGGCTGCTCCAGCGGGTGCATGGCGGCGCCGTCGCCGGATCGGGGGTGGAGAATCTCGGCTACGAGGCGCGGCGGCTGATCGCCCAGGACGAGAAGCGCGCCATCGGCCGCCGCGCCGCGGAACTGGTGCCCGACAGCTCCTCCCTCTTCATCAACATCGGCACGACGACGGAGGAGGTCGCCCGCGCCCTCCAGGGGCGGAGCGGGCTGGTGGTCATCACCAACAACATCAACGTCGCCAACCTGCTGCGCCCCGAGCCGCACATCGAGGTGATCGTGGCCGGCGGCGTGGTGCGGCGGTCGGACGGCGGCATCGTCGGCGAGGCCGCCATCGACTTCTTCAACCAGTTCATGGCCGATTTCGCGGTGATCGGCGCATCGGCCATCGACGAGAGCGGGGCGCTGCTCGACTTCGACTACCGCGAGGTGCGGGTGTCGCAGGCGATCATGGCGAACGCCCGCCACGTCATCCTGGTCGCCGACCGGAGCAAGCTGGAGCGCACCGCCCCGGTGCGCATCGGCCACATCTCGCAGGTCCACACCTTCGTCACCGACGCCCTGCCCTCCGACCGGCTGGCCCGCATTTGCCGGGAGTCCGGCGTGCGGGTGGAGGAACTGTTCCCCGACCGCGCGACGGAGCCGGAACCCCAGGACTGATCCCTACACGAGCCAGACCCAGGCGGTGACGACGAGGAGCAGCGACGCCGTGGAGGCGACGCCGATGGGAAGGGCCAGCCGGTAGATCGCCGACTCCGCCTTGGTCAGCCCCAGGAGGCTGGAGGCCAGAACGATCCGGCCGGGGGTGAGCAGCGTGCAGACGCTGCCGGCCACCACCTGGATGGCGGCGGCGGCGATCAGCGGCAGGCCGCTGCCCGACGCCAGATTGACCTGGATGTGCATCATCAAGGCGTTCGACGCCGTGTTGGAGCCGGTCAGCATCCCCGTCGCCGCCCCCAGCACCGGCACCGCCAGAACGGCGGCGGAGCCGGCCACCGCCTGCCACGCCTGTCCGAAGGCCGTTGCCCCGCCGGAGGCGGCCATGAAGGCGGCCAGTTCCACGAAGACCAGGGTCGCCGCCATCGGCACCAGCGCCGCGCGCAGCGCGGGACCGGCCACCGCCAGGGCGCGCCCGCGCGGCAGTCCCGCCAGCATGACCAGGGCGATGGCGACCAGCCACGTCGAGGGGTGGCGCAGCAGGGGCATCGGGGCCAGCCCGCCGAACGGGTCGAGCACCAGCCAATCCGCCGTCCAGCCCGACAGCGGCGGCACCAGCCGGGTCGCCATCAGCCCGCCGACCAGGACCACATAGGGCCACAGCAGGGCCAGCAGCCGCGACAGACCGGCGGCGTCGCGCGGCAGCCGCCGCGCCTCCACCGCCAGCAGGAGCACCGCCGTTGCCAGCCCGCCGCCCAGTTCCGGCGCCACGAAGCGGTTGGTCAGCCAAAGCAGCCCGGCCAGCGCCAGCATCAGGGCGAGGTCCCGGACCCGGTCGGTCAGGCTGGAGGTCAGTCCGGCGCCGTGGAGCAGCCGCCAGAACACCAACAGCAGGCTGGGCAGCACGACCACCATCAGCGCCGCGCTGGCCGTCCCCAACTCGGTGAAGGACACGCCGATCAGCTCCGCCCCGACCCGCGTGCCGACACCCAGCGCGCCCCAGGGGGCGAGCATCTGGCTGAACAGGCCCAGCGCCGCGGCGTGGGCCGGCGGCAGGTTCAGCGGGCGCAGCAGGGCGAGCGCCACGACCAGCCCGACGCCGAACCCGGTCACCGATTCGGCGAAGGGACCGGCGAGCAGGCAGGCGACGAAGACCGCGCGGCGGCGCTCGGCCGGTGTCTTCGCCTCGACCTGCGCCTCGGCCTTGAGGGCGCGGGCCTCGAAGGCCCGGTGGAACAGCAGGCCCGCCGCGATGATCGACATGGCGTGCCACGCCAGCCATGCCCCCTCGCCGGCCTTCAGCGCCACGGCGGGGAGCAGACCGGGCAGTTGGGCCAGCCAGTCCGGAGCGGTGGCGCCGCTCGGCTGCGCCACCATCAGGGCCGCCATGAGCACCCCGGCGGCCAGCGCCATGCCCGCGGTTCCGGCGGTCAGCATGCTGACACGCCGTGACACGAGCAGGGCGACCGTGGCGGCGAGGGGCAGCAGATGGAGGGTCAGGGGCATGATCGACACAGGGGACCGTGGAAGAAGCGTGCTGATATACTAATATCGGCACGCTTCGGCCAGCCTCATCGGTCTTTGCGCGGCTGCCCCGCGCTCCTGGCCCGCCTTCCAGGAGGCTCAGGCGCCCTTGGCGCCGCGCAGCAGGGCGATTTCCGACAGAAGGTCGCCGATGGCGGCCAGCGCAAAGTCCAGCGCGGCCTGGTCGGTCAGCCGGCCGTCCTTGATCTTCTCGTGCACCGTGCCGATGACCACCTGCGGGCGGGCGATGACCCGGCCCATCATGCCGGACAGCGTCTCGCGCATTTCGTGCTGGGCGCGCACGCCGCCGGTGAAGGCGGGGGAGGCGGTCATGATGAGGATCGGCTTGCCCCGCACCGGCGACTTCATCGCCGGCCGCGAGGCCCAGTCCAGCGCGTTCTTAAGCACGCCGGACATGCCGTAATTGTACTCCGGCGAGATGATGACCAGCCCGTCGGCCGCGGCGATCGAGTCGCGCAGCGCGGTGGCCGCGGCGGGGGTGTTCTCCGCGTCCAAATCGGGATCGTAGGGCGGAATGTCGTTCAATGGGAACAGCGTCATCTCCGCCTTGCTGCCCAGCGAATCGGCGAGCGTGTTCAGCACCGCGGTGCAGTGGGAGTGGCGGCGGATGCTGCCGGAAAGTCCGAGAAGGCGAACGGGCTTGGCGGTGTCGGTCATCGTGTCAGTCCTGTTGCGGTTTGGGATGGATGTCCGTTCCAACGGCGCGCGTGGCGGATGGTGCCGCCCACATCATCGGGGCACAACCCGGAGGATCGGGAGCGGTGCCCGTGCCATCCGCCCCGGATCGGAGCGGACTCCGTAGAATCCACAATAGGGCCAGCAGCGCTGCGAAAACATCTAAAATACAAGATAAATCGGCGGTTTTCTCAATACTTGCAGTGGCCTAGCAGGTGGGGTGCTCTGCGGAAGTCCCCAACGGTGGTCGGGGACGGTGCGACAATATGGTGATGATTTTCTGCCATTAATACAGTAGAAATAGCACTTAAGTAGTGTTTTATGCGTGTTCTCCGCGACGGGGTGCTGGCTTATGCGCGATAATGGACCGGTTACGAACCGCGAAATCGAAATGGCCGACGACATGCTGCTGGTGTCGCGGACCGACACCCGCGGCAAGATTACGTTCGTCAATAAAGCATTTGTTGATATCAGCGGTTTTTCGGAAACCGAATTACTAGGCGCACCTCACAATCTTGTGCGCCATCCGGACATGCCCCCGGCGGCCTTTGCCAACCTGTGGGAAACCATCAAGGACGGCAGGCCGTGGGAGGGGCTGGTCAAGAACCGGTCCAAAAGCGGCGATCACTATTGGGTCAAGGCGAACGTCACCCCGATCACCGAGAAGGGTGTGGTGACGGAGTACATCTCCATCCGGTCGAAGCCGAGCCGTGACGCGGTGGCGGAGGCGGAACGCATCTACGCCGAGATCCGCGCCGGGCGCGGCCAGCAGTACGCGTTGCTGGACGGCCAGATCGTCCGCCGCGGCTTCGGCGTCTGGCTGAGCAATCTGGTGTCCAGCATCGGCGGACGCATCCTGGCGACCAACGGCCTCCTGTTGCTGACCGTCATCGCCCTCGGCGGGGTGAGCCTGACGGGCAGCGACAGCGTCGGGATCTTCGCCGGGCTGATGCTGTTCGGCCTGCTGGTGGCCGGCATCGGCACGCTCAGCGTGATGGGCACGGTGCGGCGCCCGCTCGGGCTGGTGGAAACCCACCTGGACGCCATCGCCCGCGGCGACCTGATGACCAACGTCCCCAGCTCCGGCGTGGCGGAGTTCGCCCGCATCCGGTCGCAGATCCGCGCCGTGAAGGCGAAGCTGAACTACTCCACCCAGGAGCGCGCGGAGCGCCAGCGCCAGGCGGAGGAGGAGCGCATCACCGCCCTTCAGGCCATGGCCGAGACGGTGGAGCGGGAGGCCAGCCACGCGGTGGAGCAGGTGGCCCTGCGCACCGGCGGCATGGCCCAGGACGCCGACGCCATGGCGACCTCCGCCGAGCGGGTCAGCATCAACGCGCAGAACGTCGCCGCGGCGGCGGAGGAAGCGTTGGCCAACGCCCAGACCGTGGCGGCGGCGACGGAGGAGCTGGCGGCGTCGATCCGCGAGATCTCCGCGCAGATCGCCCATTCCAGCGCGGTCACCCGCCGCGCCGTGGAGAACGGCCAGCGCACCCAAGGCACCATCCAGTCGCTGTCGGAGGCGGTCGGCCGCATCGACGAGGTGGTCAAGCTGATCACGGACATCGCCAGCCAGACCAACCTGCTGGCGCTGAACGCGACCATCGAGGCCGCCCGCGCCGGCGAGGCCGGCAAGGGCTTCGCGGTGGTGGCCCAGGAGGTGAAGAACCTCGCCAACCAGACCGCCCGCTCGACCGAGGAGATCACCCGCCTGATCGCGGAAATCCAGGGGGTGACCAGCACCGCCGTCGGCGCGGTGGCGGAGATCGGCGACACCATCGGCGAGATCGACCAGATCTCCAGCGCCATCGCCGCCGCGATGGAGGAGCAGGCCGCCGCCACCCAGGAAATCAGCCGCAACGTGGTGGAGACCTCCAACGCCGCGCAGGAGGTGTCGGTGCGCATCGCCGCCGTCTCCAGCGACGCCGACCAGACCGGTTCGCAGGCGTCGGGCGTGCGGGCCGGCTCGGACGAGGTGGCGACGAGCATCGACGAGCTGCGCCGCGTGCTGGTGCGCGTCGTCCGCACCTCCACCAGTGACGCCGATCGCCGCCGCAGCCCGCGCTACCGGGTGAACGAGGCTTGCGGCGTCGTGGTCCATGGGCGCGACCAGTCCGGCACGCTGACCGACCTGTCGAACGGCGGCGCCATGCTGAGCGCGATCGCCGGCCTCGGCGTGGGCGACCGCGGCACCCTGCGGCTCGACCGCTTCGGCCTGTCCGTTGCCTTCGAGGTGCGGGCCATCGACAAGGCGGCGGTCCATGTCCGCTTCGCCGAGGCCGACGTCGCCCAGCCGCGCTTCCGCGACGTCTTCACCCAGCTCACCCGCGGGCTTCAGCCGGTGGCGGCCTGACGAACCGCATCCCGTCCTGAAAAAGCGACGGCCCGGCGTTCCGCACGCCGGGCCGTTGTCGTTTCGGGCTCTCTCTGTTCAGCCTTGCGGCTTGTCCACCCGGTAGCGGAAGTCGCAGTGGCTGGCGCCCTGCATGATGGTCTGCGTCCGCTCCATCTTGATCGACGGGTCATAGCCCGTGCAGAAGGCGGCGTCACGGTTGCAGGACAGCAGGTGTCCGATGTGACCGAGACCCATCTCCCGGTACATCTCGGCGTAGCGGCAGCGGGTGACGTTGTAGTCGAACCGCGTCTCGTCCTGGTGCAGCACCTCCAGCCGCAGCGCGTCGTCCTTCGTCCACAGGGGCTGCAGGTCGGCGAAGCTTTTCAGGCTGGTGCCGTTGGGCTCGGTCGCGGCGAAGGCCGCGGCGGATTCCACCGCGGCGCGGGTGATGGCGGCGCCCAGGATGTCCTGCGCCACCGCCTCGCCCAGCCGGGCGGCCATCTCCTCATAGACCGGCTTGAGGATCGCCGCCTCGATCCCACGGCGCTCCAGCATGCCCATCGCCGGCTTGGCCGGGGGCGTGTCGATCGGTTCGGTCATCGGTGTCTCCGTCTCAAAAAGCCGTCAGTGGGCGTGCCCGCCGAGATAGGCTTCGGCGATGCGGGGGTCGTCACGGAGTTGGGCGGCCGGACCGGCCAGCACAATGCGCCCGTCCTCCATCACCGCCGCGTGGTCGGCGACCCGCAGGGCGGCGCGGGCGTTCTGCTCGACCAGCAGGATCGACACGCCCTCCGCCCGGATGCGCTGCACCAGATCGAAGATCTGCGCAACCACCATCGGGGCCAGACCCAGCGACGGCTCGTCGAGCAGGAGCAGGGCCGGGCGGCGCATCAGGGCGCGGGCGATGCACAGCATCTGCTGTTCGCCGCCCGACAGCGACCCGGCGTTCTGCCGCAGGCGCTCCCGCAGGACCGGGAACATGTCGAGCATCCGGTCGAGTTGGCCCAGCCCGATGTCGCCGCCGCCGAGCACCAGATTCTCCCGCACGCTCATGTTGGAGAAGATCTGGCGGCCCTCCGGCGCCTGCGACAGGCCGAGCTTGACGATGCGGTGGGCGGGCAGGTTGGCGATGGCCTCGCCGCGGAAGGCGATGCCGCCCCGGCTCGCCCGGTAGACGCCCGAGATCGCCCGCATCAGCGTGGTCTTGCCGACGCCGTTGGAGCCCAGCACGGCGACGATGGCGCCCTGCGCCACGGTCAGGTCGATGCCGTGCAGGATCTCCTGCGGCCCCATGGTGACGTGCAGGTTCTCGATCGCGAGGATCGGCGCGTCGGCTTGCGGCTGGCTCATGCGTCCACCCCCAGATAGGCTTCCAGGACCGCCTGGTCGCGGCGGATGGCGTCGGGCGGGCCGTCGGCGATCTTGCGGCCGGAGGCGAGCACCAGGATGCGCTGGCAGATGCTCATGACCAGGGTCATGTCATGCTCCACCAGCATGATGGTCAGGCCGGTGCCGTGCAGCCGCTTGATGAAGTCGGCCAGCGCGCGGGTCTCGGTGTCGTTCAGGCCGGCGGCCGGTTCGTCGAGGATCAGGAAGCGCGGCTGCATCGCCAGGGCGCGGGCGATCTCCAGATACTTGCGCTGGCCGTAGGGCAGGTTGGCCGCCAGCTCGCCCGCCACATGGGTCAGGCCGACGGCCTCCAGCGCCTCCCAGGTGCGGCGGCTGATCTCGGCGGAGCGGGCGCCGCCCCCGGCGAGGGAGCCGAACAGGGCGCCCAGCGCCCCCTGCGGCAGCGCGCCCACGGCGCCCACCGACACGTTGTCGAAGACCGACATGTTCGGGAAGACGCGCAGGTTCTGGAAGGTGCGGCTGATGCCCAGCCGGGCCACCTGGTTGGTCTTCAGGCCGCTGATGGTCTTGCCGTCGAAGGTGACGGTGCCCGACGACAGCGGCGTGAAGCCGGAGATCAGGTTGAACAGGGTGGTCTTGCCGGCGCCGTTCGGGCCGATCAGCCCGACCAGCTCGCCCTCGTCCACGTGGCCGGTCACGTCGTTGACGGCCAGCACGCCGCCGAAGCGGCGGCTGACGTTGCGGATGTCGAGAAGATGGGTCATCGCCAGCCGATCCCTTCGCCCTTCACGGTGTTGCGCCACGCCGCGCCCAACTGGCGCCGCGCGAGCTGGAGCGCGGAGACCTCGCCCAGCAGGCCCTTCGGCAGCAGGAGGATCGACAGGAACATCACCAGACCGACCATGATGTTGCGGAAGTCGCCGAAGGCGCGCAGCCCCTCCGGCAGCAGGATCAGCAGAAGCGCGCCGATCACCGCGCCGGGCAGGCTGCCCAGGCCGCCCACCACCACCATCGCCAGGATCAGGATGGATTCGGAGAATTTGAAGTCGCCCGGTGAGATGTAGCCGGTCATGTGCGCCCACAGGCTGCCCGCCACCCCGGCGAAGAAGGCCGACAGGGTGAAGGCCTCCATCTTCAGGCGCGCCGTGCTGACGCCCATGGCGTCGGCGCATTGGTCGTCCTCGCGGATCGAGCGCAGCGCGTTGCCGTAGTAGGAGTGGCTGAGCCGGCCGATCGCCAGCACGCACAGCGCCACCACCGTCGCCACCGTGTAGTAGGTGGCGAGCCGGCCCGACAGGCTGACGCCGAACAGCTCCAGCCCCTTGGTGACGATGATGCCGTTGGGGCCCTTGGTGAACTCCACCCAGTTCAGCATGACCAGATAGAGCATCTGCCCGATGGCCAGCGTCGCCACGGCGAAATAGATGCTGACCAGCCGCATGGTCGGCAGCGCCACCAGGAAGGCGATCAGCGCCGCCACCAGACCGGACAGCGGCAGGGTCACCGTGAAGCCCAGCCCGAACTTGGTCGAGAGCAGGGCGGCGGTGTAGGCGCCGACCCCGTAGAAGGCGGCGTGCCCGAGATGCAGCAGCCCGGCCACCCCGGTGACCAGATGCATGGAGGCGGACAGCAGGATGAAGATCAGCGCCAGATTGGCGATCTGGTAGAAATAGCCGCGGTCGAAGCCGGCCAGCATGGCCGGCAGCCCCACGAAGACCAGCAGGGCGAGCAGGAGCGGAATCAGCGCGCCTTGCCCGCGCCGCGGCGCCGACAGGTCAGACACGTTCACGGCGCGCTCCGAACAATCCGTTGGGGAAGAAGATCAGGGTCAGGATCAGGAAGCCGTAGGCCACCATGTCCGACCAGCCCGACGACACGAAGGTCGTCGCCATGCTCTCCGAGATGCCCAGGATCAGGGCGCAGATCACCGCGCCGGGGATCGAGGACAGACCGCCCATCACCATGGCGACGAAGGCCTTGATGCCGGGGACGAAGCCCATGGAGGGGAAGATCGCCCCGTAATAGAGCCCCGTCAGGATGCCCGCCGCCGCACCCATCATCGAGCCGACGACGAAGGTCATGATGATGGTGCGGTCGGTGTCGATGCCCACATACTTGGCGCCCAGCGGGTTGTTCGACACCGCGCGGATCGACAGGCCGATGCGGGTGCGGGTCAGCAGATACTGGAGACCGATCAGCATCGCCGCGGCCACGCCGAAGATGATGAAGTCGCCGGTGACCAGGATCACCGGCCCGATGCGCACCGGCGTGTTGATGAGATACTCGAACGGGACGGAGCGCATCTGCGACCCGAACACGATCTCCAGCGCCTCGCGCACCACGATGGACACGGCGAGCGAGGAGAGCAGGGTGGATTCGCGCATCGCCCGCGACTTCAGCGACGCCTCGTCGGTGAAGCGGCGGAAGGGCTTGAAGGCGATCCGCTCCAGCGAGAATCCGGCCATGGCGCCGATCGCCAGGGCGATGAAGATCACCGCGAAGATCGGCGGGGCCGTCGCGGAAATCAGCACCAGCCCGGCGAAGGCGCCCAGCGTGTAGACCTCGCCATGGGCGAAGTTGACGACGTTCAGCACGCCGAAGATCAGCGTGAAGCCGATCGCCATCAGCGCGTAGGTCATCCCCAGCGACAGCCCGATGGCGAGCTGCTGGAGGTAGTATGGGTCGATCATGCGGGCCGTTCGCTGGAGATCGTTGTCTTATCGGGTCGGTCGTTGCCGGATTGGCCTGCGCGAAGCGGTCAGTCGGCGACCGGCACGAAGGCGCCGCCCTTGACCTCGACCTTCACCAGCTCCTTCTCGGCCTCGCGGTCGGCGCTGAAGCTGGTCTTGCCGGTGACGCCGGCGAAGTCCTTGGTCTGGGCCAAGGCGTCGCGCACCTTCTCGCGGGTCGGGTTCGGGTAGGCCTTCTCGACCGCGGCCAGCATGATGCGCACGGCGTCATAGGCCTGGGCCGGGAACTGGCCCGGAACCGCGCCGTTGGAGGCGGCCTTCCACTCCGTCACGAAATGCTGGATGTGCGGGGCCGGGTCGGTCGGCAGGAAGTTCGAGGTCAGGTGCACGCCCTCCGCCGCTTCGCCGGCCAGCTCGATCAGCTTCGGGCTGTAGGCGGCCGAGGTCGAGTAGACCGGGGTCTTGATGCCGAGCTGCTGCACCTGACGCAGGAATTGCGCGCCGTCCTCGTAGAAGAAGCCGGTGTAGATGGCGTCCGGCTTCGCGCGCTCCAGCTTGCTGATCAGCGAGCGGTAGTCCTTCAGGCCGCGGTTGAAGAACTCGGAGAAGACCACCGTGCCGCCGTTGGCCTTCACGCCGTCGGTGAAGCCGGAGACGACGGACTGGCCCCAGTCGGTCTGCTCGGCGATGACGGCGATGTTCTTGTAGCCCTTGGACAGCATCCACTTGGCGTTGTAGGGGCCTTCCTGCGCCTGGGTGGCGATGTTGCGGAACTGGTACTTGGAGATCTTGGTGTAGTCGGGGTGCGAGGCCGTCTGCGAGAGCTGCGGCATGCCGGCGTCCTTGTAGACCTGCGCCGAGGCCATCGACACGCCCGAGGTGAAGTCGCCCAGCACGCCGACGATCTCCTTGTCGTCCACGAACTTGCGGGCGATGTTGGTGCCTTCCTTGGCGTCGGAGCGGCTGTCCTCGAAGACGATCTCGGCCTTGAACGGCTTGCCGGACGCGTTGAACTCGGCCAGGGCGATCTCGGCGGCCTTGCGGAAGTCCTGGCCGTACTGGGCGGTCTCGCCGGTCAGCGGCAGCTGGTAGCCGATCTTCACGGTGTCGGCGGCCAAAACGGTGCCGGCAAGCGCACCGGTCATCAGGGCGGCGAGGGAGGCGGTCTTCAGGGCGGTCATCGTGTGTGAACCTTTCTTGTGAAGGCCGGCTTCGAGGCCGGTGTTGGGCAGCGTCGTACGGTTGGGCAGCTTACTCGGCGGGTCAGGCGGCCTTCGGGCCGGGCAGGACCTTCAGGCGGCAACAGCCCTCGTCGCCGGGCTTCCAGGTCTCGCCGCGGAAGACGAAGCCGGCCGCCTCGAACAGGCCGCCGTCGATGGCGCCGGCCATGTTGCACAGCAGCTCCAGATCCTCGTCGGACTTGCCCTGGGCCTGCCACGCCTCCTTCAGGGGGCAGCGGTGGAAATGAATCTCCAGCGCGTCGCCGTCGCAGCGCTTGATCTCCGGCGCGAACATGGAGTCGCGGTTGGGGATGCCGTCCAAGAAGGCGTGGCACAGGCCGGCGAGGTCGTCCGGGCCGTGCGCCGCGTACTTCACGCCCATCGCCTCGCCCAGGCGGCGGGTCGCCTCGCGCCCGATGTCCAGCGCCGTCTCGGTGCCGTAGCGCTCGCGCAGCACGTCGAACATGTGGGCGTAGGACGCGGCCCGCATCGCGTAGGCGTTGCGCAGCTGCGTGGCCTGGTCCGGGGCGGCGCCAGCGGCGGGTGCAAAGGCAGACGCCTTGGTGTCTTCAGTCATGGTCAGATTTCCCGGATGTCGTTCCAGCGGTATTGCAGGAGTTTGAACGGCCCGATGCGTTGCAGCAGGTCGTTGAAGGGCAGGGGGCGCGGCTCGGTCAGCGGCAACGCCAATTCCGCGGGATCGCGGCCCAGCGCGGCGTAGGCCAGCTCCCGTCCCAGCGAGACGGACAGGGCGACTCCGCGCCCGTTGCAGCCCGCCCAGGTGAAGGCGTTGGGGCCGAGTTGGTGGACCCGCGGGGTGTAGTCGGTGGTCATGGCGATCCGCCCGTTCCACACATGGTCGAACCGCAGGCCGCGCAGGGTGGGGAACATGGAGGCCAGCCGGAGCCCGACGATGCGGCGCAGCCGGTCGGCCCCGTCGACGGGGACCAGCAGTGCGCCGCCGCTGACCAGCCGGTGATCGGCGGTGTAGCGCATGAAGCGCAGGTCGCCGTGGGTGTCCGACATCGCCTGACGGCCCGGCAGGATGCTGCGCCGCTGCGCCTCGTCCAGCGGCTGGGTGGCCATCTGCCAGGACAGGACGGGCACGACCTCCGTGCGGATCTCCGGGAAGACCGCGGCGGCGTAGCCGTTGGTGCCCAGCACCAGGGCATGGGCGGTCACCGTGCCGTCCGGCGTGCGGGCGACCCAGCGGTCGCCGCGCCGCTCCACCGACAGGACGGGGGAGTTGATGAAGACCGACGCGCCGGCCTCCACCGCCTTGCCGGCCAGCCCGCGGGCCAGCGCCAGCGGGTTGATGTGGCCGCCGCTGCGGTTCATCCAGCCGCCGTAATAGGCGTCGGTGCCCAGCAGGTCAGAGATGCCGGCGCGGTCGAGCAGCTCCACCGGAGCGCCCCGGCTGCCCCACTGCTTGGCCCGCCGCTCGGCGATGGCGATGCGGCCCGGCGAATGGACCGGCTGCACCCAGCCGGTCTGCTCGGCCGCGCAGTCGATGCCCAGGCGGCGAATCAGGGCGAACAGGGTCTCGGCGCTGTCGCGGATCAGCGCGACGAAGCGCTCGCCCCGCTCCGGTCCGAACGTGGCGACGAGGTCCTCGGGGTCGGGACGGGTCAGGGTCGGGATGACCTGCCCGTTGTTGCGCCCGGACGCGCCGCGCCCGATCTCCGACGCCTCCAGGACGACGGCGCGCCTGCCCGATTCGGCGGCGTGCAGGGCCGCCGACAGGCCGGTGAAGCCGCCGCCGATCACCAGCAGGTCGGCCTCCACCGCGTCTTTGAGCGCCGGAAGGGCCGGCGGCGGCGGGGCCGTGGCCTCCCACAGGGAGTCGGGCCGTTGCCAGATGCCGCCGGTTCCAGGAACACCGGTCTTCTTCTCTATCGCCTTCACCGTGTCTTGTCCCACGTCTGTCGGGTGAAATCGGCCCGATCATGGGACAAATTGCATACTCGGGCAATTACCATGGACCGGGCGCGGTAATTTTCCTGTTTCGCACACAAACCATAGGGAGATAGGAATGGTTTGTAC
>NZ_WHOR01000145.1:0-14249 GCF_013340925.1 Azospirillum formosense
CGTCTGAACCAAACCGCGGTCGCCACGCCAAGCAAAAAGCCCGGCGGTTTCCCGCCGGGCCTTTGCGCGACTTCATTCCCATTCAGGAAACAAGATCGCACGTCCTGAACATCGACCCCGGTTTACTTGACCTGGGCGTACTGGCCGTTGTTCCAGCGGTACCAGACATAGGCCGGCGAGGTCACGTCGCCCTTGGCGTCGAAGCCGATCTTGCCGATCACCGTGTTGTAGCTGTTCTTGCGCAGCACGTCGGCGATCTTGGCCGAGTCGGTCGAGTTGGCCTGCTTGGCCGCCTCCGCCCAGATCTGCAGAGCGGCGTAGGTGTAGAGGGTGTAGCCCTCCGGCTCATAGCCGGCCTTGCGGAACTTCTCCACGGCTTCCTTGGCTTCCGGCATCTCGCGCGGATCCGGGCCGAAGGTCATCATGGTGTTCTCGCCGGCCGGACCGGTGATGGCCCAATACTCGTTGGTCACCAGCGCGTCGCCCGACACGATCGGGGCGTTCAGTCCCTGATCCTTCATCTGGCGGGCCAGCAGGCCGGCCTCGGTGTGGTAGCCACCGACATAAACAACGTCGACGGCTTCCTGCTTCAGCTTGGACACCAGGGCCGAGTAGTCCTTCTCACCCGCCGTGTAGGCTTCGTAGATCTTCTCCTTCTGGCCGCCGGCGTTCAGCGCCTTCTGCGTCTCGTCGGCGAGGCCCTTACCGTAGGCCGACTTGTCGTGCAGGATCGCGACGTTCTTGCCCTTGTAGTTGTCCAACAGGTACTTGCCGGCGATCTGGCCCTGCTGGTCGTCACGGCCGCAGACGCGCAGCACGTTCTTCAGGCCTTGCTCGGTCAGCTTCGGGTTGGTCGAGGCCGGGGAAATCTGCAGGACGCCTTCCTCGGCATAGACCTGCGAGGCCGGGATCGAGGAGCCCGAGCAGAAGTGACCGGCGACGAACTTCACGCCCGCCTTGGCGAGCTGGTTCGCCACGGCGACGGCCTGCTTCGGGTCGCAGGCGTCGTCGCCCACTTCCAGCTTCAGCTTCTGGCCCAGGACACCGCCGGCGGCGTTGATGTCGGCGACCGCCTGCTCCATGCCCTTCTTCATCTGCTCGCCGAAGGTGGCGTACTGGCCGGTGATCGGGCCGGCGGTCGCCACCGCGATGTCGGCCTTCGCCACCGAGGCGGTCATAGCGGTCGCCGCAACCGCCACGAGGAGGGAAAGCTTGTAGTTCATAGTTTCGTTGGCTCCCTGTTATGAGTCGTACGCCGGCCCCGCGGGGGCCTTTTCACCGGTCCCCCAAGGGCTGGGGGCGCCGGTGCCGACAAGGTTCCACTATAGTCCGATCATCGCCAAGTGCGACAGTTTCACCTGCGTCCCAGTCCCGATCGGACCCATGGAATTCGCAATCATTGGGCGAGCGTTCCGCCGACGCGCTCGCGCCATCCGAAGGGCCCTGAACGCTCGTACAGCCAAGGATACTGGGACACCATCCGGCGCGCCATCGAAATGCGGTACGTGGTCAGGGTGATCGCGCCGATCACCAGGGTGTGCACCACGAATCCATACACCGACAGGAGCTGGCCGCCGAACAGGCCCCAGACCAGGAACCGGTCGCCCAAGCCCAGCAGGATGGAATAGGCGATGGCGCTCGACACGGGCTTCCAGCCCTCGGCCAGCGTCTGGCCGGTCAGAACGCCGCAGCCGCCGAACACCAGGACCGTCAGGCCCAGGAAGACCGGCAGAGAGGACCCGAGAACGCCGTCCATCAGTGACCTCCCTCCAGATAGGCCGAGCGAACTTCCTCGTTCGCCAGCAGTTCGGCGCCGGTCCCCGACATGGTGACCTTGCCGTTGACCATCACATAGCCGCGGTGGGCGAGCTTCAGCGCGTGGAAGGCGTTCTGCTCGACCATGAACACGGTCATCTTCTGCTCGCGGTTGATGTCCTTCACCGCCTGGAAGATCTGCTTCACCACCAGCGGGGCAAGGCCGAGCGACGGCTCGTCCAGGAGCAGCAGCCGCGGCTGGCTCATCAGCGCGCGGCCGATGGCCAGCATCTGCTGCTCGCCGCCCGACATGGTACCGGCGCGCTGGCTGATGCGCTCCTTCAGGCGCGGGAACAGGGTCAGGACCCGCTCCAGCTCGTTGGCGAAGCTGCCCGGCTTGGCGGTGATGGAGCCCATCTGCAGATTCTCCAGCACGCTCATGCGCGGGAAGATCCGGCGGCCTTCCGGCGACTGGGCGATGCCCAGGCGGACCAGCTCGTAGGTGGGCATCTGCGTGATGTCCTGCCCTTCGAAGGTGATCCGGCCCATGCGGGCGCGCGGACTGCCGCAGATGGTCATGAGAAGCGTGGACTTGCCGGCGCCGTTGGCGCCGATCAGCGAGACGATCTCGCCGGCCCCGATCTCGATGTCGACCCCCTTCAGCGCCTCGATGGCGCCGTAGAAGGTGTGGACGCCCGATACCTTCAGCATGGCTCAGGCCCCCTCCCCGGCTCGCTTGGCGACCTCCGGCAGGTCGGCCTTGATCTCCGGCGGCAGGTCCTCGTCCTCTTCCTCGCCCAGATAGGCGCGGATCACCGCCGGGTCGTTCTTCACGAAGGCCGGATCGCCGTCGGAAATCTTCCGCCCGTAATCCAGCACAACGACATGGTCGGAAATGCTCATCACCACGCTCATGTCATGCTCGATCAGCAGGACGCCGATCTTGTGCTCGTCGCGGATGTAGGTGAGCAGATCGGCCAGTTCGCCCGACTCGCGGGGATTGAGCCCCGCCGCCGGCTCGTCCAGGCAGAGCATCACCGGTTCGGTGCACATGGCGCGGGCGATCTCCAGCCGGCGCTGGGCGCCGTAGGGGAGATTGCCGGCTTCCCAGTCCGCGAACTCCAGCAGGCGCACGCGGTCCAGCCAGTATTTGGCCAGCTCGACCGCCTCGCGTTCCGTCCTGGTGTAGGACGGCAGGCCGAGCAGGCCGGCGATGGAGAAGCCCGAGGCGCGGATCAGCTTGTTGTGCTGGGCGACGATCAGGTTCTCCAGGACGCTCATGCCGCCGAACAGGCGGATGTTCTGGAAGGTGCGGGCGACGCTGGCCTTCTGCGAGATGCGGTAGCCCGGCATCCGCTCCAGCAGGAACTCCTTCCCGTCGGCGTGGCGCAGCGTCAACCGGCCCACCGTGGGGGTGTAGAAGCCGGTGATGCAGTTGAACAGCGTGGTCTTGCCGGCGCCGTTCGGGCCGATGATCGCGGTGATCTCGCCGTTGTTGGCCGAGAAGGAGACGTCGTTGACCGCCACCAGGCCGCCGAAGCGCATGGTGAGGTGTTCGACCGTCAGCAGGGGGGTGGTGGTCATGGATTTGGTCGTCATCACTTCGCGCTCCCCCCGGCGATGCCCTGGCCGCCGGCGGCGGCGGTGCCCGCGGTGGGCCCGCCGGCTCCACCCTTGGGGCGGCCATGCAGGAGGATGGTCGGGTCGCGGTGGGCCAACAGGCCGCGCGGACGCCACAGCATGATCAGCACCATGCCCATGCCGAACGCCAGCATGCGGTAGTCGGCCAGTTCACGGAAGGCTTCCGGCAAGCCGATGACCAGCAGGGACGCCACGACGACGCCGATCTGGCTGCCCATGCCGCCCAGCACCACGATGGCGAGGATGATCGCCGATTCGATGAAGGTGAAGCTCTCCGGGCTGATGAAGCCCTGGCGGGTGGCGAAGAAGGACCCGGCGAAGCCGCCGAACATCGCCGCGATGGCGAAGGCCGCCAGCTTCATGTTCGTGCGGTTGATGCCCAGCGAGGCGCAGGCGATGTCATCCTCGCGCAACGCTTCCCAGGCGCGGCCCAGCGGCAGCTTGCGGACGCGCATGGTGAACAGGTTCACGACGAGCGCCAGCACCAGGATCAGGTAATAGAGGAAGATGATCCGGTGCAGCGGGCTGAACTCCAGGCCGAACATTTCGTGGAAGGCCGCGGTGCCCTCCGCCGGGGTCCGCGTGAAGTCGGCGATGCCGAAGAAGCTCGGGCGCGGAATGCCGGAGATGCCGTTGGGGCCGCCGGTGAACTGGTACCAGTTGATCAGGATGATGCGGATGATTTCGCCGAAGCCCAGCGTCACGATGGCGAAATAGTCACCGCGCAGACGCAGGACCGGGAAGCCCAGCAGAACACCCGACATCGCCGCCAGGAAGCCGGCCAGCGGCAGACAGACCCAGAAGCTGAAGCCGAAATAATGGGCCAGCAGCGCGTAGGAGTAGGCACCCACCGCATAGAAGGCCACATAGCCGAGGTCGAGCAGGCCGGCGAGGCCGACCACGATGTTCAACCCCCAGCCCAGCATGACGTAGGTCAGCAGCAGGATGCCGATGTCCAGCAGCTGGCGGTCGGCCAGCGGCGTGAAAGGGAAGGCCAGCGCCACGACGACGGCGATCGGGCCGAGCCAGCGCGAGGCGTGCTGCACCTGCGCGGCAATGTGGTCCATCCGCTTGTCGCGCTCCGCCTGCGACAGCTTGGAGCGGCCGGTGCGGATCGCCAGGATGGCGCGGATCGCGATGACCGCGCCGCCGGCGATCAGGATCACCCGCAGGGCCTCCGTCGGCATGGCGATGAAGAAACCCGCCGCGGCGGCGGCGGCGGCCAGCACCAGGACGGTGACGGCGTGGCCCTCACGGATCAGGCAGAGGCCGAGACGGCCGAGGAAGACCAGACCGACGGCGGCGGCCACCTCGTCCCAGCGGGTTTCCAGCCCCAGGCCAGTGGGACGGTCCACCGTGCGCAGGCCGACCAGTGGGATCGTCAGGAGAAGGGCGACGAAGGCGGTCATCGCCGCCTCCTTCAGGATCGCGGGCCAGGCGATGGCCCGCGGCGAAGACAGGGAAATCGCGGTCATGGCCTCACACCTTCTCGATTTCCGGACGGCCCAGCAGGCCGGTCGGACGGAAGATCAGGACGAGCACGAGAATCGTGAAGGTCGCCACATCCTTCCATTCGCTGCCCATGTAGCCCGACCAGAAGGCTTCGATCAGGCCGATGACCACGCCGCCCAGCATCGCGCCCGGCAGCGAGCCGATGCCGCCGAGCACCGCGGCGGTGAAGGCCTTAACGCCGGCCAGGAAGCCGATGTAGAAGTCGATCACGCCGTAGATCAGCAGAACCATCATGCCCGCCACGGCGGCCAGGGCGGCGCCCATGACGAAGGTCAGCGAGATGACGCGGTCGACGTTGACGCCGAGCAGGCCCGCCATCTTCTTGTCCTGCTCGCAGGCGCGCTGGGCGCGGCCGAGCGAGGTCCGCGTGATGAGCTGGGTGAAGCCGTACATCAGCGCGATCGTGATGACGATCGTCGCCAGACGGACGTAGCTGACCGACACCGCGCCGTCCATCAGGGTCAGGTTGCCCGGCAGGATCGGCTGCAGCGGCTTGCTGCGGGCGCCCTGCAGGATCTGCACGTAGTTCTGCAGGAAGATCGACATGCCGATCGCCGAGATCAGCGGCGCCAGACGCGGCGAACTGCGCAGCGGGCGATAGGCGATGCGCTCCACCGTCCATCCGTAGACGGCGGTAAACAGCATCGATGCGACCAGCATGACAAGAAGGGCCAGCGGAACCCAGGTGATTCCCAGGCTTCCGATGGCCAGAAAGGTGATGAGGGCCACGAAGGCGCCGATCATGTAGATCTCGCCGTGGGCGAAATTGATCATGCCGATGATGCCGTACACCATCGTGTATCCGATCGCGATGAGGCCATAGATGGCGCCCAGCGACAGACCGTTGATCAACTGCTGAAGAAAATATTCCATTGTCTTACCTCGCCTCGGCGCGATGCGCAGGCTTCGGCGAGCGAGACAAGCGCGCTCGTACACCAGTCACGTGAAGTGCCACTCCCCGAATTGGCTTACCCGGGCTCTTGAGCGCGGGGCCAAGATTGTTGTGTGAGCGGAACGTTAGCCCAGCGGCTCTCAACAGAGCAAGAGGGCAAACCCGCACTCTATCTGCGGTAATACCAATTTTCCGAGAATTTGCAATATCGATTCATGTCAGTTCCGTGAACTTTGCGCTTGCCTTCTACCATAGCGAATGCATCGCATGAAAAAAGCCCTCTTCACTGTGGTGAAGAGGGCTTCGCAACAACTGTGCCACTGCTGCGATGCATGATGCCGGTCAATCCATGACGTCCGGCATCACCATCGATACTGGCGGGTCAGCGCTTGGCGGAGACGACCTGGGCCTTCGCCGGCTCCTTGGGCTTTCCGGGGGCTTTGGCCGTCGCCTTGCCGGTGGACTTGGACGCGGCGGCCGCACCGCCGCTGCGCGAGGCGGGAGCCTGGGCGACGTCATAATTCACGTCGGGGTTGCTGACGACCTGGACATCGCACAGCGGCTTTGACGACAAATGCATCAGGCCGGCGCTTTTTTCATCGCCGGTCAGGACGCGGATGTCGTCCGCCGTCAGGTCCATCGCCGCCTTGGAGCGGTCGACGAAATTGGCGCAATAGAGCCCGGTGCCGATCACCGCGGCGCGGCGGCTGACCTCGTTCGCCAGTTCGGTGCGGAACATGTCGAACTGCCGCGTCGCGTTGCCGCCGCCCTTCTTGCGGAAGTGGTCGATCATCGACGCTTCCGAATTGGAGATCAGAGAGCGGTTCTTGACCGTGAAGTCCTGGTACAGGTTGAACGGCTTCTTATCCGGATTCACCTGCTGGCAGGTCAGCCCGACCACCATCATCTCGGTGTGCATGCGGATGGTCTGCTCCGCGGCATGCTCCGCGCGGCTGTAGCAGGCACCGGGCTTGGTCGCGGCGCTCTTGGCAGCCGTGCTTTTGGCGGCAGTGCCTTTCGCAGGGGCCGACTTCGCGGTGGCCTTCGCAGCCGCCTTTTCAGCCGGCTTCGCCGCCTCCTTGGCGACGGCCGGCAGCGCGGTGCCGGCGAACAGCACGGCGAGGCCGACGGCGGCGGCGCTGCGCAAGGTGAAGGAAGGAATGCGATGGGCGGCGCGCTGGCGATTCATCGTTGGTCCGGCTCCGGTGGCCCTGATTGACGGGCGGAATCCGACGGATCACGCCCTCTCCTTCGCTGGTTCTACAAGATCCCGACAGACGGTCAACCCATATCGCCCGAGCAAAGACCATTTGTCCCAGCCTGTGGCGCGGGAGTCGCCGGAGAGGTCGGATGGTTGCTTGGCTTGCGGGTTGCCGGTCTTTCCCAGTATTGCAACAGCCTCGGCGTCCGTCTGTGACGCAGGCCACACATCAGGGCAGTTTCCTCATGAAGCGCACCGACGTTCCCTCCTCGCTCCTCCGCATCGGCATCGACCTCGGCGGCACGAAGACGGAGGGGATCGCGCTCGGCGCGGCCGGCGAGGAGCGTGCCCGCGTCCGCGTCCCCACTCCGCGCGGCGACTACGGCGCGACGGTGCGGACCATCGCCGATCTGGTGGCGCGGCTGGAGAGCGCGACGGGGGCGACGGGGGCCACCGTCGGGATCGGCATTCCCGGCGCCATCTCCCCGGCGACCGGGCTGGTGAAGAACGCCAACTCGACCTGGCTGATCGGCAAGCCGTTCGACCGCGATCTGGCCACAGCGCTCAAGCGGCCGGTGCGGATCGAGAATGACGCCAACTGTCTGGCCGTGTCGGAGGCGGCGGACGGGGCGGGAGCCAGCTGCGGCGTCGTCTTCGCGGCGATCCTCGGCACCGGCTGCGGGGCGGGAATTGTCGTGGACGGCCGTCCGCTGGGCGGCCGCAACGCCATCGGCGGCGAGTGGGGGCACAACCCCCTGCCCTGGCCCGCCGATGACGAGCGGCCCGGCCCGGCCTGCTATTGCGGCAAGCTCGGCTGCCTGGAAACCTTCGTGTCCGGCCCCGCGGTCGCCGCCGACCACCGACGGGTCACCGGGGCGGACCTGACCGCGGAGGCCATCGCGGCGCTGGCGGAGCGCGGCGACGCCGCGGCCCACGCCACCCTCGACCGGTTGGTCGACCGGCTGGGGCGTGGGCTGGCGGGCATCGTCAATGTCCTGGACCCGGACGTGATCGTGCTGGGCGGCGGGCTGTCGAACCTGGAGTTCCTCTACGCCGCCCTCCCCCCGGCCATCGCCCGCTGGGCCTTCACGGACAGCTTGAACACCCCGGTCCGCCGCGCCGTCCATGGCGATTCGAGCGGGGTCCGCGGCGCCGCCTGGCTGTGGCGGCCCGAGGAGGCCGCGGCTACCGCTCGAACGTATATTCCGGATTGAGCGTCACCTCGCGCGGGATGCCCGGCACGTTGTCCCCGCCGCCCCTTCGCGCCGCCGTCGCCGCGCCCCGCCCGTCGCGGACCGGCGGCGTCAGCGAATTGGTCCGGGAGTAGGACGGGGTGGCGCGGGCCGGATCGGTGCCGTAGCCGCGCGAGCCGGCACGGAACTGCTCGCCGTTGCCCATGGCGCCCCAATGCGATGGCCGTGCCCCAGGGATCGGTTGAGCCTCCTCCATGCGGCGCATGTGGGGACCGGTCGGGACCATCTCCTCATACACCCAGGAAGGGTATTCCTGCCTCTGCGCTTCGGCGGGTGCGGCAAAAGCCAGCACCGCGAGGGTCGCTACAGTCATCGTTCGAAGCATGACACGGCGGCCTTCCATCCTTTTGCGTGTGGAAGACGGATTCCGCCGGATGCGGCCGCGCATGTCCAGGGAGGAGGCGGGTTACTCAGCCCGCACCCTCCATCCGGCACCCCCCATCCAACGGACACCCCATTCCGGTTCGGTCAGGGTCGTGCCGCGCCGTAGAGCGTCAGGGTCAGCCGCTTGCCGGTGTTGTAGTTGAAGCCGGTGAAACGGCCGAGCGGCACCGGCTCCGCCCCCTTCAGGGCGGTGCGGAACGCCGCCTCCTCCCGGTCGGACACCAGGGCCAGCCCGCAGGACGGGCTTTCCGCCAGATGGGCGGCCGCGCCCGCCCCATGGGTCAGGCGTGTGTCGGCGCCCAGCAGGAAGACGAGGCTCGGTTCGGAATAGCCGGCGGAGGCGACCACGCTGTCGGCGCAGGGCCGCGCCGCCGCGACCGTCCGCGCCGCCTGCCGGCTGATCCACACACCGTCGATTCCCGGCAGGACCGCACCGTAGGTGCCGGCGTACAGCACCGCCGCCGCCGCCAGACCCGCCGCGAAACCGTGGGTTTCCCGACGCTGGGCGAACAGGCGTACGGCCAGGGCGTACAGCACCAGCACCACCGGCAGCATGGCGACCGCCACCGGATCGACGCGCCCGTCCACCAGATAGGGGATCACCGCGACCGCAATGGTCAGCGCGCCGAAGCCGACGGCCCCGAGAACGGTGGCGACCGAGAACAGACCCCAGCGCGGCGTCTCGGCGCGGCGTAGGAAATGCTCGCGCGCCGCCGCCGCGGTGAGGATGGCGATGGCCGGGAAGAGCGGCAGCGTGTAATGCAGCAGCTTGGTCGGCACCGCCTCGAAGACCAGCCAGCTCGGGATGATCCAGGCGACGCAGAAGCGCACGGCGTCCGCCACCGGCCCGCCGCCCTTGCGGTGGCGCCACGCCCAGGGAACGGCCAGCAGCGCCAGGAAGGACCAGGGCGCGAAGGTCACCCAGAAGGTGCCCAGGTAATAGCCGGGCGGCAACCCCTTGGCCTCCTGGCCACTCACCACCTTGCCCATCATGTCGTGTCCGACCGACTCGGCGAAGAAGGCGCCCTTGGTCTTGATGGTTATGGCGATCAGCCAGGGTGCCGCGATGGCGACCACGATGGCGAGCCCGACCAGCGGGCGCAGCCGCTTCAGCCAGCCGGCCCTGCGGTCCAGCACCGCCAGCACCAGCGCCGTCGTGCCGGAAACCAGGAGGACGATGGGTCCCTTGATGAGGATGCCGATCCCAGCGGCGATCCAGAAGGCGAGCGGCGCCGCCCAACCGGACCGCTCCGCATGGCGGTTCAGGTAAAGGCTGGCCAAAGCCGCCTGCCCGATCACGATGGTCGAGAGCAGCACGGCGTCGGTCTTCGCCATGCGGGCCTCGACGCCCAGCACGACGCAGGAGGCCATCATCAGCCCGGCGAGGAAACCGACCGTCCCGCCGAACATCCGCGCCCCGGTCCAGGCCGTCGCCAGCACCGCCAGCACCGCCCCGACCAGCGACGGGATGCGGAAGGTCCAAATTTCCTTCGGCCCGTCGACCAGCCGCGTCGCCGCGGTCTGCAGCCAGTAGATGCCCACCGGCTTCTTGTGGCGCGCCTCGTCCTGGAAGCGGATGTCCACATAGTCGCCGCTTTCCAGCATCTGGTGGGACGCCTGGGCGAAGCGCGCCTCGTCCCGGTCGAAGGGCGGCAGGTCGAAGAAGCCGGGCAGGAACAGCAGGACGCTGATCACCGCCAGGGCCAGATAGGCCAGGACCGGCAGGCGGCCGGCCGGGGCATTGCACACCGCGCTCACGGCCTGCCCGCCGCGCCGCCGTCCCGGCGGTTGTTCAGGACGAAGTAGAGGTTCCGGAAATAGATGATGAGGCCCAGCCCCTGCCCGAACATGAACACCGGATCACCCCGCTGGATCGAATAGGCCAACAAAAGTACCCCGCCGCCGATGGAGAAATACCAGAAGAGGTCCGGTACGATGCTGCGACGGGCACGCTCGCTGGCGATCCATTGCACGACGAAGCGCATCATGAAGAGCGCCTGGGCAAAAAAGCCGACGCCGACCCAGATCAGGTCGGCGGTGCTTTGACTCTGGTACCAGGCGATGGCGCGTTCGAGCATCGGGCGGCAACCGGTCGGGATGGGAAAGGGTTCAGCGGTCTTCGACCGCGGGAGACAGCGCGGTGCGCCGCTTCAGCCAATAGACGCCCAGCAGATCGACCACGCCGATCAGCCCGCGACGCCAGTTGGTGTATTTGGACACGCCGCGTTCCCGCGGGCGGTGGTTGACCGGCACATAGGCCACCGGATGACCGTGCGACCGGAACAGGGCGGGCAGGAAGCGGTGCATCGCCCCGAAGAAGGGCAGATCGAGGAAGGCGTCGCGGCGGAACAGCTTCAACCCGCAGCCGCTGTCCGTGCAGCCGTCCTGGAGGAAGGACTGCCGCACCGCGTTCGCGAAGCGCGAGGCCAGCCGCTTGGACAGCGTATCCTGCCGCTTCTTGCGCAGGCCGCCCACCAGCACCGGCGCGTCCGGACCGCCCTTGGCGGCCAGGGCGAACAGCGCGGGAATGTCGGCGGGGTCGTTCTGGCCGTCGCCGTCGAGGGTGGCGATCCACTCCCCCCGCGCCGCCTTGACACCGGTGCGCACGGCCGCGCTCTGCCCGGACCGATGGACATGGCGGACCAGCCGCAGGCGGCCCGCGGCGACCACGGGGGCGAGGCGCGTCAGCGTGTCGTCGCTGGACCCGTCGTCCACATAGATCACCTCGAAGGCGCGGCCCAGCGCATCGGCGGGCGACAGCGCGCGCTCGATTTCCTCAAGAAGGGGAAGGACGTTTTCGGCCTCGTTGAAGACCGGAACCACGACCGACAGCCGCACGGGCGGACGGCCCTCCGAATCTACGCTCACTGGATTAATCCCATTCGCCAAGTGGCGGGCAAATTACTCCCGCCGCCCGGCAAACGGTAGAGGAAAAGGTTGGGACGGTCCCTGTGGACGGCCTCTGGGTGCAGCCTCCGGCCGCCCTCAGCCCTTGCGGTCTTCGATGGGCATCGGCACGTAGCGAAGGTCGCCGTCGCGGCTGAGCAGCATCAGCACGGTCTTGCGCCCCTGGCTGCGCGCGTCGTCGACCAGACGGTTCAGGTCTTCCGGCGTCTTCACCGGCTCCTGCCCGGCCTCCACGATGACGTCACCGGCCTCGATGCCGCGCTCGCTGGCGGCGCTGGCGTCGCCGACCTCGGTCACCACCACGCCTTCGACGTCGGGATTGATGGAGAAGCTGTCGCGAAGGCCGGGGGTCAGTTGCGACAGGGTCAGGCCAAGGACCTGCTTGGTGTCGACCCTCGTTTCCGGACGCGGCGCTCCGCTCGACCCGGACAGCGCGACCTGCTCCTGCGGTTCCAACTCGCCTACCGTCACGGTCAGGGTTTCGGCCTTGCCCTCGCGCACCAGTTCCAGCGGCACGGCGGCCCCGATCTTGGTCGCGGCGACGACGCGCGGCAACTCGCGCATCTGCTCGATGGATTCGCCGTTGAAGCGGGTGATGACATCGCCCTGCCGGACGCCGCCCTTCCCCGCCGGGCCCTCCGGAGACACGCTGGTCACCAAGGCGCCCGCCGGCTCCTGCATGCCCAGGCTTTCGGCGATGTCCGGGGTCACGCCCTGCACCTGGACGCCCAGCCAGCCGCGGCGCACCTGCCCATGGTCGCGCAACTGCTCGATGACCGGGCGCGCGATGGAGGACGGGATGGCGAAACCGATGCCCACCGATCCCCCGGTCGGCGAATAGATGGCCGTGTTGATGCCGATCACCTCGCCGTTGAGGTTGTAGAGCGGCCCACCGGAATTGCCACGGTTGATCGAAGCGTCGGTCTGCAGATAGTCGTCATAGGGTCCCTGTTGGATGCCGCGCTGCCGCGCGGACAGGATTCCCGCCGTCACCGATCCGCCGAGACCGAAGGGATTGCCGATGGCGACCACCCAGTCGCCGACCCGCAGTGCCTCGCTATCGCCCCACGGGGCGGAAACCAGCGGCTTCTTGCTGTCGACCTTGAGGACCGCAAGATCGGTGGGCCCGTCCACGCCGACGAGTTTCGCCGGCAGTTTCGTGCCGTCGTGCATGGTGACGGAAATCTCCGCCGCCTCGGACACCACGTGACTGTTGGTGACCACGAAGCCCGCCGGGTCGACGATGAAGCCGGAGCCCAACGCCGCCGTGGGGCGCGGCGCCTGTTGCTGCTGTTGCGGCTGGCCGCGCTGGCGGTCACGAAATTCGCGGAAGAATTCTTCAAACGGCGACCCGGGCGGAAAACCGGGACGCTCCGGTCCGCGCGGCCCCGCCTGTGGACCGTCCTGCGGAGCCGCCTGCGTGGTGGAAATGAAAACCACGGCGTCCAACTGCTTCTCGGCGAGATCGGCGAAGGTCGGGGGCGCGTTCGGCGGCAGAACGGACGCAAGCGGCGGTGCCGCCGGCGCCGGAGAGGCTCCACCCGCATCCTGCGCAATCGCTGGAGCCGCCAGGGCGAGAAGAGCGGCGACGAGACCCGCGGGCACGGCGGACGTCGCCAGTCGCGATGCGGATCCAAACGTCAAACCGGAGGTCAATCCGGCTTGGCGCCGGATGGATCCGGACAAGGGGCGGAATCGATCGATGGAATGCGGCATGTGGCAAACTCCGCCAGTCGGACAGCGCGCGCCATGCGATGGGCGCTTGATGTCAACAGAACGCACTGCAACGCATTCCGGACCGCCGTGGTTTTTCAAACCTCTTTGCAACCGCTTCCTGCACGACCGTTTCGTGAAATACAGTTTTTAAAATCCTCGCCCGCGGATTTTCCTATGCGGTCCGCGCAAGCAGCCGCCACACGGCAATCCAGCCTTCGGACTAAGGCTCCGGCAATCCGCCTAAGCGCAATTTTTCCATGTGGCGCAAAGTTCTTCTGGCATTTTCCCAGCAAGTTCCCGATATTCATCCGTACCGACAACATCGCACGCAAAAACGGCTCCTGACGTGATGCTTGTGCACGCGCCCGCGTGCCGCGGCGTCAGTAGGCGCGCGATACGGCCCAAGCAGCGTACGCATGACTCAAAATTCACTTTGGCAACCGAGCGACATAATGAACGCAGAAACCGGGTCCGAACCGGAGGCTCCGAAGAAGCGCGGACGAATCCCTCAGTCGGCATGGCCGCAGATTCTTGAGCGTTACCGTTCCGGCGCTACCCTGTCGGCAATCGCGCGTGAATTCGAATGCACGCCGAGCGCCATTTCCTACATCATCCGCAAGGCCGAGGCGGCCAGCGATAAGGATGCCGCGGTCGACGAAGGCGCGCCCACCGATGCCACCGCCGACGCCACGGCGGAAGCGCCGGCCGGCGACGCGCTGGCGGAGGAACCGCCGCCCGCTCCGGTATCGCCCCCGGACGCTCCGGCACCGGCCAAGCTGGCACGCCGCGCCACGGCTCCCGTCCCGGCCCAGGCCCCTCAAACCGCGGCTCCGCCGGCAACGCCGGTCGCGGCCCCCCCGCCCACGCCGGCTCAGCCGTCCGCGCCGGCACAGACCGAGACGTTGCGCCTCAATCGGCCGGAACCGCAGCCGGCTTCCCAGCCGGCCCCGGCTCACCCGGCTGCCGCCCAACCGGCAACGGCGCCCAC
>NZ_WHOR01000146.1:0-14182 GCF_013340925.1 Azospirillum formosense
AATCGGCCTTCCCCTTTCTTCCGGGGGGGCAGGGGTTTTTAAAAGAGAGCGGGGGGGGGCCCGCGCGGCCTGACCGGCCCCGCCGTTCCATGATATCCGTTCCGTGACATCCGAACCGGCGCGCACGCGCCGGGTTGCCCCGGCGGGCCGGACCGATGCAAAATGGCCCCTCCTCCAAAGGGGCCGACCGCCGTGCGCACGCGTTCCACCACCGCCTTCCGCGCCCTGGCGCTGCGGCTGATCCTGACCGCGGCGACGATGTGGTTCGCCCCGGACGCCGCCCTGGCGCAGAGCCCCGTCGCCATCGGCGCGCCGCTGACCGGCGAGGTGGTCCTCAACCGCGACATCGAGGTGCGCATCGGCCCCGACGCCGACGCCCGGATCATCCAGACCCTGCCGCGCGGCAAGGCGCTGAACGCGCTGGGCACGCCCCGCGGCACCAGCTGGACCGAGGTCGCCATCGGCGGCCAGCCCATCGGCTACGTGCCCTCCGACTCGCTGGACCCGGCGCTGATGGTGTCGCGCTCGATCACCGCCGCCATGGGCGCCACCGCCGCCGGGGCCAACGCCGGCGGATCGCCCCCCTCGGCCGGCAGGCCGCCGGTCATCCACCGCAGCGCCGCCGTGGTGCCGCGCAGCGCGTGGGAGATCGCCGCCCAGGTGCCGGCCCAGGGCTATGTCGTCGCGGCGGACGCCATCAAGGCGACGGAGATCCTCGACAACAAGAAGCGGCGCAGCTTCACCCTGCGCAAAGGCGACGTGGTCAGCCTGATCGACTCCGCGAACGGGCGGGTGACGCTGGGCATGCCCGGCCGGACGCGGGCGGTCGCCACGGCGGAAAGTCTGATCGGGGTGGTCGCCCCCTACCCGCTGCCCGGCATGCCGCCGATCGAGCCGGGGGCGCTGTTCGCCGCGCGGCTCGGCGAATATGTCAGCCACGCCGAGGGGCTGCGGGCGTGGCAGGAGTTCACCTACGGACCCGGAACCGCCTACCGCGACCTGCCACCGATGGTCTGGCCGGTCTTCCGCGGCGCCCGCACCACCTACCAGATGGGCGTCGGCCCCTTCACCCGGACCCAGGTGGACAATGTCTGCGGCGCGTTGGCGCAGCGCTCCATGGACTGCTGGGTGATCGAACTGGAGACCTTCTGACCCCCGGCGGCGCCGTCCGCCAAGCGGCAGCCACTCGCCGCATCCGGTAAATTACTGAGCTTTTTCGACGAAAATGCATCGATCGTGGTGGTAGGCGGGCGCGTCGGTGCCATGTTAATCTTTCTTACTTCCCCGCCCGCTCCGCCCCAGGCTTTGCCCATGACCGACTCCGACGACGAGTTCCTTTTTCTGGACGACCAGGACGGCGACGGCAACGGCGAAACCGGGTCGCCGGCGACCGGCAACCGGTGGAAGATGATGATCGTGGACGACGAGCCGGAGGTGCACTCCATCACCAAGCTCGTCCTGGCCGACTTCGCCTACAAGGGCCGTTCCGCCCAGTTCATCTCCGCCTATTCCGCCGCGGAGGCGCGGACGATCCTGGAGCGCGAGGAGGACATCGCCATCATCCTGCTGGACGTGGTGATGGAGACCGACGACGCCGGTCTGCAACTCGTCCACCACATCCGGGAGGAGCTGAAGAACCGCCACGTCCGCATCATCCTGCGCACCGGCCAGCCGGGCCAGGCGCCGGAGCGCGCGGTGATCCTCGACTACGACATCAACGACTACAAGGCCAAGACGCAGCTCACCGCACAGCAGCTGTTCACCACCACGGTCGCCGCCCTGCGCTCCTACGAGGACATCATGGCGATCGAGATGAACCGGCGCGGGCTGGAGAAGATCATCGAGGCGTCGTCGTCGCTGTTCCAGGCGCGCTCGATGAAGCTGTTCGCGGCGGGCGTGCTGACGCAGCTGTCGGGCATCCTCGGCGTCGGGCCGGACGCCATCCTGTGCGTGCAGCGCGGCTCGGTCATCAGCGGCGCGGCGGACGGGCTGTATGTCCTGGCCGGGTCCGGCCGGTTCGAGACGCTGATCGACGAGCCGGCGGCCAACCATGTCGAGCCCGCCGTGCTGGCTGAGGTGAAGCGCTGCCTGGACTCGCGCAGCAACCGCTACGCCGCCGACCATTGCACGCTCTACATCCGCACGCCGAACGACCGCGAGAACGTGGTCTATCTGAGTTCCGACCGGCCGCTGTCCGACCTCGACCGCAACCTGATCGAGGTGTTCTGCCGCAAGATCTCCGTCGGTTTCGACAATCTGCATCTGTACGAGCAGCTGCGGCGCAGCCAGGAGCACACGGTCATCGCCATGGCCGATCTGGCGGAGCGCGCGTGCCATCCCGGCGTGGAGGCCGAAACCGGCCCGCGCATCGCCATGGTGACCGACCGCATCGCCCGCCGTCTGGCCGAAGAGGGGCGCCACCCTTCCGTTCTCGACACGGTGTTCCTGGAGTCGGTCGGTCTGGCCGCCATCCTCCACGACGTCGGCAACGCCACGTTGGACCCCGCCATCCTCGGCAAGACCGGGCCGTTGACTCCGGAGGAGCGGGCCATCATGCAGGCCCACACGACCACGGGCTGGGATTTGCTGGACCGCGCGAGCCAGCGGTCCGAGGGACGGACGCATCTGCATCTGGGGGCGGAGATCGCCCGGTCGCATCATGAGAATTGGGACGGCACCGGCTATCCCGACCGCCTGACGGGCGACGCCATCCCGCTGAGCGCCCGCATCGTCGCGGTGGCCGACAGTTTCGACGCCATGACCCGCGACCGCCCCTACCGCAAGGCGCTGGACCATGACGTGGCGGTGGCGGAGATCCGGCGCCTGTCGGGCAGCCGGTTCGATCCGCTGGTGGTCGACGCCTTCCTGGCGGTGTCCGGCAGCCTGCGCCGGGCGTGACGCCGGAAGGGATGCCGGCGCCTGTCGGAGAACGGCGGACGCGGGATCAGCCGGCGCCGCTCATCAGCGTGTCCACCATGTCCTTCAGCGGACCGATCTGCACCGGCTTGTGCAGCAGCCGGCAGCCCAGGGCGGCGGCTTCGGCCTGACGCTCCGGCATCGTGTCGCCGGTCAGGATCAGGGCGGGCACCGGGGCGCCGACATGGGCGCGCACCATCTCCACCGCCTGGGCACCCGTGCCGCCGGCCGGCAGGAAGTGATCGGCCAGGACCAGCCCGGGACGGCCGGGAGCCTGCGGCAGCCGCTGCGCCAGTTCGTTCAGCGACAGGGCGGTCAACACGTCGTACCCCCAGGCTTCGAGAAGAAGCGCCAGCCCTTCCACGATCGACCGGTCGTCGTCCACGACGATGACCAGCCGGCTGGCCTCGGCCGGCGTCCCTCCATCGCCATCCTCGCGGCGGAACGGGCCGCCGCCGTCCATCGGACCATGGCCGGCATCCCCGGTCATGGCGAGGACGGAGGCGGTTTTGGCGTGGTCGTTCGTTAAGCTCACCATCGGATTCTTCACCAGCTCTGAGGGCGACGGGGCCAGGGCACCCCGCGCCGTTTTCCCGAATGACCGCTTCAAAAAAGAATGAAAAATATTAAAAAAATCGAAATATCAGCCTAACGAATTTTTTGGAATGCCTGCCATGTATCGCGGAAAGAAAACATTCCATTTCTGAAATTTATAGGCTGCGATGCGCAGCATCGCGACAATACGGACGCATGTTTTGCAAACTTATGTTCATTCGCTTTATCTGATGGACCAACTCTATTCAACTCTGAAAAAGCGCATATGAGGCACACCCGAATGCCATGCCGAAACGCGCTTCAAACAACGGACCGCGGCATGTTCTCCGAATCCAGACGTGTCGCTTGCGGAACAATCCTTTGAACTGTCCGGATTGGGAGCCGTTCCATCCGGACATGGAAAAACAATGGGCCCCCGCCTTGCGGCGGAGGCCCGAACTTTGTCTTACGAAATTGAACCCTTTCCCAGATCCGCAGCCTTTGGATGCGCCTGGGTCAGGAGCGCGAACGTCAGCTGCGCAGGCTGCCGCCCGTGGCCTTGGCGACCGCGGCGACGATCTTCTGGCCGATGGCCTCGATCTCCGGCTCGGTCAGGGTGCGCTCGGTCGGCTGGAGCGTGACGGAGAGGGCGACGGACTTCTTGCCCTCCTCCAGGTTCGCGCCCTGGTAGACGTCGAAGACCGTCACGTCCCTGACCAGCGCCTTGTCGGCGCCCTTGGCGGCGCGGATCAGCTTGTCGGCCTCGACGTCCTTGCCGACGACGAAGGCGAAGTCGCGCTCCAGCGGCTGGAAGGGCGAGAGCTGGACCAGCGGACGCGCCGTGCCGCCCTTCTTCTTGGGCAGCGGGATGGCGTCGAGGAAGACCTCGAAGCCGACCACCGGACCCTTGACGCCCAGCGTGCCCAGCACGGTCGGGTGGATCTCGCCGAAGCGGGCCATCACCGTCGGGCCAAGGCGCAGCACGCCCGAGCGGCCGGGATGGTACCAGCCCGGCGCGTCGGTGGTGACCTGGAGGTTGGTCACCGGCGCGCCGGCGGCCTCCAGCACGGCCATCGCGTCGGCCTTGGCGTCGTAGGCGTCGACGCCGCGGGCCTTCTCCGCCCAGTGGCGCGGCACCGCGTTGCCGGCGCGGATGCCGGCGGCCACGATGTCCTGCCCGTCCGGCGACGGCTTGCGGAAGGCCGGGCCGACCTCGAACAGGCCGACGTCGGCGTAACCGCGGTCGGCGTTGCGCCCGGCCGCCTGGATCAGGTTGCCGAGGATCGACGGGCGCATGACGTCGAGGTCGGCGCTGATCGGGTTGACCAGCGTCAGCCCCTCGCCGACGCCGCCGAACAGCTCGGCCACCGGACCGGCCATGAAGGACCAGGTGACGGCTTCCGACAGGCCGCGAACGGCCAGCGTGCGCTTGGTCAGCCCGACGCGGCGCTGCTTGGTGGTCAGGGCCGGACGGGTCAGCACGCTCTCGCGCGGCAGCGGAGTCGCCGGGATGGCGTCGAAGCCGTGGATGCGCAGCACCTCCTCCACCAGATCGGCCTCGCCGTGGATGTCGGCGCGCCAGGAGGGGGGGACGACGCGCAGGGTGCCGTCCACATCCTCGCCGACGATCTCGCAGCCGAGATCGATCAGGATGCGGGTCTGCTCGTCGCGCGGCACCGCGACGCCGCCCAGCGCGGCGACCCGGCCCGGACGCAGCGTCAGGGTGCGGCGCCACTGCGGCTCCTCGCCGGCGATCACAAGGTCGGAGGCCTCGCCGCCGCAGATCTCAAGGATCAGGCGGGTGGCGCGTTCCATGCCCGACACCACCGCCGCCGGATCGACGCCGCGCTCCAGCCGGTAGCGGGCGTCCGACTCGATGCCCAGCTTGCGGCCGGTCTGCGCCGTGCGCACGGTGTCGAAGATCGCCGCCTCCAGAAAGACGTTGACCGTCGTCTCGGTGCAGCCCGACGCCTCGCCGCCGATGATGCCGCCCAGCGCCTCGGCACGCTCATGATCGGCGATGACCGTCATGCCCGGGTCGAGCGGGTATTCCTTGCCGTTCAGCGCCGCCAGCGTCTCGCCCTCGCGGGCCAGACGGACGACGATGCCGCCCTTCACCTTGTCGGCGTCGAAGGCGTGCAGCGGGCGCGACAGGTCGAAGGTGATGAAGTTGGTGATGTCGACCAGAGCGGAGATCGGGCGCAGGCCGATGGCGACCAGCTTGTCGTGCAGCCACTTCGGCGACGGGCCGTTCCTCACGCCGCGGAAATAGCGGCCGACATACATCGGGCAGGCGTCCGGCGCCTCGATGGTCACGCCGAACGGGCTGGCGAAGGCGCCCTTGACCGGCTCGGCGGCCAGCGGCTTCAGCCGGCCCAGACCGGCGGCGGCGAGGTCGCGGGCGATGCCGCGCACCCCGGCGCAGTCGGCGCGGTCCGGCGTCAGGCTGATGTCGATGACCGGATCGCCCAGGCCGGCGTAATCGGCGTAGGCTACGCCGACCGGCGCGTCCTCGGGCAGCTCGATGATGCCGTTGTGCTCCTCCGACAGCTTCAGCTCGCGTTCGGAGCACATCATGCCGTTCGACTCGACGCCGCGGATGACGCCCTTCTTCAGCGTGATGTCGGAGCCGGGGATGTAGGCCCCCTCCGGAGCGAAGACGCCCTTCAGGCCGGCGCGCGCGTTGGGCGCGCCGCAGACGACCTGGAGCTTCTCGGTGCCGGTGTCGACGACCAGGACGCGCAGCTTGTCGGCGTCCGGGTGCTTCTCGGCGGAGACGACGTGGGCGACGCGGAAGGGCTTCAGCTCCTTCGAACGGTCCTCCACCCCTTCGACCTCCAGGCCGAGGGCGGTCAGTTTCTCCACGATCTGGTCGAGCGTGGCGTCGGTCTCCAGATGGTCCTTCAGCCAGGACAGCGTGAACTTCATGGGTCCGGCTCCTTTAGCGCGTCAGGCCCTGGGCCATGCTGGGAACGTCGAGCGGCACGAAGCCGTAATGCTTCAGCCAGCGGAGGTCGGCTTCGAAGAAGGTGCGCAGGTCCGGGATGCCGTATTTCAGCATCGCCACGCGCTCGATCCCCATGCCGAAGGCGAAGCCCTGATACTTGGTGCTGTCGATGCCGCAGGCTTCCAGCACGTTGGGGTGCACCATGCCGCAGCCCAGGATCTCCAGCCAGTCGCCGTAGTTGCCGAGCTTCAGCTCGCCGCCCTTGCGGGAGCAGCCGATGTCCACCTCCGCCGACGGTTCGGTGAAGGGGAAGAAGCTGGGGCGGAAGCGCAGCGGCAGGTCGTCCACGTCGAAGAAGGCGCGGCAGAACTCGATCAGGCAGCCCTTGAGGTGGCCCATGTGGGTCGCCTCGTCGATGACCAGCCCCTCGATCTGGTGGAACATCGGGGTGTGGGTCATGTCGTAGTCGGACCGGTAGGTGCGGCCCGGCGCGATGATGCGGATCGGCGGCTTCTTGTTCAGCATGGTGCGGACCTGCACCGGGCTGGTGTGGGTGCGCAGCAGCATCTTCTTGTCTCCCGCATCGGGGAGATAGAAGGTGTCGTGCATGTCGCGGGCGGGGTGGCCCGGCGGGAAATTCAGGGCGGTGAAGTTGTGGAAGTCGTCCTCGACGTCCGGCCCCTCGGCGACGCTGAAGCCCATCTCGGCGAAGATCGCCACCATCTCGTCGATGGTCTGGCTGATCGGGTGGATGCGCCCCTCGGTCTCCGGACGGACCGGCAGGGTGACGTCGATGCGCTCGGCCTGGAGGCGGGCCTCCAGATGGGCGCGGGCGAGGTCGGCCTTGCGGCCGTCGATGGCCGCGGCGATCTCGTCCTTCAGCGCGTTGAGCTGCTGGCCGCGCTCGCGCCGTTCGTCGGGCGACAGCCCGCCCAGCTCCTTCATGAAGCCGGTGATGCGCCCCTTCTTGCCGAGCGCGGTGACCCGCACCTCTTCGAGGGCCGCGAGGTCGCCAGCGGCGTTGACCTGCGACAGGAGTTCGTCTTTCAGCGCATCGAGCATGTCATTTCCCGCGAGCCATAAGGAAGTGCGAGCGTAAAGAAAAAGGGAGCCGGCCCAGAGGCACGGCTCCCTTCTTTCGTGTCCGGCGCCGGACCGGGGTTTTCCGCTTGCGCGGCGAACCCTTTAGGCGGCGGCCTTGGAGGCGAGAGCGGCCTGGGCCTGATCGACGATGGCCTTGAAGGCCTCCGGCTCACGGGCGGCCAGATCCGACAGGACCTTGCGGTCGATCTCGATGCCGGCCAGCTTGATGCCGTTGATGAAGCGCGAGTAGGTCAGGCCGTACTGGCGCACACCGGCGTTGATGCGCTGGATCCACAGGCCGCGGAAATCGCGCTTCTTGTTGCGGCGATCGCGATACGCGTATTGAAGGGCCTTTTCGACCTTCTCGATCGCGATGCGGAAGTTCTTGGAGTTGCGACCCCGGTAGCCCTTGGCGAGCTTCAGGATCTTGCGGTGACGGGCGTGCGTGGTGACGCCGCGCTTAACACGAGCCATGGTTCAGATTCCCTTACGATATCAAGCGTTGCGCAGCCAGTTCTTCAGCACGATCTTCTGGTCCGGCTCGGCCAGGGTCATCATGCCGCGCGCGTTGCGCTTCATCTTCGGGCTCTTCTGCTCCAGGCAGTGGCGCTTGAAAGCCGCCTGGGCGCGCACCTTACCGGACGCGGTCACCTTGAAGCGCTTCTTGGCGCCGCTCTTCGTCTTCAGCTTGGGCATTTTCAATCCTTGCGTTGGATGTTCCCGACTGACGGTTGGGCATGCCCTGGGTCTCGGACCCGGCCTCGCCGCCCGTTGGAGCGCAGGGTTATACGCGCGGCCACGCCGCAACGCAAGGGGGAGCGATCGCGGGAGAGGTATGAGAGGGGCGGGCGGGCGCCCTTCCCTACCGGTACTCCTTGAAGCGCTCCGTCGCCTGGACCAGGGCGGCGCGGATGCCCGGTTCCATGGCGGAATGGCCGGCGTCGGGTACCACCCGGTAATCGGCCTCCGGCCAGGCGCGGCGCAGCTCGTCGGCGCTGGCGATGGGGCACACGATGTCGTAGCGGCCCTGGACGATCGCCCCCGGCAGGTGCCGGATGCGGTGCACGTCGCGCAGCAGCCGGTCCTCCGGGGTGAAGCGGTTGGAGCGGAAGTAATGCGCCTCGATGCGGGCGAGGCCCAGCGCGTGGGTGTCCTCGGCGCTCGTCGCGATCAGCTCCGGCGAGGGCAGCAGCGAGGAGCAGGAGCCCTCATACAGGCTCCACACCCGCGCCGCCGCCATGCGGGTCGCCGCGTCCGGCGCGTTGAGCCGCCGCCAGTAGGCCTCCAGCAGGTCGCCGCGCTCCTCCTGGGGAATGTGGCCGGCGAAGGTGGCCCAGGCCTCCGGGAAGATCGTGCGCATGGAGTAGAGGAACCAGTCGATCTCCGCCTTCCGCATCAGGAAGATGCCGCGCAGGATCAGCCCCAGGCAGCGCTCCGGGTGGGTCTGCCCGTAGGCCAGCGCCAAGGTCGATCCCCAGCTTCCGCCGAACAGCAGCCAGCGCTCGATCCCCAGATGGCGGCGCAGCCGCTCGGCGTCCTCCACCAGCAGCTCGGTCGTGTTGCGGCGCACCTCGCCCAGCGGGGTGGAGCGGCCCGCCCCGCGCTGGTCCATCACGACGATGCGGTAATGGCCGGGATCGAAGAAGCGCCGGTGCGTTGGCGAGGCGCCCGCCCCCGGCCCCCCGTGCAGGAACAGCACCGGCACGCCGCGCGGGTTTCCCGACTGCTCCCAATAAAGGGTGTGGATGTCGTCCACGGGCAGGAAGCCGGTCTGGTAGGGGTTGATGGGCGGGAAAAGCTCGCTGCGGGGCATGAAGAGGTCCTGTCAGTCCGGGCCGAATGGAAGCAAGTGTAGGACGCCCGTCCGTCGTCCGCCACAGGCTCACTCCTCCTCGTCGTCGGAAGGCTCCGGCGGCGGGGATGGATTGCGTCGTGCGGCGCGGACGGGCGGGCCGGGGCCATCCGGCCGCTCGTCGTCCAGCCGCTCGATCTGCTCGGGGTGGGTCGCCTCGATCAGCGGGCCGGCGCGCAGGCCCACCCAGCCGCGCACCCGGACGGTCCGGCCCTCGTAGGACAGCGGATCGATGCCGGCGGCGACGAAGGCCGGGAAGGCGGCCCGCCCGATGTGCACCGTGACGTCGGTCCGCCAGTCCTCGCCGAAATCCAGATAGGCGTCGCCGCCCGCCTTGCTCACCCGCAGCACCCGCCCCTCGACGATCTGGAAGCTGTCGCGGTCCCGGCGCAGCGCGTCGGGGTCGGCGGGCCGCACGGCGTAGGCGCGGGTCCGCCAGACGCCGCGCTCCGCCGCCCGCGCGCCGGCCTCCGTCGCCAGCATCTCGCGGGCCAGGGCGCGGGCGTCGGGCCGGGTGTGGACGCGGGCGAGGCCGCGCGCCAGCAGTTCCCCCTGGAGCCACAGCCCGTCGCCGCGCATTACCTGGGCCAGCAGGCGCCCGTGCCGATCGGTCCGCGCCTCCCCCCGCACCATCACGCGCTGCCCGACGGCCAGCTCCGCCAGCGCCTGCCGCGCCGCCTCGGCCAGCGGCCAGTGGTCGCCCGGCTCCGCCCCCATGGGCGGTGCGGCGGGCTCGATGCCGGCCAGACGCAGGCTGCGCCCGTCCTCCAGCAGCAGAGTGGCGCCGTCGGTCGCCGCGACGACGCGCAGCTCCGGCGGCCCGGCGGTGTTCGCCATCAGCAGCAGGGCGGACAGCGTCAGCGGAAGAATGCGGCGCGGCATGGCGGGTGTGGGGATGGAGCGGTGGAACAGGCGGTGCGGATGGGGAGTTTGATCTCTGCCGAGCCCCATCCGATATGACGACTCATGACGCCCGAACCGACGCCCGAACGCAAGCCGTCTTCCCTGTTTCCGCGCGACAACCGACTTTGCCGCCAAACCCCTCTCCCGTCCCGGGAGAGGGTGGCGCCGAAGGCGCCGGGTGAGGGTCGCACGAGGATCAAAGGGCTGATTCTTGGAATCACCCTCACCCTTCCCACGCTGCGCGTGGGCCCCTTCCCTCTCCCGGGGCGGGAGAGGGGGCATAATCAACATCAACGATCATCATCCCCGCTGCGCCGGATCGCCGCCGCGGGGCTGGCCGTCCTGCTGCTCACCTCGGCCTGCGCCCCGGCCAGCGCCCAGATCTTCGGCGGCAGCGAGGAGTCGATCGGCGCGCAGGAGCATCCCAAGATCCTCGCCCAGTATGGCGGGGCGTACCCCGACCAGCGGCTGCAGGCCTACATCACCGGCATCGGCAACCGGCTGGCCGCCCAGACCGACCGCTCCGGCCCCTGGACCTTCACCGTCCTGGACAGCGACGTGGTCAACGCCTTCGCCCTGCCCGGCGGCTATGTCTACATCACCCGCGGCCTGCTGGCGCTCGCCAAGGACGAGGCGGAGGCGGCGAGCGTGCTGGGGCACGAGATCGGCCACGTCATTGCCCACCATGGCCAGGAGCGGCAGACCAACCAGACCATCGCCGGGCTGCTCGCCGCCGGCATCGGCCTCGTGCTGGGCAGCCCGGAGCTGGCGCAGATCGCCAACATCGGCGGCACCGCCCTGCTCGCCCGCTACTCGCGCGGCCAGGAGTCGGAGGCCGACCGGCTGGGCATCGAGTATCTCCACCGCGCCGGCTACGACCCCTTCGCCATGGCGACCTTCCTGGAGACCATGCGCCGCGACACCCAGTATTCCGGCCTGCGCTCCGGCAAGGGTGCCGGGGAGGGCGGCTTCGACTTCTTCGCCACCCACCCGCAGACCGCGTCGCGCGTCGACGAGGCGGCGGCCATCGCCCGTGAGCTGCCCCGCGGGGCGCGGCCCGTCGATCCCTATATGACGGCGATGGACGGGGTCATCTACGGCGACAGCCCGGAGAACGGCTTCGTCCGCGGCCGGACCTTCGCCCACCCGCAGCTGGGCATCGCCTTCGACGTGCCGCAGGGCTACAGCCTGCTCAACGGGGCGCAGCAGGTGATCGCCAAGGGGCCGAACGGCGGGGCCCTTGTTTTTGATGGGGCCGTCTTCGACGGCGGCAAGGCGCCGGGGGCGCGCGACCCGGCCGCCTATCTGACCGGCACTTGGGCGCAGGGGGCGCCATTGCGGGACCTGCAATCCTTCACCGTCAACGGCATGCCGGCGGCGACCGCGCTGACCCAGGGCAAGACCGACGCCGGGGCGGTGGACGTGCGGCTGGTTGCCATCCGCGCCGACTCCGGCACCCTCTACCGCTTCACCTTCCTGGCCCCCGGCGGCGCGCTGTCGCGCTTCGACGCCGATTTCCGCCAGACCGCCGTCAGCTTCCGCCGGCTGACCCAGCAGGAGGCGGCGTCCTACCAGCCCCGGCGCATCCGCGTGCAGACCGCCCGCCCCGGCGACAGCGTCGAGAGCTTCGTCCGCCAGATGCCGCGGGAGCCCTACGCGGAGGAGTTGTTCCGGATCATCAACGACCTGCCGCCGGGCACGCCGATCCAGCCCGGACGACCGGTGAAGATCATCACCGGCTGACGGCACTCGGTTGAAGGCGCCCGGTTGACGGCGCTTGGTTGTCGGCGGGGTGACCGTTACAGGACGCGGCGCGATGGCCGATTGCCGATGGCCGCGTGCGTCCTGTAGGCTCCGCGCCATGGCTGACCACCCCACCAAACGGCGTTTTCTGCAAACCGGCTTGCGCGTCGCCCGGCTGAAGGAGGCCGTGCGCAAAAAGGGTGGTCCGCGCCGGACGCGCCCGCCCGCGCTGGGCCGTCCGCGCCTGCGCCTGCCCATCGCGGCGGTGCTGGTGGCGGGCTTCGGGTCGCTGATGCTGCTGGCGGTGGCCAGCGTGCTGGTGCTCGGCCTCGTCAGCGCCAGCCGCAACACCTTCGCTCTGCTGAACGACCGCGCCGACCTCGCTCTGTCGGGGGTGGAGGTGCGCATCCGCAACCAGCTCAACCCCGCGCGGGACATGGCCCGTTTCGTGGCCGGACTGATGGAGCGGGGGGAGCTGGACCCCGCCGATTCCCGCTCGCTCCAGGACACGCTGCGCGGCGCGCTGGCCGGAGCGCCGGACGTGACGGGCATCGCCTTCTTCCACCCCGACCGCACCGGCCTGCGCGCCGACCGTCTGGGCAACCAGCTCCACATCGGGCGGGAGGATCTGCGCCACGAGCCGGAGCTGGCGCCCGAACTGCGCAACGGCGCCGACCGCACAACGGCCGTCTGGGCCGACCCGCTGTGGTCGAAGGAGGCGGGGACCAGCTTCGTCACCCTGTTCCAGCCGGTGCGGCGCAACGGCACCTATCTGGGGCAGGTGGTCGTCGGCGTGTCGCTGGGCGACCTGTCGCGCTTCCTGTCCACGCTCTATGTGGAGCAGGGGCTGAACGCCTTCGTCCTGTTCGACCAGCAGCATGTGCTGGCCCACCCGTCGCTGGCCGGCATGAAGTTCGATTTCTCCGGCAAGACCGACGGCCCGCCTTTGCCGCGCATCGATCAGGTGGCCGACCCGGCGCTGGCGGCGCTCTGGCAGACCGGCCAGCCGGTGGACGCCCTGAAGAAGCGGGTGGAGGGCCGGATCGTCAACGTGCTGGACGAGGATTACCTGTTCCTGATGCGCAGCATGGCCGGCTATGGCCAGCAGGACTGGACCATCGGCATCAGCTTCCGCGCCAACGAGGCCAGCGCCGAGGTCCGCCGCCTCTACACCACCGGCCTCGCCGGTCTGGGCATCCTGCTGATCTCGGTGGCGGTGGCGCTGATCGTCGGGCGGCGCATCAGCGTCCAGGTGGCCCATCTGGCCGAGGCCGCCGACCGCGTCCGGACCTTCGAGTTCCGCGAGATTTCCGAGCTGCCCGATTCGCGCCTGCGCGAACTGGCCCGCGCCAACAGCGCCTTCAACGCCATGGTCGCCGGTCTGCGCTGGTTCGAGACCTATGTGCCGAAGGCCCTGGTGCTGCGGCTGATGCACCGCCGCGGCGGCCTGACCAGCTTCCAGTCGGAGGAGCGGGAGGTGACGGTGATGTTCACCGACATCCGCGGCTTCTCCCGCATGGCCGAGCATATGGGCGCCGCCGACACCGCCGCCCTGCTGAACGAGCATTTCACCCTGCTCGCCAACTGCATCGAGGCGGAGGGCGGCACGGTGGACAAGTTCATCGGCGACGCCATCATGGCCTTCTGGGGCGCGCCGGAGGAACAGCCGGACCACGCCGCCCGCGCGCTGCGCGCCGCCCACGCCATCACCCGCGCCGTCCGCGAGGGCAACCGCCGCCGCGCGGCGCTGGGGCTGCCGGCGATCCGCGTGCGCATCGGCCTGCATTCCGGTCCGGTGGTGGTGGGCAACATCGGGTCGGCAAGCCGGATCAACTACACGATCGTCGGCGACACCGTGAACGTCGCCGCCCGCATCGAGGAGTTGGCCTCCGCCCTGCAGGGGGACGAGGAGGTCATCGTCCTGTCCAGCGCCGCCACCGCCTTCCAGGGCGACGGCGCGGCCCCGCTGGACTGCGTCGGCGACCGGACGCTCCGCGGCCGGACCGGCACGACCGAAGTGTGGCGGGTCACCCTGGACGGCGAAGGGAACAACGGTGGCGGGGATGGCGCCGGGGCGGTGCGGGAGGAAGAGAAGGCGTAGCCGACCGCGCCCCCTCCACGGCACTCCCCCGCTTTGCGGGAGAGGGAGCCTTGAGCGAAGCGGCGGCAGTCCCCTCCACCTCAAAGAGGGGGAGGGTTAGGGT
>NZ_WHOR01000147.1:0-14155 GCF_013340925.1 Azospirillum formosense
CGGGGGTGACGACGCTGCGCCCCCTCGCCGTCGAGCCCCTCAACCGCCAGCCCCTAAACCGCCAGCCGCGGCCCCTGGAGCGTGCCCGCGCGCAGGCCTGGAACCCGCCGCCCGTCGGCCACGCGCTCGACCTGCTGGTCAAGGCGCTGCCGCGCGCTCTGCTGAACGTCACCAGCGGCCCGGTGGAGGAGCGGTCCCTGGCCTATGCGGGCCTGTTCAGCTCCGCCGCCGCGACGACCACCCTCTTCCGCACCGAGGATTTCCAGCCCTGGCGAACCGACCACCGCCTGCTGGAGGAGCGCCGCGCCGGGCTGCACGCGATCCAGGACGCGGTGGAGGCCAACGGGGTGACGCGCTTCCTGCTGCTCATCGCGCCGGACAAGGGGACGGTGTACGCCGACTTCCTGCTCGATCCGCCACCCCGGCGGTCCGCGGTGGACGAGGTCATGGCCGCCGATCCGACGCTCCAGGCGGTGCCGCTGGCCGCCGGCCTGACGGCGCTGGCCGCCGGCGGGGTGCGCGACCTCTACGCGCCCAACGGCAGCCGCTGGGGACTGGAGGGGCAGCTCTACGCGGCGCGGACGGTCGCCCGCAAGCTGGGGCGGCTGGGCGTGCTGTCCGGCGCCACCGACCCCTCGCCGGACGTCGCCATCCTGCCCTGCCGGTCGGGCAAGGGCGACTGCACTCCCACCCGCACCCAAACAGACTGATGGACAGGACCAGGAGGAACCGCCCAGCCATGGCTCAGGACCAATTTTCGGCAAACAGCGTCCCGGCGGACATCGCAAACAGCGTCCTGGCGGACGTGGCCCACGGCGTCGTGGCGATCGTCGTCACCCACAACCGCCTGCCGCTTCTCGCCACCTGCGTCGCGGCGATCCTCGGGCAGCATCCGCGGCCGGAGCGGCTGGTGGTGGTGGACAGCGGCTCCAGCGACGGCACGCCCGAGTGGCTGGCCGCGCAGGCGGAGGAGCGGGGCGAAGTGCTGGTCGTGGTGCGGCAGGCCAACTGCGGCTCCGCCGGCGCCTACCACACCGCCTTCGAGACGGCGCTCGGCCTCGGCGCCCGCTGGATCTGGAGCACCGACGACGACGGCATCCCGCAGCCCGGCGCGCTGGCCGAGCTGCTGGCCCAGGCCAAGCACCACGGACTGTCCATGGTCGGCCCGCTGGTGCTGGCGGCGGAGGACCGCACCACCCTGGCCTTCCCCATGCAGGGCACCCGCGACCCGGACAGCCTGATGGCCCGCGCGGTGGACGGGCTGACGCCGGGCACCATCGCCCTGTTCAACGGCACGCTGATCGGGCGGGCGGTGTTCGAGCGGATCGGCAACGTGAAGCGCGAGATGTTCATCTGGGGCGACGAATACGAGTTCACCCTGCGCGCGCGCCGCGCCGGGCTGAAGGTCGGCACGGCGGTGAAGGCGCTGCACATCCATCCCGGCATGTCGCGGACGGAACACAAGGTGCTGGGCGGCCGGCTGGGCACGGTGGAGACGATGCGGGCCGACCGGGCGCCGCATTTCTTCCGCAACATGGGCTACATCCACGCCAACTACGAGAAGGCCGGGGTGATCCCGCGCATGATCGCCAAATACACCGCATATTATCTGGCGAACCGGGACTTCCGGGGCCTGCGGGTCTTCCTGGACAGCTACCTGTCCGGCCTGCGCGACGAGTATCCGGAGGAGTTGAAACGCCCACCGGTCCGGTTGCCCCTGCCCGAGCGGCCGCGCGCCGCCTCGTCCTCCTCCAGCGAGGTCGCCTGATGCCCACCGTCAGCGCCGTCATCGCCACCTTCAACCGCGCGCCGGAGCTTCGCACCGCGCTGTCCCGCCTGCTCGCCCAGACGCACCCCGTCGCGGAGATCCTGGTGGTGGACGACGGGTCCACGGACGGCACCGACGCCATGGTGCGGGGGGAGTTCCCCACCGTCCGCTACGTCCGGCTGCCGCACAACGCCGGGCTGATCTACGCCCGCAATTTCGGCTTCGTGAACACGGCGGGCGATTACGTGCTGTCGGTGGACGACGATTCCTGGTTCGCCGAGCCGGACGGCCTCGCCCGCGCGGTGGCCTACATGGAGACGCACGTCGACGTGGCGGCGGTGGCCTGCAACATCGAGACGCGCGACGGGCTGGTCTATTTCCCGCGGCAGGCCGATCCCTTCGACGCGCCCTGGTACGTCGGCTGCGGCCACCTGCTGCGCCGCAGCGCGGTCGCCGCCGCTGGGCTCTACATGCCGGAACTGTACCGCCAGGGAGAGGAGAAGGACCGCTGCCTGCGGCTGATCGGCGCCGGCCACCGGGTGGTCGCCCTGCCCAATGTCATGGTCTATCACGACAAGAGCGAGAAGGGCCGCAAGCCGGGGCTGGAGCGCTTCTACAACCACCGCAACGACCTGATCCGCGAGATCGCCCGCTGCCCCGCCGGCCTGCTGCCCTGGCGCTTCGCGCGGAGCTGGATCGGCAACAGCTGGAAGAACCTGCGCCACGGCCCGCGGCTGACCGACCTGAAGGTTCTGCTGGCCGTGCCGGAGATCCTCCGCATCGGCCTGAAGCACCGCGCGCCCGTGAGCGAGGACGCCTACCGCCGCTGGCTGCACCTGTCAAAGACGGCGGCCCCCAATTCTCCTCCCCTGCAAAGCGGGGGAGGGTCAGGGAGGGGGCAAGCGCCCATCAGCCGCACCTCCCCCTGAAGCCACCACCCCTGAAGCCGCACCCTACGCCGACGTCCGCGCCAGATGGTGCCCGATCGCCGTGCGCAGCTTGTTCAGGCGGCGCGGCAGCTTGCGCAGCTGGCGCAGCACGGCCGGCTGCGGCGGGTTGATCGGCTCGCTCAGCAGGTCGGGGGCCATGCGGCGGATCAGCTCCGCCTGGTGCTGGCTGGAGCGGCGGACATCCACCGGCATGGCCAGGGCGATCGCCAGGAAGTCCGCGCAATTGCCGACCTGGAAGAGCTGCCGCCCGGTCAGGTCCACCCCCTGGTCGATGGCCGACAGCCAGCCGGCCACCCGCTGCTCCAGGTAGAAGCGGTCGCGCAGGTCCATCGTCCCGCCCGGCAGGACGTCCGGCGTCCGCGCCACCCAGGCCAGCCACTCGCGCAGCGCCTCGCAATGGGACGGCGGGTTGTAGAGCTTGCCGCGGAAGGCGTCGAACATCCGGGCGGCGGTGTCCTCGCCGTCGGCGGCAAGGCCCGGCGGAATCTGCCCCCAGTAGAAGCAGCGCGCCACCTCGAAAACGCCGCCGTGCAGGACCACCGCGCCCTCCGGCACGCCGTCCCAGGCGCCGTTGGCGTAGAACTCCCCGTCCATCGCCGCGGTGTGCCCGCCGGTGTGGGCGGCGTAGTCGCGCGCGCGCTGGGCGTCCAGCGGCGGACAGGGGATCAGGTGATGCTCCACCCCGGCCAGCCGGGCCAGCTTCGGCGGCAACTTGCGGTCGCCCGGCGTCAGGTCGCGATGGTCGAAGGTGAAGGTCGCGAAGGGCACCCCGGCCTTCTGCGCGGCGGCCAGCAGCAGCCGCGTGTCGTAGCCGGCGGTGAGCTGGAGCATCAGCGGGCGGTTGCCGCCCTCCGGCCCCGACAGCGTCCGGTGCAGGTTGCGGATGGCGGTGACCAGGATGGACTCCATCCGCTCATAGGCCAGCGAATCGGAAAATCCCGGTGGAACCGCCGGGAAGGGCCGGCGGAAGGTCAGGAAGCCCGGATCGTCCATCGGACGGGCAGGGTCGAGCACCTGGGTCGGCAGCAGCCGGCGCACCCCGGCCAGCCCGGAGCCGGGCAGCGGGTACCAGTCCAGCCCGGCCTCGTGCGCCAGCGGGCGGCGGAAGCTCGCCTCCTCGCCCAGCAGCTCCGCCATCACCCCCGCGCTGGAGGTGAGGGTCAGGGCGCCGTCCACCATCCCGTAGAAGCAGCCGAGCGTCCCGCCGGTATCGAGATGGACCGCGCGGTTGTTGAGCAGCAGCCAGCGTCCCGTCCAGGACCGGCACAGCTCCGCGATGTCTCCGGCGCGCGACGCGGCCAGCGCCTCCTCCGGGTCGGGGCGCGCCGGGTCGGTCTGCACGGGGAGCCCCAGCAGATGCCAGACCGTCTTGTCGGCGCCCAGCACGCGCCGGACCGGCAGGTCGGGACAATGGGACAGGACGAGCCCGCCGATGTCACGGCTCACCCAATCCGGACGGAGCGCGTGGGTGTTTTTGGACACGATGAATTGCCGCCGGTGCAGCATGCCGACTTCCCCCGGACCTTTCGCGAATGTCAGGGGGTAAACACGCCGCACGGCAAGGGAGGCAGGGCCCTACCCCTTTTCACCCTCCTTTGCGCCACCCTTCTTGCCTTTGCCCATCCGAACGGAGAATATTTCCCACGCTTGGGTGGCAGCGCGTGATTGACTCCGGGGGTCGGTACCTCTATACAGCGGGGCTCATTTTTTGCCCTGAGATCGAGGAGTATGGTGCCGTGAAACGCACGTTCCAGCCCAGCAAAATCGTGCGCAAGCGCCGGCATGGCTTCCGCGCCCGCATGGCGACCGTCGGTGGCCGCAAGGTGATTGCCCGCCGTCGCGCCAAGGGCCGCAGTGTCCTGAGCGCCTGATACGCATGGCGGCGCCGGACCCCAGGGTCGGGCGCCTGAAGCGGCGGCCGGAGTTTCTGGCCGTGGCCGGTACACGGCGCAAGCATGTGGCTCCCGGCCTTATCCTGCAGGTGCGCCGACACGACGAACGGCAGCGGCCCGCCCCTGGCGAGCCGCCGATTCGTCTTGGCCTGACGGCGAGCCGCAAAGTGGGGAACGCGGTCGTGCGCAATCGCGCACGCCGCCGCCTTCGCGAAGCGGCCCGCCAAATTCTGATCGCCCACGCGGCCCCCGGTCACGATTTCGTGCTGGTGGCCCGCGCCGCGACGGCCGAACGGCCGTGGACGGAGCTGTTGGGCGATCTGATCGCGGCGCTGAAACGCCTTGGTCTGTGGCGCGACGTCTCTAAGAGCGATGCGTCCAAGAGCGAGGTGAATGGCGGGCCAAACGCCGTCAAACCCAACGGCGGGACCGGCAACGGTTCCGGCGGCGGGGAGGCCGGCGCGTGAGCCCGCTCGCCTATTTTCTGCGCGCGCTCGTGGTCGGCTATCAGTGGACCCTGTCGCCCTTCATCGGGTGGCACTGCCGATTTCAGCCGACCTGTTCAAACTATGCGCTGGATGCGCTATCTAAGCACGGAGCGATCCGGGGCAGTTGGCTGACCGTCCGGAGGCTTCTGCGCTGCCATCCCTGGGGCGGGTGGGGATATGATCCCGTGCCCGAGCCGGGGCGGTCCACCCGCTGTTCGCACGGGCCGGACGACGCGGCGCATCGATGCAGCAATTCGCATGCCGGCCTGAAAACCGGCGTTCGGCCCCCTTCTTAACAGAAGGCCCACGGCAACCGGGATGCCATGACCGATCAACGCAACCTCATCCTCGCGATCGCTCTGTCGATCGCCATCCTCCTGGGATTCCAGTATTTCTACGATGGACCCCGGGTGAAGCAGCAGCAGGCTGCGCAGCAGGCCGCCCAGACGGAGCAGTCGGTCGCCCCCGGCGCCGCGCCCGCTCCGGGCGCCGCTCCCGGTTCGGTGCCCGGCACGGCGGCTCCCGCCACGGTCCGCGACCGCGCCGGCCTGCTCGCCGAGCAGATGGCCGCCGGAACGCGCGTCAAGATCAACACGCCGTCGCTGCACGGATCGGTCAATCTGGTTGGGGGCCGCATCGACGACCTGACGCTGGCCGACTACCGCGTCACCCCCGATCCCAAGAGCCCGGAAATCGTCCTGCTGGCCCCCGCCGGCACGCCCGAGGCCTACTACGCCGAGTTCGGCTGGGTTCCGGAGGACAAGTCGCAGCCGGTTCCCGGCGCCGACACCCGCTGGACCGCTGCCGGCACCGCGCTGACGCCGGACCAGCCGCTGACCCTGACCTGGGACAACGGCAAGGGCCTGGTGTTCGAGCGGACCATCGCGGTCGACCAGAACTTCATGTTCACGGTCACCCAGAAGGTGCGCAACACCGGCTCCGCCCCGGTCAGCCTGCTGCCCTACAGCCTCGTCAGCCGCGCCGGCACGCCGCACACCGACGGCTACTACATCCTGCATGAGGGCCCGCTCGGCGTCTTCGACGGCAAGCTGAACGAGCACAAGTACGACGACCTGCGCAAGGCCGGCACCATCTCCGCCCAGTCGACCGGCGGCTGGATCGGCATCACCGACAAGTACTGGCTGGTCTCGCTGGTCCCCGACCAGAAGGCCCCGATCACCGCCCGCTTCGTCCACTCCGCCCCCGGCGCCGCCGACCGCTATCAGGTCGACACGCTCGGCAAGGCCGTGGAGGTCGCCCCCGGCGCCACCATCGAGCTGACCGACCGCCTGTTCGCCGGCGCCAAGCAGGTCCGCCTGCTGGACGACTATTCGGACAAGCTGGGCATCGCCAACTTCGACCTGGCGATCGACTTCGGCTGGTTCTACTTCCTGACCAAGCCGTTCTTCTACGGGCTGGACCTGCTGGGCCGCCTGTTCGGCAACTTCGGCATCGCCATCCTGGTCTTCACCGTGATCGTCAAGGCGGCCTTCTTCCCGCTGGCCAACAAGTCGTATCACGCGATGGCCAAGATGAAGAAGCTGCAGCCCAAGATGATGGAGCTGCGCGACCGCTTCGGCGACGACAAGGTCCGCCTGAACCAGGAGATGATGGCGCTCTACAAGCGCGAGAAGGTCTCGCCGGTGTCGGGCTGCCTGCCGATCCTGATCCAGATCCCGGTCTTCTTCGCGCTGTACAAGGTGCTGTTCGTGACCATCGAAATGCGGCACGCGCCGTTCTTCGGCTGGATCCACGACCTGTCCGCGCCCGATCCGACCACCATCTTCAACCTGTTCGGTCTGATCCCGTGGCAGCCGCCGCACATCCTGATGCTGGGCCTGTGGCCGATCATCATGGGCATCACCATGTACTTCCAGCAGAAGCTGAACCCGGCACCGCCCGATCCGGTGCAGCAGAAGGTGTTCCAGTTCCTGCCGATCATCTTCACCTTCATGCTCGCCAGCTTCCCGGCTGGTCTGGTGATCTACTGGGCCTGGAACAACACCCTGTCCATCGCCCAGCAGTGGATCATCATGCGGCAGGACGGTGTGAAGGTGACCTGAGGGTCCGTTCCACCTGACTCCCGGCTTCCCTGACTTCAGGGCACTGACCGCCGGCAAGCGCCTCCCTTGACGGGCGTTTGCCGGCGGTTATGTTTTGGGCCGGTCACGATCATCCGCACCCCGTGTCTTTCGAAAGCGCCGTCCATGACCTCTTCCAGCAGCTCCCCGATCTCCGGTTTCGACGAGGAGGCCCTGGAAGCGGGGCGGCTTCTGTTCGCCAAGGAATGCGATTTCATCTGGGGCGCCCAGACGGCGGAGCAATTGCCGGAGGCCGACCTGCCGGAGGTCGCCTTCGCCGGTCGGTCCAACGTCGGCAAGTCCAGCCTCGTCAACGCGCTGACCGGGCGCAAGACGCTGGCCCGCACCTCCAACACGCCGGGCCGCACCCAGCAGCTCAACTTCTTCAACCTCGGCAACCGGCTGAAGCTGGTCGACATGCCCGGCTACGGCTACGCCAAGGAATCGAAGGAGAAGATCGAAATCTGGAACGACATGGTCCGCCGCTTCCTGCGCGGCCGCGTCACGCTGCGCCGGGCCCTGGTTCTGGTCGATTCGCGCCACGGGCTGAAGCCCAACGACGAGGAGATCATGACGATGCTCGATCAGGCGGCGGTTCCCTACGTCGTCGTCCTGACCAAGTCGGACAAGGTGCGGTCGCAGGAGCTGGCCGAGGTGAGCAAGCGCACCGTGGCGGCCATCAAGAAACACCCCGCCGCCTTCCCGGAGATCCACGCCACCAGCGCCGAGAAGGGCCAGGGCATCGCAGAGCTGCGGGCCAGCCTCGCCCAGCTCGCCAGTCTGGGATGACCCGATGGCCGTCGAACCGACGCCGGCCCTGCTGTTCCTCATCCAGGCCATCCTGCTGATCGCCGGCCCGTTCCTGCTGTGGCGGCTGTCCGGCCTGAAGCATGTGGTCCCGATGGTGGTCATCCAGATCCTGTTCGGGATCGCGCTCGGCCCGTCGGTTCTCGGGCAGGCCGCCCCGGAGCTCTGGCAACCGCTGTTCGCCGCGGAGGCGCTGGCGCCGCTTTCCGGGCTGGCTCTGCTCGCCGTGGTCTTCTTCGCCTTCCTGACCGGGCTGCATCTCGATCTGGAGGGGTTCAAGGGCCGCGGGCGCGCCTTCGTCGGCGTCAGCCTGTCGAGCATGCTCGTGCCGACGCTGCTCGGCGGGGCGCTCGGCGGGTGGATCGTCGGCGCCTTTCCCGAAATGGCCGGGCCGAAGGCCGACCCGCTGCTGTTCGCCGCGGGGTTCGGCATCTGCGTCGGGGTGACCGCCCTGCCGGTGCTGGGGGCCATCCTGCGCGAGATGGGGCTGATCGGGGAGCGGGTCGGGCAACTGGCGCTGGGCTACGCGGCGGTCAACGACGCGCTTCTGTGGATTCTCATCACCGCCGTGCTGGCGCTGGCGGCGGGGGGAAGCGGAGGCTTCGCCGGGGTGGCGCAGATCGCCGTGCTGGGCTTCGCCTATCTCGCCGCGACGGCGCTGTTCGCCCGCCCCCTGCTGACCCGGCTGATGAACCGCATCGCCCCGGACGGCGCGGTGGGCGACAGGGTGGTGGTGGTCACCTGCGCCGCCCTGCTGGGCTCCGCCGCGGTGACGGAGCTGATCGGGCTGCATTACATTCTGGGCGCCTTCGTCGCCGGCACGGTCATGCCGCGGCGGCTGGCGGCGGCCATCCTGGACCGGCTGGAGCATTTCGCCACGCTGATCCTGCTGCCCTTCTTCTTCACCCTGACCGGTCTGAAGGTCAATCTCGACCTCGCCGCCTCGGCGCAATGGTGGGTCTTCGCGCTGGCGACGGTGGCGACCATCCTCGGCAAAGTCCTGGGCACCGCCCTGCCCGCCCGGCTGTCGGGCGAGAGCGCCGCCGATTCCTGGCGGCTCGGCACGCTGATGTCCTGCAAGGGGCTGATGGAGGTCATCGTCCTGACCATCCTGCTGGAGGCCGGGGTGCTGTCGGAGGCCTGCTTCTCGGCCATGGTGCTGATGGCGGTGGTGGTCACCGCGCTGACCCAGCCGATGACGCTGCTGGCCGGACGGATCGCCGGCCGCCGGGCGGGCCACGCCGGCACAGCCTGACCCGTCAGCCGGGCTCCCTCAGCCGGGCTTGCGCACGTTCCCAGTCACAACCGGATCGGCGCCCGGCCCCTCGGAATCCAGCCCGCCCGACTTGGCCTTTCCGCCCCCGCGGGCCTGCTCCTTCAGCGCCTTGTTGGCCTCCGTCACCTCTTGGGCGTCGGGCGAGCCGTAGATCTCTTCGGCCCGCCGGGCGGTCTCCTCCATCTCGGCCTTGTGGGCCTCGGTGAAGGGGTTGCGCGGGGTCGGCATGATGCGGTCGTTCATGACCGGGTCCTTGAGCGGTTCGTCCTGCTTTGGCGAACCGCCGGGCGCGGCAAGGGTTCCCGAACGCGGCGCCCGCCTGAAAAAGCCCCCTAGGCACCCCCCGCGCTTTCCGTTAAAGAGTCGACCGACTCTCACCCGACTGGCCCACCCCGACGAACGGCTCCATCCCGTGCAGAACACGACCCGCGACGAGTGGCTCGCCAAGGCCCGCACCCTGTCCGAAGCCCTGCCCTACATGCGCCGCTACGCCGGGCGCACCTTCGTCATCAAGTACGGCGGCCACGCCATGGGTGACGACAGCCTGGCGGAGAAGTTCGCCCGCGACATCGTCCTGCTGAAGCAGGTCGGCATCAACCCCGTGGTCGTGCACGGCGGCGGCCCGCAGATCGGCCAGATGCTGCAGCGGCTGGCCATCAAGTCCAGCTTCATCGACGGCCTGCGCGTCACCGACAAGGAGACGGTCGAGGTGGTCGAGATGGTGCTGGCCGGCTCCATCAACAAGCAGATCGTCGCCGCCATCAACAACGCGGGCGGCCGCGCCGTCGGCCTGTCGGGCAAGGACGGCAGCCTGATCACCGCGCGCAAGCTGCGCCGCACCCAGCGCGACCCGGACAGCAACATCGAGAAGGTGCTGGACCTCGGCTTCGTCGGCGAGCCCTATCAGGTTAACCCGCAGATCCTCACGTCGCTGGCCCAGTCGGACATCATCCCGGTCATCGCCCCGATCGGCTTCGACCGCAACGGCGACACCTACAACATCAACGCCGACACCGCGGCGGGCGCCGTCGCCTCGGCGCTGGGCGCCACCCGCTTCTTCCTGCTGACCGACGTCGCCGGCGTTCTGGACAAGAACAAGGAGCTGGTGCCGCGCATGTCGCTGGATCAGGCGCGCGCCGCCATCGCCGACGGCACCGCGACCGGCGGCATGATCCCGAAGATCGAAACCTGCATCGACGCCGTCGAGCAGGGCGTGGACGCCGCCGTCATCCTGGACGGCCGGGTGCCGCACGCCCTGCTGCTGGAGATCTTCACCGAGGGCGGGGCCGGCACGCTGATCGGCCGCGAGTGACCGCATAAGCGAGGGGGACCCGCCATGTCCGACGTGCGCAAGGACCTGCTCCGCCAGATGAAGGCCATCCGCGAGCGGATGGACCCGAAGCTGCTGGAACGCGCCAAGCTGTCGGTCTTCGGCAAGGTCCCCTACGACCGCGACTCGGCAAAGGAAGCCGTCGGGCATTTCCTCGACTCCAAGGACGACGGCGGGGCCTTCCGGCGCAAGCTGGAGGCCGCGCTGCGCCAGGACGGCGCGCCCGTCGACCTTCCGGAAGGGGATGCCGCCGGGCAAACCGACAGCCCCGCCGGGCCGCCCCAGCCGCGCAAGCCGCGCCGCTTCGGCCGTCTCCTCTAAGGCGGGCCACCGCCATGCTCCACGTCTTCGCCTGCGACGGTGACCGGCTGCGCTGGGCCCGCGAGGCCGAGGGCGTCCGCACCCCCTTGCCCACCGAAGCCGTCTGGCTCGACCTGCAGAACCCGACTCCGGAGGAGCTGGCCCGCGCCGAGGCGCTGATGGGCATCAAGCTGCCGACTCGGGAGCAGATGGCGGAGATCGAGGAATCGAGCCGCCTGCGCGTCACCCCCGGCGCCATCCATATGACCGCGCTCGTCCTGGTCTGGGCCGACACCGACCAGCCGCGCATCGTCCCGGTCAGCTTCGTCCTGGCCGGCGGGCGGCTCGCCACCATCCACGCCGTCGATCCGCAGCCCTTCCTGGCCTTCCGCCGCCGTGTCACCCGCAGCGGCGGTGCGGAATTGACGGCCGAGGCGGTCCTTGCCGCCCTGCTCGACGGGGTGGTGGAGCGCACCGCCGCAGTCCTGCGCCGCGTCGGACTGGAACTGGACACCATGGGCAGCCGCGCCTTCCGCGGGCGCGCCCTGCCGGTCAAAGGCGAGCGGCGGGACGACACCCGCACGCTGAAGCGCATCGGTCACACCGGGCACCTGATCGGCAAGGCGCATGTCAGCCTGTCCACGCTCAACCGCCTGCTGACCTTCCTGGCCCGCGGCGAGGGCTGGACTCCGGCCAAGCGGACCCGGCGCTGGGCGCGCGCCGCCCTGCAGGACGTGACGGGGCTCGGCGAATACGCGCAGTTCCTGTCGGGAAAGGTCAGCCTGCTGCTGGACACCACGCTGGGCCGCATCAACGTCGAGCAGAACGAGATCGTGAAGATCGTCTCGATCCTGACGGTCGCCCTGTTCCCCCCGACACTCGTCGCCAGCGTCTACGGCATGAACTTCGTGACCATGCCGGAGAAGAACTGGACCTTCGGCTATCCGCTGGCGGTGATGCTGATGATCCTGTCGGCAGCGCTGCCGATGATCTACTTCAAGCGGCGGCGCTGGCTGTAGGGACCGTTCCGGGGTCAGCCGAGCCTGGAAGGCGCCGCTTCCGTCACCCGCGCCTCACCCAGCTTCTCCCGCGTTTCGGAGAACTGCCTGCGGACCTCGATCCATTCCTTGAGAATTTTCCCAAGCGCGAAGACGAGCAGGCCGTGCGCGGTGGTGATCTCCACGCCGATCAGGTCCTCCAGCATGGTGTCGAACAGTTCCAGCAACGCGGTCAGCAGAAGGATCGCGGACAGGACGATCTGAAGCAGCGAAGGGCAGCGGACAAGGAGCGTCATCGGTTTCACCGGCAATCGGACGGCATACGGCGAAATCTATGACACAAGCCGGAGGCGCTGGGGAGACGGGTTGTGGCCGTTCCACGCCTTAAACGACGGCGAGTACCAGCGCCCAGCCGAGCACGACGAGGTTGACGGTCAGCGTGACCGCCATGCCCGGCGCCCGCACATAGGGGTGGATCAGATAGCCCGCCCAGAACAGCAGGCGGCCCAGCACGAACAGCGCGGTTGCCAGCCGGGCGAAGCCCAGGTCGGGCAGCGGCATCTGCGCGACCAGCGCAGCCAGGGCGGGCAGGAAGATCAGCGTCTGCTCCACCGTGTTGGTCAACACGCGCTGGCTGACCCGGTAGAAGCGCGACTCGGCGTCGTCGATGGGATTCAGGGCGACGGAGCGGGCGCGGGCGACCAGCACCCCGCCCACCGTCAGGAACAGCAGCAGCGCCGGCCAGAGGGCGAGCCGCCCCCAGAAGGCCATGCGCGTGCCCGGATCGGCGATGCCGGGCGGCGGTGCGAACAGCGGCGGCAGCAGCCACAGGGCCAGCAGCGCCACGACCACCGCGGCGAGGTTGACGGTGGCCGCCAGACGCAGAAGACGGGTCTTGGAGGGACGGGTCTCCGGCGCGGCGGCCATGGCGTCTTACCCCAGGCCCTTCTGGCCCATGTCGAGGAACTTCTGGCGGCGCTGGGCGCGGATCGCCGCGCCGTCCAGCCCGTCGAGATCGCCCAGCGACTCCTCGATGGCGTCGCCCAGCGCCTTGACGGTCTCCGCCGGGTCGCGGTGGGCGCCGCCGATCGGCTCGCTCACCACCCGGTCGATGACGCCGAGTTCCTTGAGGTCGTGGCTGATCAGGCGCAGCGCGACGGCGGCCTCGCCGGCCATGTCGGGATTGCGCCACAGGATCGACGCGCAGCCCTCCGGCGAAATGACGGAGTAGATGGCGTGCTCCAGCATCAGCACCCGGTCGGCGGTCGCGATGGCGATGGCGCCGCCGGACCCGCCCTCGCCGATCACCGCGGCCACCATGGGCACGGTCAGGCGCAGGCAGCGCTCGATGCTCTTGGCGATGGCCTCGGCCTGGCCGCGCTCCTCCGCCTGGACGCCGGGGAAGGCGCCGGCGGTGTCGACCAGCGAGACGACCGGCAGATTGAACCGGTCGGCGAGGTCCATCAGGCGCTGGGCCTTGCGGTAGCCCTCGGGCTTGGCCATGCCGAAGTTGTGGCGCACGCGCGTTTCCGTGTCGTGGCCCTTCTCCTGCCCGATCACCACGACCGAACGGCCGCGGAAGCGGCCCAGCCCGCCGATGACCGCACGGTCTTCGGCGAAGCCGCGGTCGCCGGCCAGCGGCGTGAAGTCGTCGATCAGCCCCTTCACATAGTCCAGACAGTGCGGACGGTTGGGGTGGCGGGCCACCTGCACCTTCTGCGCCGGGGTGAGCTTCGCGTAGGTCTGCCGGAGGAGCTTGTCGACCTTGGTCTGCAGCTTCGTCACTTCGTCGGCGATGTTGATGTCGCCGGCGTTGGTCAGGTGGCGCAGTTCCTCGATCTTGCCTTCAAGCTCGGCGATCGGCTTTTCGAATTCCAGGAAGGTTTGCATGCCGGAAGGATCACGGACCGAATAGGATAGGACGCGGACGTCGCGGACCGGCCTTGGTACCACGGTGCGCGGCGGCGATGCCACAGCTTATCGCGCGAATCGCCGGCCAAAACTGACCAGAAGCACGCCCAGGACGATCACCGCCGCCCCGCCCCACACCCAGGGGGAATAGCGCTCGCCGAACAGCAGCGTCCCGGTGCCCAGCCCGACGGAGGTCGCCACGTAACCGATCTGGCTGAGATAGACCGGCCCGGCGACGACCTGGAGCCGGAAATACAGCACGTAGGTCAGCGCGGTCACCGCGATCTGGAGCAGGGCCAGTCCGGGCGCGAGGCCCAGCGCCGGCAGTTCCGCCACCGCCCCGGTGCCGAGCAG
>NZ_WHOR01000148.1:0-14090 GCF_013340925.1 Azospirillum formosense
GGCAAACGGCGCCGCTTACTTCCGGAAGGCCGAAATGATCGCCTCGCCGTCGGCGCCGGCGGCCTTGGTCCACTCGTCGGTCATGGTCTTGCCGATGGCGGCGAAGCCGTCCTTGATCGCCGGGGTCGGGGTCAGCACCTTCATGCCGTTGCCGGACAGCGTCTTGTTCAGCTCCGCCGTCTTCTTCTCCCACTCGGTCCAACCGGTGGCCTCGGCCTTGGCGGCGGCCTGCTCGACGGCCTTCTTCGTGGCGTCGTCCAGGCCCTTCCAGACCTCGGTGCTGACGAAGACCATGTTGCGTGGCAGCCAGGCCTGCACGTCGTAATAGACGTTCACGAAGTCCCACGCCTTGGTGTCGACGCCGGTGGCGGCGGAGGTCATCATGGCGGTGACGATGCCGGTGCCGAAGGCCTGCGACACCTCGGCGGCCTCGATCTTGGTCGGCACGGCGCCGGCCAGCTCGGCGATGCGGGTGGTCGCCGGGTTGTAGGCGCGGAACTTCTGCCCCTTGAGGTCGGCGACGGAGGCGATCTCCTGCTTCACGTAGAGGCCCTGCGGCGGCCAAGGAATCGAGTAGAGGAGCTTCAGGCGCTGACGCTCCAGCTTCTTTTCCAGGTAGGGCTTCGAGGCCTCGTAGAGCTTCTTCGACGCGGCGAAGTCGGTCGCCAGGAACGGCACGGAATCGAGGCCGTAGAGCGGGTCCTCGTTCGCCCAGGAGCTGATGAGCACCTCGCCGATCTGGGCCTGGCCGGACTGGACGGCGCGCTTGATCTCCGGATGCTTGACCAGCGAGCCGTTGGAATGGACGGTGATCTGGATCTTGCCGTTGGTCGCCGCCTTCACGCCCTCGGCGAACTGGCGCACCGTGATGGTGTGCAGGTTCGTGTCGGGGTAGGGGGTCGGCATGTCCCAGGTCTCGGCGAAGGCCGCGACCGGGGTGGCGCAAAGGCCGATGCCGAAGGCGGCGGCGGCGAGGCGGGTCCGCAGGGTGATCGCGGTCATGGTTAGGAAGCTCCCTGTTCTTGTCTGAAAAGTTGCGCGACCGAAGGGGACACACCCTCCAGCTCGGCGTTCAGCCGGTCGGTGATCAGCATGTGGCCGGGGCTGTGGGCGATGGCGAAGGGCAGGCGGGCGGCGGCGAGCGCCACCTGGGGGGTGACCCCGCAGGCCCAGAAGACGGGGACCTCGCCGGGGGCGAGCGGAACGGCGTCGCCGAACTCCGGCTGCGACAGGTCGCGGATGCCGAGCGCCGCCGGGTCGCCGACGTGCACCGGCGCGCCGTGCACGGCGGCGTAGCGCCCGGTCACCGTGGCGGCGCGTTCCGCCTGGGCCGGCGTCATCGGGCGCATCGACACCACCATGCGCCCGGCGAAGGGCGGGGCCGCCACGCAGTCCCGGTCGGTCACGTACATCGGCACGTTGCATCCGCGCTCGATGTGGCGGACCGGCAGGCCGGCGGCGAGCAGCGCCTCCTCGAAGGAGAAGGAGCAGCCGATGGCGAAGGCGACCAGATCGTCGCGCCAGACCGACAGCAGGTCCTCCGGCTCCTCCGCCAGCCGGCCGTCGCGGTAGACGCGGTAGCGCGGGAAGTCGGTGCGCAGGTCGAGGTCCGCGCCCAACTCTGTGAAGCGATGGTCGCCCGGCTTCGACACGGCGAGCAGCGGGCAGGGCACCGGGTTGGCGCGGCAGAACCGCTCGAAGGCGGGGGCCGCATCGGCGGGAACGATGGCGAGGTTCGCCTGCACATGGCCCGGCGCCAGCCCGGCGGTGGGTCCGCGATGCTCCCCCCGGCGGATCGCCAGACGCGCCCGCAGGGCGGCGGACGTGGCGCCGGTCGGAGACGGGGTGCTTGGGGTCACGGACTGCATGGCCGGCAAAACCTCGGTGACCGAATTGTTGTGTCCTAAGGGTTCACGCATCGGACCGATCCGTCAAATTTTCATTTTGGATCGTTTGCGATAAACGGCGTTTATCAGTGGACGCTCCGTGCCGCTGCGCCTGCACGATCTCCAATGCCATATCCGCCACGATGGGCACCAGCGGGTTGTCGCTGTCCACCGGATGGCAGATGGTGAAATCCAGGTCGGGCAACGGGTCCTCCGCCGGGATCAGCCGCAGCAGGCCTTCGGCCAGTTCGCGCTCGATCACCGCGGGCGGGATGGCGCTGATGCCGATGCCGTCCAGGGTCATCCGCACGATGCTGGCGAGCGAGCTGTTGCCGTAGAAGCGCAGCGGCGGCAGGCCGGGCCGTTTGAACATCTGCTGGATGGCCACCGACGGCTTGGTCTGTCGGGAAAAGGTGATGACGGGATAACGCGCCAGATCGGCGAGCCCGAGCCGCCCGGCGGGCAGGTCCAGCGAGGGGCTGGCCACCCAGGCCATCGGGTAGCTGCTCAACGCCTCGTTGCGCATGTCCGGCTCGGCCACCGGTCCCAGCATGAAGGCGATGTCGAGGTCGTGCGCCAGCAGCCCGTTGCGCAGATGGATGGAGGTGTCGACCTCGATCTCCAGGCTGACCAGCGGGAAGCGATTGTGCAGCCGCTCGATCAGGCGGCTCAACCAGGTGTGGACGATGGTCTCCGCCACCCCCAGCCGGATCAGCCCGCGCAGGGTCGTCGATTCGGCCACCGCGTGGACCAGCTCGGCCTGGAGCGTCAGCATCCGCTCGGCATGGTCCAACAGCTCCATGCCCTTCAGCGTCAGCGTCACCCGCCGCGTGCCGCGGTTGAACAGCTGGACGCCCAGTTCCTTTTCCAGTTGGGCGATGCGGGCGGAGATGGCCGGCTGGGTGGTGTTCAGCCGCCCGGCCGCGGCGCGGAAGCCGCCCAAACGGGCGATCCACACGAAGGCTTCCAAGTTCTTTAGGTCCAGCATCGCCGAATCGCTCCGCAGCCCATACCCGCTGTTACAGTCTGTTACCAAATGGCTGTAGGATGGACATTAACCTGCAAAGCCTCTCCTGCGATAATGGGCCGCATTGCCTTATGGCGGGATGGCGCATTCCGGCCGGACCGGGCAGCCCCACCGGGAGTTCGATGTGACGAAACGCACAGCGCTGTTTGCGCTCCTGCTGGCCGCGCTGATCGGCGGCGGTTACTGGTACACCCAACGGGCGGGCGGGGCCGACGCGCAGACGGCGAAGGCCGCCGCCCCGGCCGGACCGCGCGCCCTCCCGGTGGTCATCCGGCCGGTCGAGCAGCGCGCGGTGCCCGAGCGGCTGGGCACCATCGGCTCGGTCCAGCCGCTGGCCGCCATCGCCATCAAGGCGCGCGTCGATTCGGTCGTCGAGACGGTCCATTTCACCGAGGGGCAGGAGGTGAAGGCGGGTGACCTGCTGTTCACCCTCGACTCCCGCGCGCTGGAGGCGCAGCTCCGTCAGGCCCAGGCCAATCTGGAGCGCGACCGCGCCAACCTCGACAAGGCGCGCGGCGATGTGAAGCGCTACGAGCAGCTCGTCCGCTCCAACACGGTGGCCCGCCAGCAGTACGATGCGGCGGTGGCCGCCGCCGACGCGCTGGAGGCAACGGTGAAGGCGGGGCAGGCGGCCATCGAGGCGGCCAAGGTCTCGCTCAGCTTCACCCGCATCACCGCTCCCATGGACGGGCGCACCGGCGCCGTGAACGCCAAGGCGGGCACGATGGTCCGCGCGGCGGACGCCACGCCGCTGGTGACGCTGACCCAGCTCCGCCCGATCACCGTCGCCTTCAACGTGCCGGAGCGCCATCTGCCGACCATCCGCGCGGCGATGGAAACGAGCCGACTGGCGGTCACCGCCGGCATCCCCGGCGCCGCCGTGCCGCCTGCCGAGGGCGTCCTGAATTTCGTGGACAGCCAGGTCGACCAGCAGACCGGCACGATCCTGGTGAAGGGACAGTTCGACAACGCCGACACCCGGCTGTGGCCCGGCCAGTTCGTCGACGTGGTCCTGACACTGCGGGTTGAGCCGCAGGCCCTGACCCTGCCGCAGGAGGCGGTGCAGACCGGCCAGCAGGGCCGCTTCGTCTATGTGGTCAAGCCCGACGACACGGTGGAGATCCGCAACGTCTCCGTGGCGCGCAGCCAGGAGGGCGTCGCCGTCATCGCCGACGGACTCCAGGCCGGTGAGCGCGTGGTGGTCGACGGCCAGTCCCGCCTCTATCCCGGCGCCAAGGTCGCCGCCGCCAAGAACGGCGGGAAGGAGGACACCAACGGCAAGGCGCCGCTCACCGGAGGCGCGTCATGAACCTCTCGGAGCTGTGCATCCGCCGTCCGGTGATGACAATCCTGCTGACGGCGGCGCTGGTTCTGGGAGGCCTTGCCGCTTACCGGCAACTGCCCGTCGCGGCGCTGCCGCGGGTCGATTTCCCGGTCATCAACGTCTCCGCCACGCTGCCCGGCGCCAGCCCGGAAACCATGGCGGCCTCCGTCGCCAGCCCGCTGGAGCGCGAGTTCTCGACCATCGCCGGCATCGACACGATCACCTCGACGTCGAGCCTCGGCAACACCTCGATCACCATCCAGTTCGTGCTGGAACGCGACATCGACGCCGCCGCCCAGGACGTGCAGGCGGCCATCGCCCGCACCCAGCGCCGCCTGCCGGCGGAGATGACCACCGCGCCCAGCTACCGCAAAGTGAACCCGGCCGACCAGCCGGTGCTGATGCTGGCGCTCTCCTCGCCGACGCTGACGCTGTCGGCGCTCAACGATTTCGCCGAGACGGCGGTCCAGCCCAAGGTCGCCACCCTGCCGGGCGTCGCCCAGGTGCAGATCTACGGCGCGCAGAAATACGCCGTGCGCGTCCAGGTCGACCCCAACGCGCTGGCCGTGCGCGGCATCGGCATCGACGAGCTTCAGCGGTCGCTGGCCGCCGCCAACGCCAACACGCCGGTCGGCACGCTGTCCGGCGCCAAGCAGCAGCTCGTGTTGGCCGCCAACCCGCAGCTTCCCGACGCCGAGGCCTTCCGCGGCCTGATCGTCGCCTACCGCAACGGCGCCCCGGTCCGGCTGGGCGACGTGGCGACCGTTCTGGACAGCGTCGAGAACGCCCGAACGGCGAGCTGGCACAACGGCACCCGCGCCATCGTGATGGCCGTGCAGCGCCAGCCCGACGCCAACACGGTGGATGTGGTGGACCGGGTGCGCAACCTGCTGCCCAGCTTCCGCGCGCAGCTTCCGCCGAGCGCCAAGGTCGAGGTGGTGAACGACCGCTCCACCTCGATCCGCGAGGCGGTGGAGGACGTGCAGTTCACACTGGGCCTGATCATCGCGCTCGTCGTGCTGGTCATCTTCCTGTTCCTGCGCCGCCTGACGGCCACCATGATCCCGGCCCTGACCGTTCCGGTGTCGCTGATCGCGACGGCGGGCGGAATGCATCTGATGGGCTTCTCCATCGACAACATCTCGCTGATGGCGCTGACGCTGGCGGTCGGCCTCGTCGTCGACGACGCCATCGTGATGATGGAGAACATCGTCCGCTACGTCGAAGAAGGGATGCCCCCCTTCGAGGCCGCCATCAAAGGCTCGCGGGAGATCGGCTTCACCATCATCTCCATCACCGTGTCGCTGGTGGCCGTCTTCATCCCGATCCTGCTGATGGGCGGCGTCGTCGGGCGGGTCTTCCACTCCTTCGCGCTCGTGGTGACCATGTCCATCAGCGCGTCGGCCTTCGTGGCCCTGACGCTGACGCCGATGATGTGCGCCCGCCTGCTGACCCACGAGACGCATAAGCCCAAGGAGGGATGGTTCGGGCGCATCCTGGAGGGTGGGTTCAGCGCCATGCACCGCGGCTACGCATCCACCTTGCGGCTGGCGCTGAAGCACCGTCCGGTGATGGGGCTGGTCATGATCGCCACGGTGGTCGGTTCCGTCCTGCTGTTCCAGGCAATTCCCAAGGGCTTTTTCCCGACGGAGGACATCGGGCAGATCACCGTCTCGACGGAGGCCGCTCCCGACATCTCCTTCCCGGCCATGGCCGAACGGCAGCAGGAGGCGGCGCGGATCGTCGCGGCACACCCGGCGGTGGCGGACATGACGTCGGCGGTCGCCATCGGCGGCAATTCGGTCAACACGGGCCGCATGTTCGTCGTGTTGAAGCCCCGCGGCGAGCGGCCACCGGCGGGTGAGGTGATCCAGCAGTTGCGCCGCCAGCTTTCCGGCATACCGGGCTTCGCGGTCTACATGCAGCCGGTCCAGAACCTGCGCATCGGAGGGCGGTCCTCCAAGAGCCAGTACCAGTACACCATCCAGGGCTTGAACCCGGAGGAGTTGTACGTCTGGTCCGGGCGGCTGGAACGCGCCCTGAACGACATTTCCATTCTTCAGGACGTGACCAGCGACCTTCAGCTCAACAGCCCGCAGGCCTATGTCCATGTGGACCGGGAAAAGGCCGCGACGCTGGGAATCGGTGTCGATCAGGTGCGTTCGACGCTGTACAGCGCCTTCGGCCAGCGGCAGGTCTCCACCATCTACACACCCACCAACGACTATCAGGTGCTGATCGAACTGGCGCCCAAGTACCAGCAGGACGACAACGCCCTGTCGCGCATCTACGTGCGCTCCGGTTCCGGAAAGCTGGTGCCGCTGGACGCCTTCGCCAGCGTGCAGCGCACCGCCGGACCGCTGACGGTCAACCATCAGGGACAGTTGCCCGCCGTCACCGTGTCGTTCAACGTGGCGCCGGGTCATTCGCTCGGCGAGGCGGTGGACATGATCCGGCAGGCGGAGGTGGAGATGGCCCTGCCGCCGGGCATCACCACCGGATTCGCCGGCACCGCCCAGGTCTTCGAGGACGCGCAGAAGAGCCAGGGGCTGCTGCTGCTCGCCGCGGTGCTGGTGATCTACATCGTCCTCGGCGTGCTGTACGAGAGCTTCATCCACCCGCTGACCATCCTGTCCGGCCTGCCGTCGGCGGCCATTGGAGCGTTGGCGACGCTGATGGTGTTCGGGCAGGAGCTGAGCGTCATCGCAATCATTGGCATCCTGATGCTGATCGGCATCGTGAAGAAGAACGCGATCATGATGATCGACTTCGCCATCGACGCGCAGCGCAACCAGGGAATGTCGCCGCGCGAGGCGATCGAGCAGGCCTGTTTGCTGCGCTTCCGCCCGATCATGATGACGACGGTGACGGCGATCGTGGGCACGCTGCCCATCGCCGTCGCCCATGGCGCCGCCGCGGAGCTTCGCCAGCCGCTGGGCCTCGCCGTGGTCGGCGGCCTGTGCGTGTCGCAGATCCTGACGCTCTACATCACGCCGGTGCTGTATCTCTACATGGAGGATGCCGGAAACGCCGTCGCCCGTCTGTGGAAGCGCCGTCACGCCGCCGCCCCGGAGGCGCCGCAGCCGGTGCCGGGCGCGGAGTGAGGGAACGCCGCCCGACACCTCGGAACGATTCCCCTCTCCGCTCCGGGGAGAGGGTTAAATAGCGCCAGCCAGCTGCGTCACCAGTTCGCGGCTGTGGCTGGGCAGGGCGTCGAGCCGGCGGACGCAGACAACCAGCGAGCGCACCGCCCAGGAATCGGTGAGGGGCACCGCGCGGATCTTCGTGAAGCGGCGGCAGCGCTTCGCCGAGGCTTCCGGGACGATGCCCAGCCCCACCCCCTGCTCGACCATTCGGCAGATCCCGTCGAAGCCGCGCACGCGTACGCGCAGCTTCAGCGGGCGGCCGGCGCGGATGGCGTGCTCGTTGATGTGCTGCTGAAGGGCGTTGCGCGCCGCCAGCCCGACGAAATCCTCCTCCAGAACCTCGCATAAGGCGACGCTGCGGCGGTTGGCCAGCGGGTGGCCGTGCGGCGTGACCAGCACCATGCGGTCGGTGCGGAAGGGAAAGACCTCCAGCCCCGACAGGTCGGCGTGATCGGACACCACCCCGGCGTCGGCCAGCCCCTCTGCCACCGCCCGCACGATCTCGTGGCTGGGCCTCTCCTCCAGATCGATGTCGATGTTGGGGTGGGCGGCGAGAAAGGGCGCCAGGGCCTCGGGCAGGAATTCGGCCAGGGCCGCGGTGTTGGACAGCAGCCGGACATGCCCTTTCAACCCCTTGGCGTAATCGCCCAGCTCGCCGCGCATGCGCTCGACCTGCTGGAGGAGGAGGCGGGCGTGATGGACCAGCGCCTCACCCGCCGGGGTTGGGCGGACGCCGCGCCGCCCGCGCTCCAGCAGCGGCACGCCGAGCGTCTCCTCCATCCCGCGGATGCGCGCGCTGGCCGAGGCGAGGGCGAGGTGCGTGCGCTCCGCCCCGTGGGTGATGCTCTCCGCCTCCGCCACGTTCAGGAACAGCCGCAGGTCGGTCAGGTCGAAGCGCATGAGCGGGGTCTCCGGGAGGGCAACAGCCTTCGTTCGATACGAAGGCTGGCTGCGTGACATCCACATTGCCGGAAGCCGTGTCCGGGCTTCAAGTGGTGGGCATGACCGACCTTCCCCTCCTCATCGTCGCCACCATGGCCTTGACCTTCCTGCTCGCCGGGTTCGTCAAGGGCATGATCGGCCTGGGCCTGCCGACCGTCGCCATGGGTCTGCTCGGCCTCGTCATGCCGCCCGCCGAGGCGGCGGTGATCCTCATCGTGCCTTCGCTGGTGACGAATCTCTGGCAACTGGCCTTTGGCCCCGGCCTCGGCGCCACCGTCGAGCGATTCTGGCCGATGATGCTGGGGATCACGCTGGGCACCTGGGCCGCGGCGGGGCTGCTGGCCGGCGCCTCGTCGGGGCAGGCCGCGGCGGCGCTGGGCGGGGCGCTGGCGCTCTACGCGGCGGCCGGGCTGGTGAAGCTGCCGCTGCGGGTGCCGCCGTCGGCGGAATCCTGGCTGTCGCCGCTGGTCGGCGTGGCGACCGGTGTCGTGACGGCGGCCACCGGCGTCTTCGTCATCCCCGCCGTGCCCTACCTCCAGGCGCTGGATCTGGAGCGCGACCGGCTGATCCAGGCGCTCGGCCTGTCCTTCACGGTGTCGACCCTGGCGCTGGCCGCCGGGCTGGCGCAGCACGGGCTGTTCGACGGCACGCTGGCCTGGGGCTCACTGGCGTCGCTGCTGCCGGCCCTGGCCGGGATGGCGCTCGGCCAGAGCCTCCGCCGGCGGGTGCGGGCGGAGGTGTTCCGGCGCTGCTTCTTCCTCGGCCTGCTGGCGCTCGGGCTGTTCCTGATTCTGGAGCATCTGGGGTGACCTACTCCGCCGCCGTGCCCTGTGCGGCCGTGCCCTGTGCGGCCGTGCCGTGCGCCACCGCGTCCGGGTCCTTGTGGGCGAACCAGCGCTTGAAGCGCCGGGACAGCGCGTCAAGGTAGGTCAGGATCACGGGAACCACCAGCAGGGTGAGCAGGGTGGAGCTGATGAGGCCGCCGATCACCGCGTGGGCCATGGGTGCGCGCTGCTGCGCGCCCTCGCCGATGCCGAGCGCCAGCGGGATCATGCCGAAGATCATCGCCATGGTGGTCATGACGATGGGGCGCAGGCGGATGATGCCGGCCTCCACCACCGCGTCGCGCAGGTCCACCCCGCGGGCGCGGGCCTGGTTGGCGAAGTCGACCAGCAGGATCGCGTTCTTGGTCACCAGCCCCATCAGCATGATGAAGCCGATGGCGCTGAAGATGTTCAGCGTGGACCCGGCAACCAGAAGCCCCAGGAACACCCCGACCAGCGACAGCGGAAGCGACATCATGATGGCGATGGGCTGGAGGAAGCTGCCGAACTGCGAGGCCAGGATCAGGTAGATCAGGATCACCGCCAGCAGCAGCGCCTGTGTGGCGTAGGCCGACGTCTCCGCGATGTCCTTGGTCGAGCCGCCGAAGACGATGCGGTAGCCCGGCGGCAGCTTGATCTCCGCGATGGCCGCCTGCAGCTCCTTGCCGGCGTCGCCGGCCGGGCGGCCCTGGACGTTGGCCTGGACGTTCACCTCGCGCGACAGGTCGCGGCGGTTGATCTGCGAGGCGCCGAGCGTCGTCTCGACCCGGCTGACCTGCGACAGCGGCACCATGCGCGGCGCCCCCTCGGCATCGTTGGAGCCGGTCAGGTAGATGCGGTCGAGATCGGCGCGGCCCACCCGGTCGCTTTCCGGCAGGCGGACCAGCACGTCGTAGGTCTCGCCGTCCGGCGCCTTCCAGGTGGACACCTTGTCGCCGGCGAAGAGGGGCCGCAGCGTGTTCGCCACCTGCGCCGTGCCGACGCCGAGGTCGCTCGCCAGATCGCGCTCCAGCCGCACCGACAGGGTCGGCTTGGCGGCCTTCAGACTGACGTCCACATCGACGAAGCCGCGGATGCCGGCCATGGCGGCGGTCACCTGCTTGCCGATGCGGTCCAGCTCCGCGATGTCGCGGCCCTGGACGGACACCTGGATCTGCTTCTGAACGCCGCCGACGCCGGGGATGCCGATGCCGATCTGGACGCCGGGGATCGCCGACAGCCGTTCGCGCAGCGGCGGGGCCAGCGTGTTGGGCGTGCGCGTGCGCTGGTCGATCGGCTTCAGCCGGACATAGACGCTGCCCCGGTTCTTGCCGACCGACGCGCCCGTGTTCACCGTGGAATAGGTGTAGGCGACCTCCGGAAACTCGCGGATCGCCGCCTCCACCTGCCGCAGCTTGGCCGCCGTGTAATCGAGCGAGGAGCCGACCGGCGTTTCCACGTCGACGATGGATTCCCCGAGGTCGGCGGCGGGCACGAACTCGACGCCGATGCGCGGCACCAGGAAGAAGCTGCCGACGAAGATCCCGAGCGCCATCAGCAGGACCAGCCAGCGCCAGCGGAGCGCCCAGCGGAGCGTCCGGCCATAAACCCGCGCCAGCGCGTCGAAGGCGCCCTGGAAGCCCGCCGCGAAGCGCCCGAAGACGCCGCGCCCGTGCCGCCCGTGGGCCGCCGGGTCGTACCACAGGCTGGACAGCATCGGGTCCAGGGTGAAGGACACGAACAGCGAGATCAGCACCGCCGCCGACACGGTGATGCCGAACTGCAGGAAGAAGCGCCCGATGATGCCGCCCATGAAGGCCACGGGCAGGAACACCGCCACGATGGTCAGCGTGGTCGCCAGGACCGCCAGACCGATCTCCTTGGTGCCGTCCAGCGCCGCCTGCCGGTGCCCCTGGCCCTTGCCGAGGTGGCGCATGATGTTCTCGCGCACCACGATGGCGTCGTCGATCAGGATGCCGATGGCCAGCGACAGCGCCATCAGCGTCATCGTGTTCAGGGTGAAGCCGAAGGCCGCCAGCACGCCGAAGGTGCCCATCACCGCCACCGGCAGGGTCAGCGCCGTGATCACGGTGCTGCGCCAGGACCCCAGGAAGACCATGACGATGGCGATGGTCAGCACGCCGCCCTCGACCAGCGTGCGCTGCACATTGGTCAGCGAGTTGGTGATCCCGCGCGAGGTGTCGCGCACCACCTCCAGCGCGACGTCGGAGGGCAGTGAACCGTCGCGGCGCAGCTCGTCCAGCGCCATGTAGAGGCCGCGCGCCACCTCCACCGTGTTGGAGCCCTGGATCTTCACCACGTCGACGGCCAGCGCCGGCTGCCCGTTGAACAGGGCGACGGAGTCCTGCTCCTCCTGGCCGTCCAGCACCTCGGCGACCTGGCGCAGCCGCACCGGCTCGCCGCCGCGGCGCGCGACGATGATGTCGAGAAGCTCCCGCGGGTTGATGACGCGGCCATCGACCTGGACGACGCGCTCCGCCCCGTTGCCGGAGACGGTGCCGGCGGGAATGTCCTGGTTCTCGTCGCGGATCGCCTTGAGCACCTGATCGACGCCGACGCCCAGCGCTTCCAGCCGTTCGGGGCGCAGCCGCACCTGGACCTGCCGCTTGACCCCGCCGGCGATGGTCGCCCGTCCGACGCCGCGCACGTTCTGCAGGCGCTTCAGGACGATCTGGTCGGCCATGGTGGTCAGGTCGCGCAAGGACCGGATGTCCGACTTCACCGCCAGGGACAGGATGGGCTGGTCGTCCGGGTTGAAGCGGGTGATCTGCGGGTCCTTCACCTCGTCCCGGAACTTGGGGCGCAGGGCCGATACCTTCTCGCGCACGTCCTGCAACGCCTGGGTCGAGGCGGTCTTCAGGTCGAACTCGGCGATCACCACCGACTGGCTCTCATACGAGCGGGAAGTCAGCGTCTTGATGCCGGCGATGGTGTTGACCGCGTCCTCGACGGGACGGGTGACGTCGGTCTCGACCGATTCCGGGCTCGCGCCGGGGTATTCGGTGGAGATGACGACCAGCGGGAAATCCACGTCGGGAAATTGGTCGACGCCCAGCCGGTTGTAGGAGAACAGGCCCAGAACCATCAACGCCACCATCATCATGGTGGCGAAGACGGGGTTGTCGACGCTGATGCGGGTGATCGGCATGGCGCGGCGCGTTCCTTTAAGACCCCATGACCTTGACGGCCCGCCCGGCGGTCAGGCCGGGCAGGGGGGCGGTCACCGCCAGATCGCTGTCGGCCAGCCCGCGCACCTGCACGAGATCGCCGCGCGACCAGGCGCCCAGCACCTCGACCTTGCGGCGCTCCACCCGGCCCCCGGAGACGACCAGCACGAAGTCGCCGTCCTGGTCGTGGCGGACGGCCGCCGGGGGCAGGGCGAAGGCGCCCTCCACCTCGTCGACCACCGCGTCGCCCGCGGCGAACATGCCGCCGCGCAGCGTCCCGTCGGCGTTGTCCAGAACGATGTAGACGGGAATGGAGCGGGTCCCGGCGCGGGCCATGGGGTTGATGCGGGCGATCCGGCCGACGAAGTCGCGCTCGCCGAAGCCTTCAACCCGCAGCCGCACGGTCTGGCCGGGCTTCAGCCGGGCGACGTCGTCGGCGGGCACCGCCGCCTCGACCTCGACGCGGCTGAGATCGACGACGGAGAACATCTTGGCGTTGACCGCCAGCGTTTCGCCGGGGTTGACCGCCCGCTCGGCCAGCGTGCCGTCGATCGGGCTCGCCACCACCGCGTCGCGCAGCGCCTTGCGGGCGAGGTCCACCTGGGCCTCCAGCGCCGCGACGGTGGCTTGCTGGAAGCGGAAGGTGCTCTGCGCCTGGTCCATGTTGGTTTCCGAGACGATGTCCTTCTGGCGCAGCGCCAGATTCTTGGCGCGGGTCTTGTCCGCCAGGACGAGCTGCGCCTTGGCGCCTTCCAGGTTGCTCAGCTTCTCGTCCAGCTTGGCCTGAAGCTCCACCGTGTCGAAGCGGGCCAGCACCTCGCCCTTCCGGACGGCCTGCCCCTCGCGCAGCGGCACCTCGACGAGCCGGGCGGCGACCTCCGACTTGACCATGGACTGCTCCATCGGCTTCACGGAGCCGCTGAGCCGCACCAGCTCGGTCAGCCGGCGCGGGGCCATGCGGGTCAGCTCGACGGGCGACAGCTCCACCGGCCGCTCCGCCGGGGGCAGGCCGGCGGCGGCGGGGGCCACCGCGTCGTGGCTGCTCGTGGCCTTCCAGGCGACGCCGCCCGCGGCCAGGGCCCCGACAATCAGAAGGGGCAGCAGCAGGCGGCGCCGCGGCTTGGCGGCGGGACCATCGGAACGGGCGGCGTCGATCATGGGGTGCGGTCCTTGGGTTCGGCCCTCAGCCCGGCGAGGACGAGGTCGAGATAGGCGTCGAGGTAGGATTCGGCGGAGGCCGCGGCGGGATCCGGCTCGAAGGGCCGCAGCGAGTGGTTCCACAGCGAGAGCATGCTGAGCGGGGCGGCGATGACGCGGGCCATCTGCTCGACATCGACGGGCCGGAACTCCCCGCGCTCGATGCCGCGGCGCAGGATGCGCGTGAAGAAGCGCCGCCCGCGCAGGACGACCTCCTCCATGTAGAAGCGGGCGAGGTCGGGAAAGTTCTGCGCCTCGGCGATGACCAGCTTGGACAAGCCGGCGTTGGGGCTCTGCTCCATTTCCCAGAAGCCGCGGGCGAGACCGCGCAGGAATTCCTCGCTGCTGCCGGTGAAGCTGTCCAGCAGGTCTTCGCCCATCTGGAACTGCGGCAGGATGGACTGCCGCACGACCGCTTTGAACAGCCCTTCCTTGTTCTCGAAATAGAGGTAGGGCAGCCCGACGCTGACACCCGCCCGGCGGGCGACATGCTCCAGCTTGGTTGCGGCAAATCCGCGCGAGATGAACAGGTCGCGCGCCGCCTCGATCACCTCGGCGGGGCGCGACCTGTTCATCT
>NZ_WHOR01000149.1:0-13932 GCF_013340925.1 Azospirillum formosense
GGCAAGAACGCCTCTCTTCCTGACCGGCGGGTGAAAAACCGCCGGAGACCGGGCTCCGCCTCTTCCGGGTGGAGCGCCGAAATTTTGCGTGCCCGGCCGGTGGCTGACAGGTTCATGACAGGTTCGCCTGCTAAACAGTTGGAACAGCCAACCACCGTTCCCGGAACCTCCACCATGGCGACCGAATCCGCAGCCCGAAAGCCGGCGGAACCCACGGCGAAGACCGCATCGGCGGACGAGCGAACCCCGCTCTTTTATGGCGCCGCCTGCGGCGCGGGGGCCGGCGGCTCCGTCCTCCTCTACGAGGCGCGCCCGCAGAGTTCCACCGCCAAGGCCCCGTAAGGCGCAGCAAGCGCCGCCCAAAAAGCAAAAAGTCCATTCGGAGGAAACACCATGAGCCTCGGCAACCCCGCCAGGGGGATGCTGGCGGCGGCCGTGCTGGCCGCAGCCGCCCTGTTCGCCGTTCCCGCGTCCGCGGAGATCAAGAATCTGGAGATCATCGCCCCCGCCAACGCCGGCGGCGGCTATGACCAGCACGCGCGCGCCATGCAGCAGGTCCTCCAGGACCACAAGCTGGCCTCCAGCGTCCAGGTGGTCAACATCCCAGGGGCCGGCGGCACCATCGGCCTCAGCCAGTTCGTCACCGCCAAGAAGCGCACCCCCGGCCTGATGATCTCCGGCCTCGGCATGATCGGGGCGATCCTGATCAACAAGTCGCCGGTGTCGCTCGATCAGGTGACCCCGTTGGCCCGCCTGACCGGCGAGTATCAGCCCATCGTCGTGGCCGCGGATTCGCCGCTCAAGACGCTCGACGACCTCGTGAAGAAGTTCAAGGCCGACCCCGGCTCCGTCTCCTGGGGCGGCTTCGCCGTCGGCAGCCCCGACCACATCCTCTACGGCCTGCTGGTCAAGGCGATCGGCGGCGACGTCTCCAAGATGAACTACATCGCCGCCGGTGCCGGCGGCGAGATGATGGCCTCGGTGCTCGGCGGGCACATCACCGTGGCGACCGGCGGCTACAACGAGATGGCCTCCCAGCTCCAGGCCGGAAAGCTGCGCGCCCTGGCGATCTCCGCCCCGCAGCGCCTTCCCGGCATCGACGTCCCGACCTTCAAGGAGCAGGGCGTGGACGTGGAGCTGGTGAATTGGCGCGCGGTGATGGCGCCGGGCAACCTGAAGGCGTCGGAGAAGCAGGTCCTGGACGACGCGGTCGGCGCCATGGTCCGCACCGACGATTGGAAGCGCATCGCCGCGGAGCGCGGCTGGATCGACCTCTACCTGCCGCCCGACCAGTTCGCCGCTTTCGTGAAGAACGAACGGACCCGGATCGAAGGCGTCCTGACGGAACTCGGCCTCGTCAAGTGACCGACAGCCGGCGGTGATCCGCCAAGTCTCAGAACAAAACACACCCATGGAGCGAAGCGTCATGACCATCCGCATGCCGGGCGCCGTGAAGGGCGTCCTGACCGCCGCCGTCCTCGCCACGGCCGCCCTCGCCGCCACCCCGTCGCTGGCCGAGATCAAGGGGCTGGAGATCATCGCCCCGGCCAGCCCCGGCGGCGGCTGGGACCAGCACGCCCGCACGCTCCAGCAGGTTCTCCAGGACCAGAAGCTGGCGTCGGGCATCCAGGTCGTGAACATCCCCGGCGCCGGCGGCACGGTCGGCCTCGCCCAGTTCGTCACCGCCAAGAAGCGCTCGCCGACGATCCTGGTCGGCGGCCAGATCATGCTGGGCGCCATCGTCACCAACAAGTCGGCGGTGACGCTCGATCAGGTGACCCCGCTGGCCCGGCTGACCGGCGAGTACACCGCCATCGTCGTCCCGCCGGATTCGCCCATCAAGACCTTTGACGACCTGATCAAGAAGTTCAAGGCGGACCCCGGCTCGGTCTCCTGGGGCGGCGGCTCGGCGGGCGGCAGCGACCAGATCCTGGCCGGCCTGATCGCCAAGGCGGTCGGTGTCGATCCGAACAAGGTCAACTACGTCGCCACCGCGGGCGGCGGCGAGCTGCTGGCCTCGGCGCTGGGCGGCCACGTCACCCTCGGCATGGGCGGCTACAGCGAGTTCGCCCCGCAGTTCCAGGCGGGCAAGCTGCGCGCCATCGCCGTCTCCGCCCCGCAGCGCCTGCCGGGCTCCGACACGCCGACCCTGAAGGAGCAGGGCGTCGACCTGGAGTTCGTGAACTGGCGCGGCGTCTTCGCCCAGGCATCCGCCAAGCCGGCCGAGCTGAAGGAACTCCAGGAGGCCGTCGCCAAGGCCGTCGCCAGCGACGAGTGGAAGCAGGCCGTGAAGCAGCGCGGCTGGATCGACCTCTACCAGCCCACCACCGAGTTCGCCGCCTTCCTGAAGCAGGAGCGCGCCCAGATCGAAGGCACGCTGAAGGACATCGGCCTCGTGAAGTAAGGACCGAACCAGGCGGGCGCGGTCGCCGCGCCCGCCGGTCCGCAAAAAACAGTCTGGGAGGATGAAGCGATGACCACCGGTCGGAGCATGCGCGCCGGAGAGGCGGTGCTGGGCGGCGGGCTGATCGCCCTTGGGGGCTTGATCGCGGTCGAGACCATGCTGACCCCGAGCGTCGGCCGGGCGGTGGTCGGCCCCGCCCTGTTTCCCTATCTGATCTCGGGCGGCCTCGTCCTGGTCGGCCTGTCCCTGCTGCGCGAGGCCTTCGCCGGGGCCATCGCCCACGCCGAAGGGCTGGAACTGGACCTCTGGGCGGTGGCGCTGGTCGCGGCGGGGCTGGCCGTCCAGTTCCTGCTGCTCGACACGCTGGGCTGGATCCCCTCCACCACCATCCTGTTCGCCGCGGTCTCCCGCGCCTTCGGCGGCCGGCGGCTGATCGTCAATCTCGCCATTGGGCTGGCGCTCGCCGCCTTCACCTTCGTGGCCTTCAATTACGGGCTCGGCCTGAACCTGCCCGAGGGCAGCATCGTCGAACGGCTCACGTCCCCCGACGCCGAGTAGGAACGCCGGATAAGCCCCGCTTCGGGAAGGAAACTGCACAATGGACACCCTTGCCGCCCTGGGCCACGGCTTCCTCGTGGCGCTGACGCCCTACAATCTTCTCTGGTCGGCGATCGGCGTGACGGTGGGCACCGCGGTCGGCGTGCTGCCCGGCATCGGCCCGGCGCTGACCGTGGCGCTGCTGCTGCCGGTCACCTACGGGCTGGAGCCGACCTCCGCCTTCATCATGTTCGCCGGCATCTACTACGGCGCGATGTACGGCGGCTCGACGACCTCGATCCTCCTGAACGCGCCGGGCGAGTCCGGCAGCATCGTCACCGCCATCGACGGCCACGCCATGGCCCGCCAGGGCCGCGGCGCCCAGGCGCTGGCGACCGCCGCCATCGGCTCCTTCATCGCCGGCACCATCGCCACCGCGGCGCTGACCTTCGTCGCCCCGCTGATGGTCAAGATGGCCCTGCTGTTCGGCCCGGCCGAGTATTTCGCGCTGATGGTGCTGGCGCTGACCACCGTCACCGCGGTGCTGGGCAGCTCGCTGGCCCGCGGCCTGGCGAGCCTGTTCCTCGGGCTGGCGCTGGGTCTGGTCGGCATCGACATGCAGACCGGTCAGGCGCGGCTGGCCTTCGGCGTGCCGGAGCTGCTCGACGGCATCGACACGGTGGTCGTCGCGGTCGGCCTGTTCGCGGTCGGCGAGACGCTCTACGTCGCCTCCCGCCACCGCTTCGAGACGGAGGAGATCTACGCGCTCAAGGGCTCAAAATGGATGAGCCGCGAGGACTGGTCGCGCTCGTGGAAGCCGTGGCTGCGGGGCACGCTGCTGGGCTTCCCCATCGGCACCCTGCCGGCGGGCGGCAGCGAGATCCCGACCTTCCTGTCCTATCTGGTCGAGAAGCGTCTGGCGAAGAAGCCGGAGGAGTTCGGCAAGGGCGCCATCGAGGCCGTCGCCGGTCCGGAGGCCGCCAACAACGCGTCGGCCGCCGGCGTGCTGGCGCCGCTGCTCTCGCTCGGCCTGCCGACCTCGGCGACCGCCGCCATCATGCTCGCCGCCTTCCAGCAATACGGCCTGCAGCCCGGCCCGACGCTGTTCGACAACAACCCCGAGCTGGTCTGGGGCATGATCGCCAGCCTCTACATCGGCAACGTGCTGCTGCTGGTGCTGAACCTGCCGCTGGTCGGCTTCTGGGTGAAGCTGCTGCTGATCCCGCGGCCCTGGCTGTACGCCGGCATCCTGGTCTTCTCGTCGCTCGGCGCCTACACGCTGAACAACAACGTCATCGATCTGGTCATCCTGTGGGTGATCGGGCTGCTCGGCTTCGGCATGCGCGTTCTGAACGTTCCGGTGGCGCCCTGCGTGGTCGGCCTGATCCTGGGGCCGCTGGCCGAACAGCAGTTCCGCCGCGCTCTGGCGATCAGCCAGGGCGACCCGTCGGTCTTCCTGACGCACCCGATCTCGGCGGCCCTGCTGATCATCGCGGCCCTGCTGGTGATCGGCCCGATGGTTCTGCGCTACCGGAGCAACGGCGTGGCCAAAAGCGCGGGCAAGAGCAACGGCGCCTCGCCGTCCGGCACCCATCCCGCGACGTAAGACCGTCATTCTTCGAAGGACTTTTCCATGGAAAGCGTCGATCTCTGGTCCCAGCTCGCCGCCTTGGGACAGGTCATCGCCATCGACCTCGTGCTGGCCGGCGACAACGCCATCGTCGTCGGCATGGCCGCCGCCGCCGTGCCGCTGGCGCAGCGCCGCAAGGTGATCTTCTGGGGCATCGGCGCGGCCATCGTGCTGCGCATCTTCTTCGCGCTGATCACCACGCAACTCCTCGCCATCATCGGGCTGACCCTGGCCGGCGGCGTTCTGCTGCTCTGGGTCTGCTGGAAGATGTACCGCGAGCTGCGCTCCCACGGGACGGACGAGGTGGCGCCGGACGAAGCGATGGAGGCCCCCGACACGCCGTTGGGGGTGTCCGGAAACGCCGCCGCCGGGGCCGCGGTGGGCGGCGTCACGGTGGGGGCGGCGATCTGGCAGATCGTGGTCGCCGACGTGTCGATGTCGCTCGACAACGTTCTGGCGGTGGCCGGCGCCGCCAAGGACCACCCGACCATCCTGGTCATCGGCCTGCTGCTGTCCGTCGTTCTGATGGGGGCGGCGGCCAACATGATCGCGCATGTCCTGCACAAGCACCGTTGGATCGGCTGGGTCGGTCTCGCCATCATCACCTATGTGGCGCTCGACATGATCTGGCGCGGCAGCAACGAAGTCCTCATGCACACCTCCTGGCTATCGTGACGGAGCGAATCCGATGATCAAGAAGGTTCTCGTTCCCCTGACCGGGCGGCCGCTGGACCGCCGCGCCATCGCCACGGCCTTTCTGCTCGCCGGCCGCTTCCGCGCCCATGTGGAGGGGTTGAGCGTCATGCCGCAGGTCGAAATCCGCACCTCCGTCGAAAGCGCCGCGATTCCCAAGGCGCTGGTTGAGCAGCTCATCCGCATCGGGCAGGAGGATCAGGCGCGGGTGGTCGATTCCGCCCACGCGCTGTTCGAGGAGTTCCGCGGCCGCTTCGCCGCTGCCGAGGCGGACAGCCTGACCGGCGGAGTCGCGGGTGCGGAGGGTCCGACCGCCTCCTGGCAGCAGGCGACCGGCCCGCTGGCCGAGACGCTGGCGGAGGAGGCGCGGCTCGCCGATCTGGTGGTGATCGCCCAGACCTCCGACGGGACCAACGCCATGGGACCGGCCATCGAGGCCAGCCTGTTCGGCTCCGGCCGCCCGCTGCTGCTGGCCCCGGCGGCCGAACCGGCGTCGGTCGGCTCCGCGGTCGCCGTGGCCTGGGACGGCGGGGCTGCGGCCTCGCGGGCGGTCGCGGCGGCGCTGCCGCTTCTGCAGCGCGCCGGCAAGGCGGTCATCCTGTCGGCCGATGTTGCCGATCCCGGGCGCGCCTCCGATCCCGACCGCCTGTCGGCCTACCTCGCCCTGCACGGCGTCGCCGCGTCGATCCGCCGGGTCGCGGCGTCGGGCCGCGCGGTCGGCCGGGCCTTGCAGGAGACGGCGGCGGAGGCCGGCTGCGACCTGCTGGTGATGGGCGCCTACGGCCACAGCCGCGTCCGCGAACGGGTGTGGGGCGGCGTCACGCTCGACGTGCTGCGCGAGCCGCCCGCCATTCCCATCTTCATGGCGCACTGATACATGGACTCATGTCCCCAGAGGGGACATGAAGGCCGGAGACGGACCATGCGCATACTCGTCGTCGAGGACACCGAGGATCTGGCCGACGCCATCGTCCACCGGCTGCGCAAGCTGGGCTACGCCGTCGACTGGGCGCCGACCGGGGACGAGGCGGAGGAGCTGCTGCGCCAGGAGGCGTACCAGCTCGTCCTGCTCGACATCATGCTGCCGGGGGTGGACGGGCAGACGCTGCTGAACCGCCTGCGCCAGCGCCGCGACGCCACGCCGGTCCTGGTGATGACCGCCCGCTCCCAGGTGAATGTCCGGGTCGACCTGCTCGACCTCGGCGCCGACGACTTCATCGTCAAGCCCTTCGACCTGCGGGAGCTGGAGGCCCGCTGCCGCGCCCTGCTGCGCCGCTCGCACGGGCTCGCCTCCTCGCGCACGCAGTTCGGCAATCTGGTCTTCGACGCCGCGGCCAAGAAGGTGCTGATCGACGCCCGCCCCGTCGATCTGGGTGGCCGCGAATTCCGGCTGCTTGAGCTGTTTCTCAGCAACCTGAACACGGTCCTGTCCAAGGAGGACCTGATGGACCGGCTGTTCAGCCTCGACCAGCCCACCGCGCTGAACGCCATCGAGTTGTATGTCTCCCGCCTCCGGCGCAAGCTGGAGGGCGCGTCGGTGGAGATCCGGACGGTTCGGGGGCTGGGGTATGTGGCGGAAGTGTGTGCCGAAGGCTGAGGGATACTCGCTGCGGCGGCGGCTGTTCATCCGGCTGCTCGGCGTGCTGGCCGTCCTGACCGCCGGCCTGTTCCTGTTCGTCAGCGCCTACGCCCAGCGCGCCGCCGACGCCGCCTTCGACCGGCTGTTGATGGCGTCGGCCCTGTCGATCTCCGACACGGTGCGGGTGGAGGACGGGCGCTTTTCCGTCGACCTGCCCTACTCCTCGCTGGGCATCCTGGCCCAGGCGCGGCGCGACCGCGTGTTCTACCGGATCACCGCGCCGGACGGCGAGCTGGTCACCGGCTACCACGACCTGCCGGTCGCGCCCGCCAAGGCCGGGGTCGCCGGCGCGGCCGGCGCGGCCGGCGGCGACTCCGCCACCCGGTTCGAGAACGCCACCTTCCGCGGCATGCCGGTGCGGATCGCCGTCCTTAAGCGCTTCGCGGCGCAGCCGGAGCTTGGCGGCTGGGTCACCATCGCCGTCGCCCAGACGCGGGAGGAGCGCGGGGCGCTGGCCCGCGACATCCTGGCGAACGCCTTCCTGCCCATCGCCTTCACCGTCGTCGCGGCCGGCGGGTTGATCTGGTTCGGGGTGCGGCAGGCGCTGGCCCCGCTGGGCTCGCTGGAACGGATGATCCGCGAGCGGCAGCCTCACGACTTTTCCCCCATCGCCATGCCGCCACCGCAGGAGGTGTCGCAGCTCGTCCAGGCGATCAACCAGCTCATGGCCCGTCTCCAATCCAACCTCGACACCATGCAGACCTTCCTGGCCGACGCCGCCCACCAGATCCGCACGCCGCTGGCCAGCCTGCGCCTGCAGGCCGAACTCGCCATCGACGAGGACGACCCCGACGCCCTGCACCGCATCGCCCAGCGCGTGCACCGCAACGCGGTGGAGGCCAGCCAGCTGACCAGCCAGCTCCTCAACCACGCCATGGTGATCCACCGCAGCGAGGCGCTGAAGCCGGAGGACGTCGATCTCGGCGCTCTGCTGGAGCAGGTGTTCCAGCGCGCCCGGGCGGTGGCCGGCAACACGGCGATCCGCCTGGACATCGACCGCGCGGCGGAGCCGGCCACCGTCCCCGGCGACGCCATCAGCCTGCGCGAGGCGCTGACCAACCTGCTCGACAACGCGGTGAAGTACGCCGGCCCGTCCGGCCCCATTGACCTGACGCTGACCCCCCGGCCGAACCGGCGCGGCCTTCGCGTGGAGATCGCCGACCGCGGCCCCGGCGTGCCGGACGCCGAGAAGCGCCGCGTGCTGGAGCGGTTCGGGCGCGGCAGCTCCGCGGCCGGGGTGGCGGGCAGCGGCCTCGGCCTCGCCATCGTCACCTCGGTGGTGGAGGCGCACGGGGCGGCCTTCGCACTGCTCGACCGTCCCGGCGGCGGGCTGATCGCGCGCATCGACTTCCCTGAGGCGGGCGGTGCTGCCCCGGCGGGGGGAGGAGCCGCGCGGGTCCTGCTGCCGCTTCTGGTTCTCTTTGCCCTGCTCTGGTCCCCCTGGGCGCAGGCGGCGCAACTTATCACCTACCCCGCCCCCGGCGGCGAGCGGGAGCGGCTGCGCATCCATTCGGCCACCGACCGGCAGGCCATCGAGCCGCTGGTCCTCGACTTCCAGCAACTCCACCCCGACGTCACCATCGACTACAAGGACATGGACACCGCCGACCTTTACGCCGAGGCGGTCGCCGCGCCGGCCAAGGGAGCCACGGTGGAGACGCCCGATCTGCTCATCAGCTCCGCCTCCGACCTTCAGGTGAAACTGGTCAACGACGGTTACACCCAGCCCCACCGTTCCTCCCTGACCGATGCGCTGCCGGACTGGGCGAACTGGCGGGACGAGGCGTTCGGCTTCACCTTCGAGCCGGCGGTGATCGCCTACAACCGCGACCTGCTTCCGGACGCGGAGGTGCCGCGCACGCGCCCGGCGCTGATCCGGCTGCTGCGCGACGACCCGGCGCGCTTCGGCCGGCGCGTCGCCACCTACGACACGGCCACCAGCGGCATCGGCTATCTGCTGGCGTCCCACGACGCCCTTCTGTTCGGCCAGTACTGGCAGCTCGTGGCGATGATGGGCAACGCCCAGGCGCGGCTGGCCTGCTGCTCCGGCGACATCCTCGACATGGTGGAACGGGGGGAGGTGCTGATCGCCTACAACGTCCTCGGCTCCTACGCGCGGGCGCGGGCGGCAGCGGGGGCGCCGATCGGCATCGTGGTGCCGGAGGACTACACGCTGGTCATCTCCCGCGTCGCGGTGATCCCCCGGACGGCGCCCCGCCCCCAGCTCGCCGGGGCGTTCATCGACTATCTGCTGTCGCCGCGCGGGCAGGAGGTAGTGGCCGACCGCTCCGCCCTCTACGCCATCTCCTCAGGCATCAAGCGGGAAGCCTCGGCGTCGGGCCTGCGCTCCAGCACCGCGGCGCCGCTGCACCCCATCGCGCTCAGCCCGGCCCTGCTGGTGTTCCTCGACCGGCTGAAACGGGAGCGGTTCCTGCAGCAATGGCAGTCGGCGATCCTGCTGCCCTGAGCCAGGGATCTTCCGAAAACCCGCCGTTCCGCGCGACGCCTCACCCGTTCCAGCGGCCCGGTGGCGCCGACGCCCGCAGGGCCGTGCCCATGCCGTGCAGCCGCGCCCGGCGCTTGTCCACCGGCAGGGCCGCCAAACCGAGCAGCAGCGTCGTCGCCGGATCCAAACCGCCCAGCGGCGCAAGCGCTTCGGCGATCGCATCCGACCGTCCGGCGTCCGGGCTTTCGGCGGCGGACAGCAGGCGCTCCGCCGCCGTGGCGCGGTCCGGTCCACGCCCGCTTGCCCTTTTCAAAAGAACCTTCACCCTCTGCCGGTCGTTGCGGTCCTGAAAGTGGCCATGCCGCTGCATCAGCCGCACCGCCTCCACCATGTAATCGGCGAAGTTCCGCAGATCCCGGCCCACTCGAAGCGGAGGCTGTTCCTGCGCCGCCGCCACCGCATGGCGCAGCCAGCCGCTGGCCCGCGAGACCGCGACGACCGCACCCGCGTCGGGAAACGGCGGCGCGATCGCGGGGAACAGATCCGCCAAGGTCAGCGCGTCCTCAGCCCCATCAAGAGCCGGACGCATCAAAGCCTCTGCGAGCAGCCCATTAAGCCATGACGAAGAAAAAGGATTTGCCCGCCGGTCTTGCATCCGGAACCCCACGAGTTTGACATGGAATTGCAACCCTTCGAGGAAGATACCAACTCCTCCGCGGATAGCAACGAAAACAGATCAATCAAGTGAGATGTTTCATACGATCCAGGGGCGATTAAAAATGGGGATATTGCATATGTATGCCGTTACCCAAAAACGCGATAAACAGATTCAACTCAAATAATCGATATTTTCTTGAGCGTCTGCACAACCGCAACTATGATACACTCGGGTATGCAGGAGGGGCGCATGGCGGGCCTGTTGCAGAAGCTTACGGGACGCGCGGCGCACGCAAACGCAGCCTTGGCGGCTTGTCCACGGCCTCAGCCGGATCAAGCCGGACGGTGCCCTGCATGGTTGCCGACCGATGGGACACCGCCAACCAGGATACCTCCCGCTTGCCCCCGCCGGATGACCTGCCGGACGGTTCCTCCCACAGGGCACAAGGCCGGCGTCGTCAGGCGGAGGTTTTCAAGGACCGAAGTGAACCTCATTCCCTTTTGAAAGGATCATCGAGAATGAACGACAACAGCGAACGCGTCTCGTCCGTGCAGCCGGCGAACCTCGACCTCTCCTTCATCAACAAGCGGCTCGAGATGGCCGGATACACGCCGGAGCAGGCCACGGAATCGGTCGAGGCCTACCGCCAGTTCCTCGTCGTCGTGGCGGCGAAGCCGAACCTGATCCTGGTGCCGACGAAGGCGGCGGACGCGGCGTGGCACGAGCACATCCTGTTCATGGACCGCTACGAGGCGGATATGATGCGGCTGGTCGGCGCCCGGGTCCATCACCACCCGGACGCTCCCGACGCCGCCGCGTGGCAGAAAGCCGTCGCCAACACCCAGGACGCCTTCCGGGCGACGCTCGGCGTGGAACTGCCGACGGAGGAACTCGCCGGCTGCTTCCTCACGGTCGAGGCGGCCTGAGCGTCATACCATCGTATTGATCGTTGCATGACGCGGTGCGTTTGCTGCTAAATTCGTTCGATTGGCAGCGCGTTTCGTGGACACCCCCCTGAGCGGCGGTCCAGGCCCCATTCAGGGGGGTGTCCGTCATCCCCGGCAGCGAGAGAAAGAGGAGGGATTGATGTCTGATCTGGTCCACGATCTTTCCGGCCGCGCCAGGGACATGAACGCCGGGCTTGCCATCTTCGACAAAAGCGACACGCTGCTGGCGACCAACGACAAGCAGAAGACGATCTATCCCTTCATCGATTATTCGCGGGCGGTCACCTTCCGCGACATCGTGTGGGAATGCGTGAAGCATAAGAAATTCGGATCGGACACCATTTATTCCGACCCGGACCGGTGGATCGGTTATGCCGAGGACCTCCGCCGCTTCAACCGGTTCTGGCAGTCCTTCACACTCCATTCCGACGGGCGGGTCATCCAGATCACCTACGAGCGGTTGGACGACACGGACGGCTGGTGGTACCAGATCCGGCGCGACGTCACCAGCAACGTCCTGGAGAATTTCCGGAGCGGCTTCGACAGTCTGATTTCCCTCAACGGCGGTGGGGTCCTGCCGCAAGCGGCCCAGCCCTCCTTCGTCGTCCGCCTTCTCGACGCCCTGCCCTACCCGGCGGCGCTGCTGACGCCGCGCTGCCAGGTCATCGACGGCAACCCGTCCTTCGCCTCCATCCTGTCGCGGGGGGACGGGCTGTCCTTGGTCGGCGGCCGGTTGTGCATCCCCGACGCCCCGACCGAACAGGCGGAGTTGTCCAAGCGGGCCGCCGGATTCTTCCGCCGCCGCACCCGCACGCCGATCACGCTGCGCGTGTCGCGCCTGGACCAGCCGTCGCCTTATTTCATCACCCTGTCGGAACCGCCGGCCCAGAGCGTCGGAAGTGGCGGCCCGATGAACGGCATCCTTCTTCTGACCCTCGTCGATCCGGACGTTCTGCCCGCCGTGTCGGCGCGCGCCGTCGCCGAACTTCTCCAGATCACCGGATCGGAAGCCGAGATCGCGCTGGCCCTGTGCTCCGGCCGGAGCGTCGACGAGATCGCCGAGGACCGCGGGGTGGAACGGCGGACCGTGTACAACCAGGTCTCGTCCATCCTGGGCAAGACGGGGCTGCGCAATCAGGCGGGAATCGTGCGGCAGGTGACGACGATCTGCTGGCATTTCGGGTCGCGCGCCTGATCGAATCCGGGTATGGTGCCGGACGCATCGCCGACGGCGCGAATACCTGGATATGGACGCACTCTTGTGCATACATATGGCGGATGTCCGGGCGGTTCCGGCTCCGCTCCGGCCGGAGGCCGTGAAGGAGGCAGGGGCGTCCGTTCTTTCCACTCCTTGCCCACCGCCCTGCGACATCCCGCACCATGTCTCTGCCCGCCGTCCTCCGCCTGTTCCTGACCGTCCTGACCATCGCAGCCGGCGCGGGAGCCGCCGCAATTCCGGCAATGGCGGGAACCTTGCGGGCCAGCCTGTCCGACGATCTCACGACCATAGACCCGTTCGCCTTTCCCGGGCTGGTCTCGTCCGGCGTCCTCCGGCAGGTCTATGAGGGCTTTACCACCATCGACGCCGCCGGCAACGCCGTTCCGGCGCTGGCCACCCGCTGGGAGACGCCGGACGGCGGGCGGACTTGGCGCTTCACCCTGCGCCCGGACGTGCGTTTCCATTCGGGACGTCCATTCACCGCCGCCGACGTGCTGTGGACCTGGGAACACCATCTGACGCGCAAGCCCCAGCCCGGCTACAGCGCCTTCTACCTGCGTGGGGTAGAGGGGGCCGCAGCGTTGCAGCAGGGGACCGCCGCGTCGCTGTCCGGCGTCGCCATTCCCGATTCCCACACGCTCATCGTACGGCTGAGCGAACCTGACGCGCTGTTCCCGCTCTACCCGTTCCTGTTCGTCGACCGCGGCATGGAGGCGGAGTTCGGACCGGCATGGCACGAGCGGGCGTCCGGCGGCACCGGACCATTCCGCCTCACGTCCTGGCGGCGCGGCGAGTCCGTGCGCCTGGATGCCCACGCCGATTATTGGGGCGGTGCCCCCGCCGTGGACGCGGTGTCCCTGGCGGTGCTGCCCGACACCAACACGCTGCTGGCACGCTACGACGCCGGAGAGCTGGACGTCGCGCCGCTTCCCGAAAACGCCGTGCGCACCGTGGTCCGCCAGCCACGATACGACGGGCAGGTCGCGGCCTTCGCCCGCGCGCAGGTGCGCTATCTTGCCCTGAACCAGGATCTGTACCCGCCCTTCCGCGACCGCCGCGTGCGCGAGGCGGTCGGCCTCGCGCTGGACCGAGTCGCCACGGTGAACGGACTCCACGCCGGGCGGGCGGTGCTGACGAACGGCTTCGTCACGCCCGGCCTGGGCGGCTACCGGCCCGACACGGTGCCGCTGCCGCCGACCGATCCGGGCCGGGCGAAGGCGCTGCTGGCGGAGGCCGGCCACGCCGGCGGGCGCGGGTTGCCGCCGCTCCAGATCGCCGGCGGCCCCAACGTGCGCGAGGAGGCCACCTATTTCGCCGCCCAACTGACTGCGGTGCTGGGGATTCCGGTCGGCGTGCGCATCCAGGAGCGTGCGGCCTTCGTGGCGGCGATCAACGAAGGGCACGAGGCGCTGTTCATCAATGGCTGGACGGCGGATTTCCCCGATCCCATGGACCAGCTCGCCACCCAATGGCTTGGCACCAGCCCGACCAACCGCAGCCGCTGGCACGACCCGGATTTCGACCGGCTCATGGAGCGCGCGCGCGGCCTCGCCGAGCCCGACGCCCGCGACGCGCTCTACCGGGACGCCGAAGCCCTTCTCCGGGACCAGGTCGTGGCGGTACCGCTTGCGGTGCCGCAGTTCGTGGCCCTGGGGCGGCCGGGCGCGGCCCGGCTGGTCCACCGGCCCTACGGGGCGGCCGGCCACCACGCCGCCCGGGTGGCCTGCCGGGGCGCCGGGCCGGCCGTGACTGCCTGCAC
>NZ_WHOR01000014.1:0-42116 GCF_013340925.1 Azospirillum formosense
GCGAGGGGGGCCGGCGGCCCCATCAGCAGGAACGCGGCGCCGACGCGGATCAGCAGGCGGCCGGCGATGCTCAGCGTCGGCACCCAGCTCTGCTGCGCCAGCGCCCCGCCGCCCCAAATGAAGATGGAAAAGAGGTATTCGCCGTTGGCGAGGATCAGTGCGGCGCTGCCCATCGTCGCGGTCAGGGCGACCATCATCCCGGCCAGCACGACGGCCACCGGCTCCAGCCCGCGCCGCCACGTCATGGCGAGGATCAGCCCGACCGCCGCCAGCCCGCCGGCCAGCGCCACCCCCTCCCGCGCGTGATCGATCAGCGCCGGGGCATAGAGCATCCCCAGCGTCAGGGCGAGCTGGGCGCCCGCCGACACGCCGAGCGTCGAGGGCTCGGCCAGCGGGTTGCGCAGCACGCGCTGGAGCAGCAGCCCCGACAGGCCGAGCGCCGCCCCGGCGACCAGCGCCACCGCGATCCGCGGCAACACGCTGTGATAGAGGATGACGCCGTCCAGCCACGCGGCATCCGGCGGCAGGGGCATGGAGGGGGCCGCGGCGTGCCCGGCGATCTGCCGGATCGACAGAAGGGCGGCGGCCAGCGCCAACCCGCTCCACAGCAGGATTCGGTTGACGGCCACGCGCTCAGCCATGGCGGACGGTCTCCGGCCGCAGCAGGGCGGCGGTGACGAGGCGGGCGAAGCGCAGGGCGGCCGGAAGCCCGCCGAAATGGTTCACCGGCTCGATCACGCTCACCCGCTGGTTCCGAACCATCGGCAGGGCCTGCCACAGGGCGCTGTCGTCCAGCCCCCGCACCACGTCGGAGGGCAGCGGCGGAACGACGACGGCGATGGCGTCCGGCATCCGCGCCAGCGCCTCGATCCCCAGCGGCGCGGCGGCGCTGTAGCTCGATTGCGAGGCCCAGGCGTTGCGCAGCCCCAGCCGCTGGAGCACCGCGCCGAACATGCTGTCGTCGCCGAAGGCGCGGACATGGCGGGCGTCGCCGAAGTTGATCGCCAGCACCGGGCGGCGGACGGCGCCGCGCAGGGAGTCGCCCAGCCGGGCGATCTCCGCCTCCGTCCCGGCGACGAAGGCGCGGGCCTCCGCCTCGCGTCCCAGCGCCCGGCCGAGGGTCAACGCGGCGTCCGCCGCCAGCGTATAAGGCGGCACGCCCGGCTGGTAGATCGGCAGCGACAGCGTTTCCGCCACCCGCTCCAGGCTGGCCCGCTGGCCCTCGTAGTAGTTGGAAGTGAGGATGAGGTCCGGCTCGGCCAGCGTCAGCGCCTCGTAATTGGGCGTGCCGCGCAGGCCGAGGTCGATCACCGACTCCGGAACCTCCGGCTCGACGACGACCTTGCGGAACTGGATCAGTTCAGTCGCGGCGACCGGCACGATGCCGAGCGCCAGCGCCGTCTCCAGTCCCGCCCAGTCGATGGCGGCGACCCGCCGCCCGGACGCGGCGTGCCCGAGGCGGGGCAGCAGCGCCGCTCCGGCGGCAAGGCCCAGCGCGTGGCGGCGGGTGATCGTCGCGCGTCCCGTCACAGCACGCAACCGATCGGCTTGCCGGTCACCGGGTGCGGGACGGTCCCCATGGCGAGGCGGTAGATGGCCCCCAGCGTCTCGCCGGTCATGATGGCGTCGGGCGTGCCCTGGGCGATCAGCGCGCCGTTGCGCATCGCCAGGATCTCGTCGCAGACGCTGGCCGCCATGTTGATGTCGTGCAGGACGATGACCGCGCCGATGCCGCGCGCCCGGCTCAGCCGGCGCACCAGCCCCAGCAGCTCCACCTGGCTGGCGATGTCCAGCGCCGAGGTCGGCTCGTCGAGCAGCAGGCAGCGCGTCTCCTGGGCCAGCATCATCGCCAGCCAGACGCGCTGCCGCTCGCCGCCCGACAGGCTGTCGACCAGCCGGTCGGCGAAGGCGTCCAGGTGGGTTTCGGCGATGGCCTCTGCCACCTTGGCGGCGTCCTCCGCCCCGAAGCGGCCGAGCGCGCCGTGCCAGGGAAAACGGCCGAGCGCCACCAGCTCCCGCACCGTCATGCCCTCGGCCGGCGGGGTGAACTGCGGCATGTAGGCGACGGTGCGCGCGAAGTCCCGGTCGCCGATCCGCGCGAGGTCCGTTCCAAGGCAGCGAATGGCGCCACCACCCGGCGGCTGCTGGCGGGCCAGCAGGCGGATCAGCGTGCTCTTGCCCGACCCGTTGGGGCCGACCAGCCCATAGATCCGCCCCTGCTCCAGCCGGAGCGACAGTCCCGACAGGATCGCCCGTCCGGCAACGGAGAAGCTCACGCCCGCGAGGTCGTAGAGGGGTTGGGTCTGGTCCGGGCTGGTCATCGGTCTTTCCGGATGTTCCTGTTGAATTCCCTCTCCCGGGACGGGAGAGGGAATCACGTCACCACGTCATGTTGACGGTCAGCAGAGCCGTCCGCCCCTCGGCGTAGCCGCAGGAGAACTGGGTCTGGCAGCTCGCCACATACTCCTTGTCGAACAGGTTGGTGACGGCGAGATTCATGCCCCAGGCGGCGGGCTTGTAGCCGATCCGCGCGTCGAACACGGTGGCGGCGGGGACCTTCAGCGTGTTCTCGTTGTCGGCCCAGGACGAGCCGACGTAGCGCACGCCGCCGCCCACCGACACGCCGTCCAGCGCATGTTCCCGGAAGGTGTAGTCGAGGAAGGCCGAGCCCTGGACCTGCGGCACGATGTAGGGGGTCTTGCCGATCAGCGCCGGGTTGGCGTCCTTCTTGATGTCGAGGTCGAGCGCGGTGAAGGAGGCGACCGCCTTCAGGTTCGGCGTGATGTTGGCCTTGGCCTCAAGCTCGATGCCGCGCGAGTTGACCTCGCCCAGCTGGGTCTCGGCGTTGAAGGGTCCGGTCACCACGTTGGTGCGCGTCAGGTCGAACAGGGCCGCGGTGACGATGGCGTCCATCCAGGCCGGGCGGTACTTCACGCCGACCTCGACCTGCTGGCCGGTTTCCGGCTTGAACACGCCGGCCACCGCCGACGATCCCAGCACCGGGTTGAAGAAGGTGGAGGCGCTGACATAGGGCGTCACGCCGTTGGCGAACTCGTAGGCCAGACCGGCGCGCCCGCTGAACTTGCCGTCCTTGCCGTCGTAGGCGGGCGTGCCGTCGGCGTCGGTGGAGGCGATGTCGTAGCGCCCGTTCAGCGTCACCAGGAAGCCCTGGCCGAAGCGCATCTGGTCCTGGAGATAGACGCCGAGCTGACCCATCGTCAGCTCCTGGTCGATGTAGGAGAAGCGCTGGCCCTGCGCGGCGCCGTAGACCGGATTGGTGGCGCTGATCGGCGTGGCCGAGCCGGACGCCTGCACCTGATCCATCTTGAAATACTTGTAGTCGACGCCGACCAGCGCCGTGTGGGCGATCGGCCCGGTCTGCCACTTGGATTCGAGCTGGTTGTCGATCAGGAAGGTGTTGACCTTGGTCGTGTGTTCGAAATTGATGCGCGACAGAAGGTTGTCCGGATCGGTCGGCACCGCCGAGAAGGCGTTGTAGCCATAGGGGTAGACCGTGACCTCATGGACCCGGCTGTAGCCGTAGCGGGCGTTCTGGCGGAAGGTCAGGTCGTTGTCGAAGCGGTGCTCGAACTCGTAGCCGATGGAGGCCTGACGGCGCCGGAAGGTGTCGATGTCCGGCTCGGTGAAGTTGGCCTTGCGGTCGATGCGCCCGAAGGAGGCCGGCTTCACCGTGCCGACATAGGGCAGAAAGGCCCCGCCGTTGTGCGTCTCGTCGATGTCGGTGTAGTTGCTCAGCACCGTCAACGTGCTGCGGTCGTTCGGCGACCACTTGACGCTCGGCGAGATGGTGCCGCGGAAGCCGTCCGCGAAATCGGTGTAGCCGTCGCCGCCGGCGATGCGGCCGGTCAGCCGGTAGCTCAGCGTCGGGTCGATGGCGCCGCCGACGTCCACGCCCAAATGGGCAGTGCCGTGCTGGTTGATTCCCGCCTCGACCGAGCGCACCGGCGTGTCGCCGGGCCGCTTGGTGACGTAATTCACCAGACCGCCGGGATTGCTGCCGCCGTAGAGGACGGAGGAGGCGCCGCGCAGCACCTCGATCCGCTCCAGCGTGTAGCTGTCCACGAACTGGCCGCCGAAGCCGTAGCTGTAGAGCTGAAGCCCATCCTGGTAGATGCCGGTCTGCGTCGCCTGGAAGCCGCGGATGAAGATCCAGTTGGTGTCGCTGTCCGGGCCGAAGGGCTGGCTGAAGACGCCGGGGGTGTAGCGCAGCGCCTCGTCCACCTTCTGCGCGCCGCGGTCGTCCATCTCCTCGCGCCCGATCACCGAGACGGATTGCGGGACCGCCTCCAGCGGGATGTCGGTCTTGGACCCCGTGGCCGAGCGGCCGGGCACATAGCCGCGGACCGGGCTGGTCGCGGTGTCGGCGGACCGGTCGCCCTCCACGGTCACCGGCGCCAGGACCGCCGGAGCGGTCGTTCCCTGCGCCTGGGCGAGCGCCGGCACCAGCAGGGCGGCGAGCGCCGTGCTGCTCAAGAGGAAGCGGGTCAGTCGCTTGTTGGAAATATCACTCATCGCAATCGGCCTCGGACTGTATGCGGCATCCGCGAAACGCCTTCGTTGTTGCGAATGATTAGCATGCGCATGCAGGGCGCGATTGAACGGTCTTTGGACGGGTTGGACGATCTTCCGGCATTCGTCGGTCCCGGGGCGTTGCGGGCGATGCGGGCTCAGCCGGTGTGGTTGCGCAGCCACGCGGCGGGCGTGGTGCCAACGATCTGGCGGAAGACGCGCGTCAGGTGCGCCTGATCGGAGAACCCCGCCATCACCGCGGCGGCGGCCAGCGTCATGTCCGATCCGGTCAGCAGGCTCTTGGCCCGTTCCACGCGGACCCGCATCTGCCATTTGTGGGGCGGCAGGCCAGTCGATGCCTTGAAGGCGGTGCAGAAATGGGTGGTGGACAGGCCGGTCAACTCGGCCAACTCCTGCAATCGGATGGGACGGCCGCAATGCTCCTCAATGTAGTCGGTGACGCGCTTCAACTGGCGCGGCGGCAGTTGCCCCCGCTTGCGTTCGGCGACGGGCTCCGCCTGCGCGAGGCCGACGAAGAGCGCGGCCATCAGGCTCTCGCCGTAGAGGTCGTGCAGGTTCGCCGAGGTCCGGCATTCCGCCGCGATCAGGCGGGCCAGCGCGAACAGCCGGTCATCCGCGAAATTCAGCCGCGGCCGCTCCATGCCCCGGACGTCGAGCCCGTCCACGAAGCGGCCCCCCAGCACGGACATGTCGAAATGGAGGTCGAGATGGGTGAGCCGGCGGACGTTCACCGTGCGCGACCACACCCGCAGGCCGGCGGGCACATAGCTCAGCGGTTCGCGCCGGCTGAGCCGGCCACCCTCGCCGCGCCCGGGCGAGGCGGTGACGTGCAGCCCGCCCTCCCCCACCTGGTCGAGGACCACCACCAGCCGCGGGGCTTCAGACACATACTCGCCCTGGCCGTTCTGGTCGCAGGCGACGTTCCAGATGTCGGCGATCATCCCGTTCCAGGCGCGCCACTGAAGGTCGCCGAGAATGGTGATCCCCTCCGTGCTGCTTTGCATTCTGGGATGGAACGGCATGGATCGGCCTCCCAGCCACCGGATTGAACAGACCCCCGGATTCCGCCCCCGAGAGGCCAGACCTATAGGGCAGAATGCAATTGCGAACAAGTCGCATTCTTACTTGGCGCCCTGACACCTGGGTGAAAGGTGAGGGCGATGGGCGCGCGTTGGGTCCGATTACAACCCAAAACCGGACGCTCAACTCAGTCTGCTTACCATCCACACGATGTCCCCACAAAGGGACTTCCATACCGTACCCCAAGCACGCTTTATGGAGCAGACAACCAGCGACAGCATCTTATGATTGAATGGCTTTTGAATTTATGCACGCAGATTCTGTTGCATTTCTTGTTAGATTTTTATATAAAAGCATTGATAGATAGACATGCTACTTAGGGGAGAATTTTTATGAACAAAATTGAAAGGGCGATTGAACTTCATAGTGCTTATATCGAGAAATTATCAGCTGGCTTTTTGAATGGTGCTCTCGAAGGTGAGCTTACAGGCTTCATATCATTAAGCGATTCGACCATTTCTATTCCTGGGATATCCGAAGAATTCTCTCAAAAACTTGCCAAATCAGTTGATAAACTGAAGACCTTTGAAGAAAAGTACGGAGATGAAATCTTCCGTACTTCAGAGTTGATTGCCAAGCTTCCTGAATTGAAAAATTTGCTGACTAATTTCGAATTATGGCGGCACGAAGCTTTTCACGGAGTCCAGAAGCATGCTTACCGCTCCGTGTTTACGCTCGTGGACTCAATTCAGTCCATTGAAAGTTGGGAGATATATATTTTCTTTATGATTGCATCATCGGGCGGAAAGTGGCGTCTAGGGGAAAATTTTCTCTCCGTATTGCGAGATATTGATGCAGATTTGAATGAGCGGATTGCCGGACTGATTTCTCGCGACTGCCGGGTTGTGCTGGAAGCCATCTCAGAACGCGACAATGGGTTGGGAATTCTGCATCTTATTGAAGGTCAGGCTTTCATTGCGTCACGGTTCAGCGTTGGTCTTTTGGATGTGCTTCCCACACCGGCATCCCCGATATACACAAAAGCTTGGTCATTATTTAATGAAAAGGGAGGGCGTGAACCGATAGTATTTATTATTCTCGCGGGGGCTGCTTTGCGATACGGCAATATAAGCAGCGATCCGGATTCGGTATTTAAGGACCTCTACCCTCACCCAGTCGATATATTTAATTTTTTAGTAAATTTCGCAGGAGATTTTGAAAATATATACAGAAAATTGCAGGAAAATGCTGAACATGAGCTTGCTTCAAAGCGGTCATCTTTTATAAATCGGAAACAGCGCCCCTTCTCCACTCGCAGTCATATTCTTATGGATTTGTTGGATCATGGAAATAAGAAAAATTTACATGATTTATTTGTCGAATCTCTGCTCGAAGCAATAAGAAAATCAGGCATTAAACCTACCGACTCGGCACGCGATACGACTTCTTATGTGAGAAAGGAATATAGCGAAGAATTCGAAGACCCTGATGATGAAATCGAGCAAGAAGAGATTGAGGAACGGCACCATCAGAATGTTCATTCTGCCTTTGAGCCGATGAATATCGGAGCTCACGCTTCGCCTGATAGAGAAAATATTATCAAGGTAATTTTAGAATTCTCCAGAATAACTTCTTGCGTTCTTGAATGTATCTACACACGACTCGCCACTTCCATGAAGGATGATTTTGCAGACGCGGAAAACAAAAAAATAGCTGATGCGGTTGCCGCTGACTACATTAGAAGATTCCCATATTATTATACAGAAGAAATGATCATCAGGGTAATTTTTGACCAGAAATCCATTAATAGTTTATTTGGGTATTTCTTTACATATCTTCATGATTATGTAAAAGTTAAAACTTTTCTCTCTGCTCCCGAGGTTACCCATAAGGAATATATTTTCCTCCGCCTGATGCCAGACGCTGTCAAAAAATTTCTCATCCAATATAGGTGGACGAATCCAGACTTCAAACGGGTCAACTTTGTCGATGAACCACGTCATCCCCCTCGCCCTTATTGTTGTCGCGAGCATGGTATGGTGCCCATCGATCAAGATCCGTCATTTATTGACGGCTGTCAGTCTGAAGATGGCGTTGGACAGCTGATTCACGGTTTGTTCCAGCGAACTCTCATGGATATGTTTGAGTAGAAACAAAGGAGCTTCATCATGATTAATTACTCAATCGAGTGGGAAGGTTCTGAGGCGGAAACACTGATAGATATTCTCGAAAAAAGAATCAAGCACGAGCCCCCACCTGGCGGCTCACTTGCAAAACACATGGTTTTTTTTCCAAAGAAAAGCTCGTTCATTGAGGCGTTGTCTTTATGGATGAGCTATCCTGGAGTTCCCGATTCCTTAAGGCAGAACCCTGCGTTTGTGACACTTCTCTCGGTACTGACCTTGGCTCTTTTATCGCCAAGGCATTTAACGCTCATTCCAGATAGCGCAGGAGAAGTGTTAAAGATATTTGAGGTAAAAGGATTCCACAGAGTCATGTCAAAAAAGAAATTATACGAATACATGAAAGATCACAAAGCAGCGATTGAAGGCATTAACTTTCTTATTGAAAGAAAAATGATTGAGGAGCGAGAAGAAAACTATAAACTTCTTGCCACCCCTCTATCAAATATAAAAATATCGTTTCTATGACATGCAATGATTTTCAATTCCACGGCGATAGGGCAGCCGAGGGAAAGTCGTTGCGCGATAATCCACGCCTATGGCGTATGCGCCAACCGGCACCATTCCGTAGCGGAAAACAAAATTACCCCACTGACGCATGCATGGCAGGCCTGATGTTGCTCGGGAAGGGTCGCTATCGGCGCTTTGCAGACAACCGGCCCCCTCCACCATCGCTCCTGCCACCCCGCTCAACTCGCACTTTGGCAGTTCACGCCGCCCCCACCGGCTCCCGGCAGGCGCCAAGCACCACCCCGCGCAGCCAGCGGTGCGCCGGGTCGGCGTCCTGCCGGGGGTGCCACATCTGCGTCACCACGACCTCTTCCAGGGCGATGGGAAGCGGCAGGGTGCGGACCCCGGCCACGCCCGCGGCGACCTGACGCTCGGACACCAGGGCGGTCAGGTCGGAGGCGCGGACGATCGCCAGGGCCGCCGGGAAGCTCGGCACCACCGCCACCACCTTGCGCGTGAGGCCGAGGGCGGCCAGCGCCTCGTCCATCCGATCCCGCACCAGCCCGCGCCGCGAGGTCAGCACATGGCCACAAGCAGCGTACTGTTCCGGCGCCACCGTCTCCAGCCGGGTCAGCGGATGGCCGTCCCGCACGGCGGCAACCAGCCGGTCGCGGAGCAGGCTCTGCACCTTCAGTTCCGGCGTGGTTTCCGAATGCACCCCGATGTCGAGGTCGATCAGACCGTCGCGCAACGCCTGCGCGTCGCGGTTGCCCCGTGGTGCGAAGCGCAGCAGGACGCCGGGGGCTTCGGCGGCGACGCGGCCGACCAGCCGGGCGGCGTAGACTTCGATGAAGCTCTCGCTGGCGCGCAGGGTGAAGCTGCGCTCCAGCCGGGCGATGTCGATGGCCTCCGCCGGACGCAGCACCGCGCGGACCTCCTCGGCAAGGCCCGGCACCCGTTCCCGCAACTGGATGGCCCGCGGCGTCGGGACGAGGCCGCGCCCGGCCCGGACGAGCAGCGGGTCCCCGGTGACCTCGCGCAGCCGCGCCAGGGTGCGGCTCATCGCGGACTCGCTGAGGCCGAGCCGCCGCGCCGCCTTGACGACGCTGCCCTCCGACAGCAGCGCGTCGAGCGCGATGAGCAAATTGAGATCGGGATCGGCCATGGAGCCCGAGGCTAACACATGGCGTCCCATGCAGGAATAACCTGCACAGGCGGCGTCTTCCGCCATGCCAAGCGGAGAGCGACATTGATCCAACCCCTGTTGGAGACGCCGATGCCCCGTTCCACCACCGCCCGAACGCCCGATACCCCGCAACCCGACGGGCTTCCCATGCCCCGCCGCGCCGTGGCCGCCGCGTCCGTCATCGCCGCGATCGTGCTCGTCGTGCTCGACGGCGCCATCGCCAACATCGCCCTGCCGACCATCGCCGGCACCCTCGGGATTCCGCCCGCCGACACCGTCTGGATCATCACCGCCTACCAATTGGCGCTGGTGATCGCGCTCCTGCCCGTCGGCGCCCTTGGGGAGAGCCTTGGGCACCGCCGGGTGTTCACCGGGGGGGTGCTGCTGTTCACAGCGGCCTCCGCCGGCTGCGCCCTGGCGCCGACGCTGTCCTGGCTGATCGCCGCGCGCTTCGTCCAGGGGCTCGGCGGGGCGGCGGTGATGGCGCTGGGCGTCGCGCTGCTGCGCTTCGTCTATCCGCAGAGGCTGCTCGGCGCCGCCATCGGCTGGAACGCGCTGGCCATCGCGCTCGCCTCGGCGGCGGGGCCGACGCTCGGGGCGGGCATTCTCTCCGTCGCCCCCTGGCCGTTCCTGTTCGCGGTCAACATCCCGGTCGGGCTCGTCGTGCTGGCGACCGCCCGCGCGCTGCCCGCCGTCGCGGGAAGCAAGCGCCGCCTCGATCCCGCCAGCGTCGCCCTCAACGCCGGCTTCTTCGCCGCCCTGGTGATGGGGGCCGAAACCGTCGCGGCACAGCCCCTGCGCGGCGGCGCGCTGCTGCTGGCCGCGGCGCTCTGCCTCGCCGGACTGGTCCGGCGCGAAAAGGAACGCGAGGCGCCGCTGGTGCCGCTCGATCTGTTGCGGGTGCGCTCCTTCCGCCTGTCGGTGGTCGCCTCCGTCCTCTGCTTCACCGGCCAGATGGCCGCCGCCGTGGCCCTGCCCTTCTACCTGCAGCACGGGCTCGGCCAGGACATCGTCACGGCGGGGCTGTTCCTGGTGCCGTGGCCGCTGGCGACCGCCGTCGCCGCACCCATCGCGGGCCGGCTGTCCGACCGCGTGGGCACGGGCTGGCTCTGCGCGCTGGGCGGCCTGCTGCTCGCCGCCGGCTTAGCCCTGGCGGCGGTCTGGCCGCTGGAGCAGGACCCGCGGCCGCTGCTGGCCTTCATGGTGATGTGCGGTTTCGGCTTCGGGCTGTTCCAGACGCCCAACAACCGCAACATGCTGCTGACCGTGCCCAAGGCGCGCAGCGGCGCCGCCGGCGGGATGCAGGGCACCGCGCGTCTGGTCGGGCAGACGGCCGGCGCGGTGCTCATGACGGTGCTTTTCTCGCTGCTGACCGGCCCGGAGGCGGCGCCGCGCCTCGGCCTCGGCCTGGCCGCCGCCCTCACCCTGGCGGGCGGCCTGGCCAGCCTGCTCCGCGTTCCCGCGAGCGGCGCGGCGGAGGCGGTGGAAGCCGTGGAAGCGCCGGTTTCGGGCCGGTGAGCCCGGCCCGACGGGGATCGTCAGCCGCGCCGCGCGGCCTCGATCGCGGCGACGTCGATCTTCGTCATGCCCATCATTGCTTCGAAGGCGCGCTTGGCTTCCTCGCCGCCGGCCGCCAGCGCCTCGGTCAGCACGCGCGGCGTGATCTGCCAGGAGACGCCCCAGCGGTCCTTGCACCAGCCGCAGGCGCTTTCCTGCCCGCCGTTGCCGACGATGGCGTTCCAGTAGCGGTCGGTCTCCTCCTGGTCGTCCGTGGCGATCTGGAACGAGAAGGCTTCGTTGTGCTGGAACGTCGGCCCGCCGTTGAGGCCGAGGCAGGGAATGCCGGCAACCGTGAACTGAACCGTCAGCACGTCGCCCGCCTTGCCGGACGGGTAGTCGCCGGGCGCCCGATGAACGGCGCCCACCGAACTGTCGGGAAAGACCGTGGCGTAGAATCGGGCCGCGGCCTCCGCGTCCTTGTCGTACCAGAGGCAGATCATGTTCTTGGCGGTCGTCATGGCGTGTCCTTTCCCTGTCGGTGCCTTGCCGGTGCGCGTGAGGATACGCCCCCGCCCCTGTTGATCGGAAGGTTGCAATCCTTTCGCAGAGGTGGCGCATGAGCGACCCGAAGAAGCCGGACGACACCGGCATCCATCCCCCGCGCAGCTACGATCCTGACAGCCAAAAGCCGGCCAGCGACCGTGACGAGGCCGCGCCCGGCACGCCGGGAACCGGCGAGGACATCGACCCCAGGACCGGCGAGACCTTCACCGAGGGCATCGGCGGCGCCTGATCAACCCTTATCCCCCACCCCAGACCTTATCGTCCGGCGGCCAAAGCCTGCATGGTCACGCGGGCGGCGCTGGCGATGTGCTCGTCGTAGAGCTGGCGCGTGCGGGCGGTGTCGCGGGCGGTCATCGCCTCGAAGATCTCGCGGATTTCGCGGATCGTGTTGGGCAGCCGCCCCGGCTCGGCCAGCGACACCCCGCGCAGAAGCTGGATGCGGTTGTGCAGCGCCTTGAGGATCTGCGCCATCGTCGGGTTGCCGCAGCCGGCGATCAGCGTGTCGTAGAACATCGTCTTCGCCGTGCGGATGCGCGACGGCACGCCTTCCGCCGCCGCCGCCTCGAAGGCCGCCATGGCGTCTGCGAGGACCGCCCACTGCTCCGGGCTGGCCCGCGTGACGAACTCCGCGGCCGCCAGGCTCTCCAGCGCCCCGCGCACCTGATAAATCTGCCGGACATCCTCCACCGTCAGGGTCACCACCTCCAGCCCGCGCTGGGGCACGTTGTGGACCAGCCCCTCCGCCTCCAGCTGGCGCAGGGCCTCCCGCAGGATCGGGCGGCTGACCTGCAACGTCTCGCACAGCTCGCGCTCGACCAGCCGGTCGCCGGGGGAATAGCGCCCCTCGGCGATGGCCGCGCGCAACAGGTCGATCACCTGCTGGCGCAGGGGAGCGGCGACGCGAACAATATTTATCGACAAATTTGACATAAAATTTCTCTTCTTGTCAGACAGTATGACGAACTGCTTGCACCACATTACCACCTTCGATTAGCATACGTATCAACGGCGGTCCAAGGCGGCCCACAGCGGCGAACGCCACACCCACCCCACCATACCATCACCTCGCACACAGGAGGCAGGCGTGCAGCGGAGTGCACAAGCGAGCGCCGTTTCAAAAAGCGCCGGCGAGCCTGAGGCGGCGTCCGACCCCAACCGGCAGAGGCGCCGCGAGCGGCTGCTTCAAATCGGCACGCTGGTCCTGCTGCTCGCCGTCTGGGAATTCGCGGCGCGCGACGCCAACAAGCTGCTGGTCGCGGTGCCCAGCGACATCGCCGTGGCGACCTGGGAGCTGCTGCTGAACGGCGAGCTGCTCTCGGCGACGCTGGACAGCATGTCGACCTTCGTCCTGGGCTTCGTCATCGCCTCGGTCATCGGCATCGTGGTCGGCTTCGCGATGGGCACGAACCGCACGGTGGAGGTGATCCTCGATCCCTACATCAACGCGCTCTACGCCATGCCGCTGGTGGCGCTGATCCCCATCCTGATGCTGTGGGTGGGCATCGGCTTCCTCGCCAAGATCACGATCATCATCCTGTTCGCGGTCTTCCCGGTGATCATCAACACGGTCACCGGCGTGAAGAACGTGGACCGCCACTATCTGGACATCGGCAAGGCCTTCATGGCCTCGCGGTTCATGGTCTACCGCCAGATCATCGCGCCCTACGCCCTGCCCTACGTGGCGAGCGGCCTGCGCATCGCGCTCGGCCGCGGCATCATCGCGATGATCGTGGCGGAATTCCTGACCTCCATCTCCGGCCTCGGCGGCCTGATCATCAACTACACCAACGCGTTCGAGACGGCCAAGGCCTTCGCCCCGGTCCTGGTGGTGGCCCTGCTCGCCAACGCGCTGACGATTCTCGTTCAAAAGGTCGAAGAGCGCTTCGGCCGCTGGCGCCGCCGCTGACCGGCCCGCCTCCCCCGCACCACACGCGCCCCACACCACACCGGATTGAGGAAGGAAGAGGGATCATGAGCATGATGTCCCGTTCGCTGAAGGCCGCCCTGCTGGCGGGTGCTTTCTCCGTGGCGATGAGCACCGCCGCGCTCGCCGCCGACGCGCTGAAGATCGGCATGCCGGCCAAGATGTTCCTGAACCTCGTCGAGTTCGTCGCGCAGGACCAGGGCTTCTACGAGAAGAACGGCCTGACCGTGGAGCTGGTGCACATCGCCGACAGCTCCATCCCCGTGCGCTCGCTGATCGCCGGGGAGCTGGACGTCAGCCAGGCCGGCATGTCGGAGACGCTGGCGGCGGCCGACAAGGGCGGCACGCTGAAGACCATCGGCGGCGTCCACACCGGCCTGCACTACGCCTTCTACGCCAACGCCGCGTCGGGCGTGAAGGACGTCACCGACCTGCCGGGCAAGAAGGTCGGCATCTCCTCCCCCGGCTCGCTGCCGCACGTCGTCATCACCGCCCTGATGCGTCAGGCCGGCATGAGCGAGGAGCAGATCAAGTCGGTCCAGTGGGTCTCGCTGAAGGGCTCCTCGGCCCGCATCAACGGCATCCTGACCGGCACCATCGACGCGACCGTCTCCAACTACGACCCGAAGGCCGCGCACGACAAGAACGCCAAGGTGCTGTTCGTCGTCTCCAAGAAGCTGCCGAACTACGTGATGACCCCCTGGGACGTCAACGACGCGACCATCGCCAAGAAGCGCGACGTGCTGAAGCGCTTCGTCAAGGCGGAGCTGGAGGCGACCCGCTGGATCTTCGACAACGAGAAGGGCGCGCTGGACGTCGCGAAGAAGCACTTCGACTACAACGACGAGCAGCTCGCCGAGTTCTACGAGTTCTACAAGGTCGGCGGCATCTGGAACCCGAACGGCACCGTCACCGCCGATCAGGCCAAGTACATGCAGGAGCTGAACGTCGAAGGCGGCCTGCAGAAGGCCGTCCACCCGGCCGAGAAGGTGCTGGACACCAGCATCGTCCAGGAGGTGCTGGCGGAGATCGGCACCTACAAGCAGCCGTAATCCCCTCGGGGCCGGCGGCGCACCCGCCGGCCCCCTTTCCCGCTTTGCCCCATTCCGCCCGCCGTCCCGCTTCAAGACCCGGTGCCGTCCCATGCCCAAGCTGTCCGTCCGCAACCTGACCAAGCGCTTCCCGGTGTCCGGGGGGCCGTCGATGACGGCGCTCGACGGCGTCGACCTGGACGTGGAGGAGGGTGAGTTCATCGCCTTCGTCGGGCCCAGCGGCTGCGGCAAGACCACGCTGCTGCGCATCATCCAGGGGCTGGAGACGGCGACCAGCGGCGAGATCCGCATCGACGGCAAGCCGGTCACCGGCCCCGGCCACGACCGCGGCTTCGTCTTCCAGCAATACGGCCTGCTGCCCTGGCTGACCGCCGCCCAGAACATCGGCTTCGCGCTGGAGGCCAAGGGCATCCCCGCCGCCCGCCAGGGCGAGACGACGGAGCGCGTGCTCGCCACCGTCGGGCTGAAGGGCTTCGGCGACCGCTTCCCGCACCAGCTGTCCGGCGGCATGCAGCAGCGCGTCGGCATCGCCCGCGCCCTGGCGATCGAGCCGGAGATCATGCTGCTGGACGAGCCGTTCGGCGCGCTCGACGCGCTGACCCGCGAGATTTTGCAGAACGAGATGCTCGGCCTGACCGAGCGCATGGGCAAGACGATCCTCTTCGTCACCCACAGCGTGGACGAGGCCGTCTGCCTCGCCGACCGGGTGGTGGTCATGTCGCCCCGCCCCGGCCGCATCCGCGAGATCGTGCCCATCGACATCCCGCGCCCGCGCGCCAGCCTGGGCGAGGCGCTGCGCGACACGCCGGAATACGTCGCCAAGCGGCACCAGCTGTGGACCCAGCTCATGGATCTGGTCTGAGCGCCCCCCTTCTCCGGAACCCAGGAGGTCCCATCGTGTCGGTCACCCCTGACGATCACGAGTGGCAGTACAACCCCCGCCATTCCGTCCCCGACTTCGCGCGCCACGCCGAGCGCGCCGCCGAACTGAGCCGCGCCGCGCGGGAACGGAACGCCGCGCGCTACGACATCGCCTACGGCGACAGCCCGTTGTCCACGCTCGACGTGTTTCCGGCGGCAACGCCCGGCGCCCCGCTGCACGTCTTCCTGCACGGCGGCTACTGGCGCGGGCGCGACAAGGCCGATTACAGCTACGTCGCCGACGCGCTGGTGCCGCGCGGGGTGACGACCGTGGTCATGAACTACGACCTGTGCCCGGCCGCGACCCTGCCGGAGATCGCCCGGCGCACCCGCGAGGGGCTGCGCTGGATTCACCGCAACGCGGCCGCGCTGGGCGGCGACCCCGACCGCCTCACCGTGTCGGGCCATTCCGCCGGGGCGCATCTGATCGCCCTGGCGCTGGCCGACGACGCCGGGGCGGACCGGCTGGAGGACGGCGCCGTCAAGGCCGCCATCCTGATCAGCGGCATCTACGAGCTGGAGCCGGTGCTGGGCATCACCGTCAACGAGACCATCGGGCTGCGCCCGGAGATGGTCGACGGGGTCAGCCCGATGCGCCACCCGCCCTCGACCGCCACGGCCCTGACAGTCGTCGTCGGCTCGGCGGAGACGCCCGCCTGGATCGCCCAGTCGCGCGACTTCGCCACGCTGTGCCGGGGCCGCGGCTCGCGCTGCTCCTATCACACGCTGGCCGGGGAGGATCACTTCTCGATCATGGCACGGATGGAAAGGCCGGACGACGCGCTGTCGCGGCTGGTGCTGGATGCGGCCGGAGCAAAAGAATGATCGTCATCGATGAAACCGCCGCCCGCCGTCTGGTGTCCCCCGCCGACGCCATCGACGCCATGGACATGGCCTTCCGCGAGGTCTCCCGCGGGCAGGCGCGCAACTTCCCCGTGGTCCGCGAACGGCTGCTGCCGGGGCCGGACGTCTACGGCATCAAGGCCGGCGGCGACCTCGCCATCGGGCTGCTCGGGCTGAAGATCGGCGGCTACTGGACGGGCAACCGCGCCCGCGGCCTGACCAACCACCAATCCACCACCGTGCTCACCGACCCGGAGACCGGCTGCCCGACGGCGCTGGTCAGCTCCAACCACCTGACCGGGCTGCGCACCGCCGCCGCCTGCGCCATCGGCATCCGCGAGCTGGCCCGGCCCGACGCGCGGGTGCTCGCCCTGATCGGCACCGGCGGACAGGCGGCGCACCATCTGGAGGCGGCGCTGCTGGTGCGCCCCTTCGACCGTATCCTGGTGGCCAACCGCGACCGCGCGCGGGCCGAGGAGCTGGCGGCCTCCTTCGCCGGGCCGGTCCCCGTCGAGGTCGTGGACGCCGAAACCGCGGCGCGCAACGCCGACGTGCTCATCACCCTGACCACGGCGCGCGCGCCGGTGGTCCAGGCCGGCTGGGTCCGCCCCGGCACGCACATCTGCGCCATGGGCGCCGACACCGCCGGCAAGCAGGAGCTGGACCCGGCGATCCTGCTCGGCGCCGCCGTCTGGGTGGACGACTGGGCGCAGGCTTCCGCGCTCGGCGAATGCCAGCACGCGCTGGCGCACGGCCTGACCCGCGAGTCCATCCGCGGCACGCTGTGCGACGTGCTGGAAGGCAAGGCGCCCCGCCGCGCCGGCGCGGACGAGATCACCGTCTTCGATTGCACGGGCATGGGCATCCAGGATCTGGCGATCGCCGCCTGGGCCGTCCGCGCCGCCGATGCTGCCATCGCCGCCGGCGACGCCGGCTTACCCATCCACCGCATCGATTTAGCGCGCTGACCCGCAAGAGGGCGCGACCGAGGCCGACATGCAGTTGAAAAATGTGCGAATCGCCGGGAAGATTCTCGGCATCGTCGTGGTGCTGGGCACCGTATCGGTGTCCACCGCCCTGGTCAGCGGCTACGGCCTCGCCACGCTCGGCGGGGAGCTGAACCGGGTCGAGGAGGCGGGGCGCGAGGCGACGCAGGGCGCCCGGCTGAACCGCTATCTGGTCGAACTGAGCCGCGCCGAGTACCAGATGGGCGCCAACCCGGCCAGCGTCGCCACCATCGAAGCCGTCGTCGCCGACCGCAAGGCGGAGGTCCGCGCCCATCTGGAGCACGCCCGCTCCGCCGCCGACGCGCAGCAGCGCCCCCTGCTGGACGGCATCGAGACGCAATACGCCGCCTATGTCAGCAGCCTGGACGACACGGTGGCGGCGGCGAAGAAGCACGCCGACATGGGCATCACCTACGCCCGGCGCGAGGTGCTGAACAACGTCTCCGGCAGCCAGGAGCAGGTGGAGGCGCTGATCCGCGCCGTCCAGGACTACAACGGCCTCACCGTCGCCAAGACGGCGCGAATCTCCGAGGAGGCGGAAGCGCTGGCCGACCGGACCACATGGCTGATCGCCGCGGTCGCCCTGCTCGGCATCCTCGCCAGCGGGCTGATCGGGCGCTGGCTGTCCGCGCACGGCATCGTCACCCCCATCGTGGAGGCGGTGTCCTGCCTGCGCCGCCTGTCGGGTGGCGACCTGACGGTGGTCATCACCGGCGCCGACCGCCGCGACGAGGTCGGCGACATCGCGCGGGCGCTTGCCGTCTTCAAGGACAACGCGCTCGACCGCCAGCGCATCCAGGCGGAGCAGGAGGCCGAGGCCCGGCACAAGCTCGACCGCGCCGAGGCGGTCGGCGCGACGATCCTGCGCTTCGACCGCGAGGTCGGTGAGGCCCTGCACGTCATGAAGGACGCCGCCGCCGCGCTGGAGGCCACCGCCAACTCCCTGTCCGCCGGGGCGGAGCAGGCGTCGGAGCGCATGACCGTCGTCGGCGCCGCCGCCGAGCAGACCGCCGCCAACGTCCAGACGGTCGCCGCCGCGACGGAGGAGATGACCTCCACCGTGCAGGAGGTGTCGCGCCAGATGAACGAGGCGCGCGGCTTCGCCGACGAGGCGACGCGGCAGGCCCAGCAGGCCCAGGAGCGGGTCGGCGCCCTGACCGAGTCCGGCCAGCGCATCAACGAGGTGATCGACCTCATCCAGGGCATCGCCAGCCAGACCAACCTGCTGGCGCTGAACGCCACCATCGAGGCCGCCCGCGCCGGGGAGGCCGGCAAGGGCTTCGCCGTGGTGGCGAGCGAGGTCAAGCAGCTCGCCAACCAGACGGCGCAGGCGACCGACGAGATCCGCGGTCAGGTCGGCGCGATGCAGGAGACCATCGGCGGCGCGGTGTCGGCCATCCAGACGATCGCCACGGTCATCTACCGCCTGAACGAGATGGCGACCGCCGTCGCCGCCGCCGTCGAGCAGCAGGGGGCCGCCACCGCCGAGATCGGCCGCAACGCCGTTCAGGCGGCGCAGGGCACGGCGGAGGTGACCGGGACCATCGGCACGCTGCGCGTTGCCTCGGAATCGACGGCCGCCGGATCGGCGCAGGTCCTGCAATCCGCCCGCGAGGTGGCCGGCCGCGCCGTGGCCCTCAAGGGCAGCGTCGACGCCTTCATCGCCGAGGTGAAGACCGCCTGATCCCTCCCCCAATCCATCGGCCATAACCAATCGGCCCTGATCAATGGGTTGAGCGGCGCGCCGGCAACCGCCAGAATGCGGCGGGCGAGACGACCGGCGGCCTCCGCCGGTTTCCGTCCTGTGGGCTTTACCGCAGGACCGGTTGGGAGAGGAACACGATGACGGTTGACGGCGCGGCTCGGACCATGAGCTTTGGATCACTCTATCGCCATGGGATGGCCCGGGTCGCCGCCTGCACGACTCCCTGCACCATCGCCGACCCCATGGCGAACGCCGCGGCGGTGCTGGACAGCGTGCGGGAGTGCGACGAACAGGCGGTCGCCGTCGCGCTGTTCCCCGAACTGGCGCTGTCCGGCTACGCCATCGACGATCTGTTCCTCCAGGACTGCCTGCTCGACGCCGTTGAGAAGGCCGTCGTCCATCTGGTGGAGCGGTCGCGCGACCTGATGCCGCTGATCCTCGTCGGCGCGCCGCTGCGCCACGCCGGCCGCGTCTACAACACGGCGGTCGCCGTGCATCGCGGCCGGTTGCTGGGCGTGGTGCCGAAGGTCCATCTTCCCAACTACCGGGAATTCTACGAGCGCCGCCATTTCGCCTCCGGAGCCGGCACCGAGGGCGGCACGATCCGCATCGGCGCCCAAAACGGTGCCCAAGACGGCGCCCAAGACGGCGCCCTCAACGCCCCCTTCGGCCCCGACCTGCTGTTCCAGGCGGAGGACCTCGACGGGCTGGTGGTCCATGCCGAGGTCTGCGAGGATCTTTGGGTCGCCGTCCCGCCCAGCTCCGGGGCGGCGCTGGCCGGGGCGACGGTGCTGGCGAACCTGTCGGCCAGCAACATCACCATCGGCAAGGCGGAAACCCGCCGCCTGCTCTGCCAGTCGCAATCGGCGCGCTGCATCGCCGCCTATCTCTACTCCTCCGCCGGGGCCGGGGAATCCACCACCGATCTGGCCTGGGACGGGCAGGCGTCGATCTTCGAGAACGGCGAGACGCTGGTCGAGACCGAGCGCTTTCCCAAGGGCGCGCAGATGGCCGTCGCCGACGTCGACCTCGACGTGCTGCGCCAGGAACGGCTGCGCATGGGCACCTTCGACGACAACCGCCGCCTGCACGGAACGGCCTTCCGGCGGGTCGCCTTCCGCGTCGATCCGCCCGGCGGGGACGTCGGGCTGCGCCGCAACGTCCCCCGCTTCCCCTTCGTCCCGGCGGCGCGGGAGCGGCTGGAGCTCGACTGCTACGAGGCCTACAACATCCAGGTCGCCGGGCTGGTCCAACGGCTGCGGGCCACGGGCATGCCGCGCATCGTGATCGGCGTGTCGGGCGGGCTGGATTCCACCCACGCCCTGATCGTCGCCGCCCGCGCCATGGACCTGCTCGACCGGCCGCGCACCGACATCCTCGCCTTCACGATGCCGGGCTTCGGCACCAGCGACAAGACCAAGGGCAACGCGCTCCGCCTGATGAGCGCGCTCGGCGTGTCGCACCACGAACTCGACATCCGCCCCGCCGCCAACCAGATGCTCAAGGACATGGACCACCCCTTCGCCCGCGGCGAGGCGGTGTACGACGTGACTTTCGAGAACGTCCAGGCGGGGCTGCGCACCGACTACCTGTTCCGCCTCGCCAACCAGCGGGGCGGCATCGTTCTGGGCACCGGCGACCTGTCGGAGCTGGCGCTGGGCTGGTGCACCTACGGCGTCGGCGACCAGATGGCCCATTACAACGTCAATTCGGGCGTCCCGAAGTCGTTGATCCAGCATCTCATCCGCTGGGTCATCGGCTCCCGCCAGTTTCCGGACGAGGTGCTGGACACGTTGGGCGACATCCTGGCGACCGAGATTTCGCCGGAGCTGGTCCCCGCCGGCAGCGACCGCGCCCTGCAGAGTTCGGAGGCCGTCGTCGGCCCCTACGAGCTTCAGGATTTCCACCTGTTCCACACGCTGCGCTACGGGCTGCGCCCGTCAAAGATCGCCTTCCTCGCCCTGCACGCCTGGTCGGACCCGGCGCGCGGCGACTGGCCGGCGGGCTATCCGGTGGAGAAGCGCAGCGCCTACACGCTGGCCGAAATCCATTCCTGGCTGCGTGTCTTCATCCAGCGCTTCTTCGGCTTCAGCCAGTTCAAGCGCTCGGCCATGCCCAACGGGCCGAAGGTGACGGCGGGCGGCTCCCTGTCGCCGCGCGGCGACTGGCGCGCCCCGTCCGACGGCAACGCCCGCATCTGGCTGGAGGAGCTGGAGCGCGAGGTGCCCAAGGAGTAAACCGCCCTACCCCGCCTCGCCGGTCCGTTCGTTCATCACCAGCCGCCCGGCCGGCCAGGAGCGGACCAGCCCGGCGGCGCGCAGTTCCGGCAGGGCGCGGGCCACCGCATCGTGCGACAGGCCCGTCGCTTCGACCAGCGCCGGCCCCGATTTCGCCCCGTCCTCCAAAGCGCGCAGCACCGCCGCGGTCGGCGTCCCGTCCCGGGTGAGCGCGTCCTCGCGGCGGGCGGGCCGGTTTGCCCGGCCGGCGGCGACCAGCGCGGCGATGGCGCGGAGTTGCCCCAGCCGATGCATCGCTTCCGGGCTGCGGTCCTCGCGCAGGGCCAGCGCCGTGTGGCAGCGGGCAACCTCCCGCGCCAGGGCGGCAAGATCGGTGGCGCGATCCTGCACGAGGCACAGCGCCGCCTCCTCCGCCAGCGTATCCAGGTCCGCGTCGGCCTCGTCCCAGCGGCCGGCCGCGACGGCGTCCCGGATATCGTCGGCCAGAGCCCGATACGCCTCCTCACTCATGGACAGCCCTCCGTGTTCAGCTCCGGCCAACGTTGTGGCTCCCAGCGCGCCGCGACGCAGCCGGGCTCCGGCGCGTCGATGGGAAGCGACAGCCGCCGGATGCGCGAACTATGCGCCGGGTCGACGCGCGGCTGGAAGAACAGCGCCACCCCGCAGTCGGTGATGCGCTTGTCCTCCTCCCCATCGGCGTCGCAGACGCGGTTGAAGCGGTGCGAGACGGCCATGCTGTTCGCCACCACCACCCGGCACGACCCGGCGCGCGAGGACTCGTCGCCGGCCTGGGCCTGCCACCGCTCCTCCGTCAGGCCGGCGTCCATCACCGGGGTGACGATCCAGTCCAGCAGCTTGGCCCGGCACAGCCACGCCGCCGGCTGCTCGCGCCCGAGATCCTCGCAGATCATCACCGCCAGCCGGCCCATGTTGGGCAGTTCGACGATGGTGACGCCGTCCCCCGGCGCGATGAACTCCTTCGCCGCGTCGAGCCGCCGCCCATCCGGCCCGCGCACGTCGTAGGAGCGGCACTGGTCGGCGTCGAGGTCCCAGCAATGCAGCTTGGTCTGGCGGAAAATCTCGGCTCCCGTCCGGTCGAGCAGGACCGCCATGCTGCGCGGCTTGGCATCGCCCTCCCCGTCCTGACGGACGCCGACGAGAACGTAGCGGATCGGCCCGTCCACGGCCTGCCGCTGCACCGCCGCTTGGATGGCGCCGAGCGTCGTGGGATCGGCGGTCACTTCGGGAAACACGACGATGGTCACCCCTTCGGCGGCCAGAGCGTCGATGGCCGCCGCAGCACGGGCGCCGAGGTCGCCGGGAACGGCGGCGTACCAGTCCGCGCCATCCTTGGCAAAGGTCCGCAGGGCGAGGTCGTCCTCGGCCAGCGCGAGCGGGACGACGCCAACGACCGGTGTCCATTCGGGATCGCTGGGGCACTGGTCGGCGACCTCGGCGATGCGACGGAAAGTCAACGAAACGGGCCGCTCGCCCTCCTCGCCGTGGGGGCACTCCGCCGCGAGGGTCGGCGGCAGCAGAAGCAGCGTTTGGAACAGGTCGGCCACGTCGAAGGACTCGCGCAGGGGCGTGACCTCCCGCATGTTCACCGAGCGGTCGAACAGGCCGGGCCGCAGGATGAGCTGGCCGTCGGCGGCGTCGCCGTTGAGGCGCCCGTGCCGCTTGTACCATTGCCGCGCCCGCAGATGACCATCGGACAGCGCGCGTCGCGACAGGAGACGCGAGGCCAGAGGCGTGAACCACTGGTCGATGGCCTGGGCCGCCAGCACACACCGGTCCAGCGGCGTTCCCTCGTCGGCGGTGTCCACCCAAGACTTGAGCGCATCGGCACCGTCGTCAGCCTCCAACAGCGCCATCAGCCGGCGCAACACACCACCCGCGTCGTCGGGTGCGGACTCCTGGCGCTGTGCGGAGCGTTCGGTCTCCTTCGTGTCCCGATCCAGTTGGTGACGCAGCGCAACGAACAGATCAGCCAGATGCATGCCTTCAACCACGCGAAGCGACGGGATGGAGCGGGGGCTATCGACATCCCCACTCCCCAGAGGGGAGAGGGCCTAAGTCACCTCAAGCAACCACATCCACCCTGTTGAACAGCACGGCGACGGCTTGGTTTCGCGGTTACGTTGTCGAGCGGGGGCCGCTCCCGGCCCCGGTTCGCCCCGTCGCGGCATCCCTTTTGACGAGGAGCGCGAAGGGGTTAGCCGCCGCCTCGCTTAGCGATGCATTAACCATGATCGCCGGACCATGCCCCTCGGACAGCGTGCCTCGACGAGGCGAACCAGGGGAGCGTGGCTCATGACGGGACGGGTGCTTGGCGGAGTGTTGGCCGCTTGGGTGTTGTGGAGCGGTGCCGCCGCCGCGTCGGCGCTGTGCCCGGTCCCGCCCGGTGCCGATCCGACCGCCGCCGGACTGGCCCACAGCCGGGCCGCGCTGGCCGCCGGGCAGCCGCTGACGGTCGTCGCGATGGGGTCGTCCAGCACGGAGGGCGTCGGGGCCACCACCATCACCGCCACCTACCCCGCCCAGCTCGACGCCATCCTGGAGCAGCGTCACGCCGCCTCGGCCATCCAGGTCCTGAACAAGGGCATCGGCGGCGAGACGGCGGGGGCGAACCTCGTCCGCTTCGACAAGGACGTGCTGGCCGCCAAGCCGGACCTCGTGGTCTGGCAGGTCGGGACCAACGACAGCTTCCAGAAGGTGCCGCTCGACGCCTTCGCCGCCACCCTGCGCGACGGCATCGCCCGCATCCGCAAGACCGGCGCCGATGTCATCCTGATGAACCCGCAGTCCTTCCCCGGCGAGGCCAAGGTCGAGTCCTACCCCGCCTACGCGTCCACCGTGGTCGCGCTGGGCCGCGAACTCGACGTGCCGGTGCTCGACCGCTACCGCATCATGGCGTGGTGGCTGGAGAGCCGGCACTTCGCCGCCGATCAGGTGCTGAGCACCGACGGCCTGCACCTGAAGGACCTCAGCTACCGCTGTCTGGCGGAGTTCGTCGCCGACATGATCGACACCCCGCGGGTGGTCGGCGAGAAGACCGCGGCGCGCTGAGTCCGCATCATCCGCTCCCAGGAAAGGGCGCCGGTGGTCATGCCACCGGCGCCCTTTTGCTGTCAGGCGACCAGTTGCGCCCCCAGGAACTGCCGGAGTTCCGGGGTGCGGGGGTTGCCGAAGACCTCCTCGGGCGGGCCGATCTCGTGCACGCGGCCCTGGTGCATGAAGACGACCCGGTCGCAGACCTCGCGGGCGAAGCGCATCTCGTGGGTCACCATCATCAGCGTCATGCCGTCGGCGGCCAGTTCCTTCACCACGGCCAGCACCTCGTTCACCAGCTCCGGGTCGAGGGCCGAGGTGATCTCGTCGCACAGCAGGGCCATCGGCTGCATCGACAGCGCCCGCGCGATGGCCACGCGCTGCTGCTGCCCGCCGGAGAGCTGGTCGGGGTAGGCGTCGAACTTGTGGCCCAGCCCGACCCGCTCCAGCATGCGGCGGGCCATCGCCTCGGCCTCGCCCGCCGGCGTCTTCTTGACGACCATCTGCGACAGCATGACGTTGCGGCCCGCCGACAGGTGCGGGAACAGGTTGAACTGCTGGAAGATCATGCCGACCTTCAGCCGCAGCGCCTTCAGGTGGAGGTCGTCGTTGATGAGCTGGGCGCCGGCCACCATGATCGAGCCGTCGTCGATCATCTCCAGCCCGTTGACGCAGCGCAGAAGCGTGCTCTTGCCCGAACCGCTCTTGCCGATGATGGCGACGACCTCGCCGCGCTCGACGTCCAGGTTGATCCCCTTCAGGACTTCGACGTCGCCGAAGCGCTTCTTCACCTCAGTGATTGCGATGAGCGACATTGAGCTTCCTTTCCAGAATCTGGCTGCTCTTGGACAGGGGCCAGCACAGCGCGAAGTAGATCAGGGCGACCAGCCCGTAGACGGTGAAGGGTTCGAAGGTCGCGTTGGTGACGACCGTGCCGGCCTTGGACAGCTCCACGAAGCCGATGATCGAGGTCAGCGCCGTGCCCTTCACCACCTGCACGGAGAAGCCGACGGTGGGCGGGACGGCGACCCGCACCGCCTGGGGCAGGATCACGTAGCGCATCTGCTGGACGTAGCCCATGCCGAGGCTGGCCGATGCCTCCCACTGGCCGCGGGCGACCGATTCCACGCAGCCGCGCCAGATCTCCACCAGGAAGGCCGCCGTCCACAGGACCAGCGCCAGCCCGGCGGCCAGCCAGGCCGGAACGTCGATGCCGAACAACCCCAGCCCGAAGAAGGCGAGGAAGAGCTGCATCAGCAGCGGCGTGCCCTGGAACAGCTCGACATAGCCCTGGACGACGATTTGCCCGGCCCGCGCCTTGCCGATGCGCAGGTAGAGCAGCGCCATCCCCAAAAGCCCGCCGCCGACGAAGGAGACGAGCGAGAGGACCACCGTCCAGCGCGCCGCCAGCAGCAGGTTGCGCAGGATGTCCCACAGGGTGAAGGTCATCATCGCGCGGCCCTCCGCGGGAACAGCATCCGCCCGACGCCGCGCAGCGCCTGCCGCAGCGCCAGCGCCAGCAGCAGATAGAGGCCGGTGGTCAGGAAATAGCTCTCGAAGGCGCGGAAGGTCCGCGACTGGATGAAGTTGGCGGCGAAGGTGATGTCCTCCGCCGCGATCTGCGACACCACCGACGAGCCGAGCATGACGATGACGATCTGCGACGACAGCGCCGGCCAGATCCGTTGCAGCGCCGGGATCAGGACGACGTGGCGGAAGGTCTCGAACCGCGTCATGGCGAGGCTGGCCCCGGCCTCGAACTGGCCGCGCGGGGTCGCCTCGATGCCGGCGCGGATGATCTCGCCGCTGTAGGCGCCGAGGTTGATGACCATCGCCAGGACCGCCGCCTGGAACTCGGTCATCTGCACGCCGAGCGACGGCAGGCCGAAGAAGATGAAGAAGAGCTGGATCAGGAAGGGCGTGTTGCGGATCAGCTCGACGTAGGCGACGACCGGCGGGCGCAGCCAGCGCGGCCCAAGCGACCGCGTCCAGGCGCAGGCGATGCCCAGCGCCACCCCGAACAGCGTGCCGATCAGGGTCAGTTCGACCGTCGTCACCAGCCCCTTCAGGATGAAGGGCCAGTATTCGGCGATCCATGAATAATCGAAGCGGTAGGTCATGCGGCCCTCCGGTCAGCCCCCCGTGCGCCGGGCCGCCGTGGGGGCCGAAGCCACCCGCGGCGCCCCGGCCCCATAGTCGTCAGAGGTCCTTCGGCAGGTCGGCGGACAGCCACTTCTGCGCGATGGCGTTCAGCGAGCCGTCGGCCTTGGCCGCCGCCAGGATGCCGTTCAGCTTCTCCAGCAGGGCCGGCTGCTCCTTGCTCAGGCCGATGAAGCAGGGGGAGTTCTTGATGAGGAACTTCAGCTCCGGCCGCTTCGGCGGGTTGCGGGCGAGGATTGCCGCCGCCACGACGTTGCCGGTCGCCACCACCTCGACCTGACCGGACAGGAAGGCGGAGATGGTGCCGTTGTTGTCCTCGTAGCGCTTGATGACCGCATCGGCCGGGGCGATCTTGGTCAGCTCCAGATCCTCGATGGCGCCGCGGGTCACGCCGACGGTCTTGCCGGCCAGATCCTCCGGCTTCGCGGCGGTCACGCCGGCCGGGGCGAAGACGCCGTTGAAGAAGGGCGCGTAGGCGTCGGTGAAGTCGATGACCTTCTCGCGCTCGGCGTTCTTGCCGAGGCTGGAGATGACCAGATCGACCTTGTTGGTCTGCAGGAAGGGGATGCGGTTGGCGCTGGTCACCGGCACCAGCTCCACCTTCACGCCCATCTTGGCGCCGATCAGCTTCGCCACGTCGATGTCGTAGCCGAGCGGGGTCATGTCCGGGCCGACCGAGCCGAAGGGCGGGAAGTCCTGCGGAACGGCGACGCGCAGCGTGCCGCGCTTGGTGATGTCCTGAAGGGCGTCGGCCCGCGCCGCGGGGGCCTGGGCGATGGACAGGCCGGCGACGGCGGCGACGGCCAGGGCGAGCAGGGTCCTGCGCTTCATGTCTCTAACTCCTTTTTGGCTGGATGGGCCGGTTCTGGATGGAATGGGTTGTGTGAAAGGGGTCAGGCGGGGGCGCCGGGCGAGAGGATCTCGCGCAGGCCGGCCAGGGGATCGGGGGCGGCGGCGAGGTCGAGGCCGTCCTCGACGCGCCGGATGTGCTCGTCCATCAGCCGCGCCGCCCCGGCGTAGTCGCCGTCGGCCAGCAGCGTCACGATGCCGGCGTGGTCGTCACTGGACGCCGCGGCGTCCTGGTCGGACTGGTAGAGCATCGAGACCAGCGTCGTGCGCGCGGTCAGGTCGCGCAGGATATCGGTCAGGAAGGGGTTGCCGAAGGCGTGGGCGAGGTGGATGTGGAAGTCGCCGAGCAGGCAGGTGCGCGACCCGACATGGCCGGTGTGCAGCGCCTCGCGCTCCTCCTCGACATGGGCGCGCAGGTGGGCGACGGCGTCCCCCGGAAGCGTGTGCAGATCGCGCAGCATCCCGGTCTCGATCACCCGCCGCGCCTGGAAGGCGGCCCGCGCCTCCGTCGCCGAAGGCTCGACGACGAACCAGCCGCGCCGGGCGCTGACATGGACGATGCCGCGCGTCTCCAGCCGCATCATCGCCTCGCGCACGCGGGTGCGGGACACACCGTAGACCTCGGCCAGCTTCGCCTCGCCCAGCCGGGTGCCGGGCCGCAGCCGGCCGCCCAGGATGGCCGAGATCACGCTGTCTTCGATGCTGTCGGGAAGCTGGGTCATCAGGCTGCCGCACCAATCTTGTATACAAGACTGTTGAGCAAGCGGCGTGCCAACCGGAACAGCGCGGAAACGCTGGGCGGCCGATCCAGCATTGCTCAAGGAACGGGCAGCGCTCCGATTTGATTAAACCTTATGCACGAAATTGCGGCACCGCAGCGCGGCGCTGCCGGGGCAGCGTCCGGGATGGTGCCCCCCCGACGGCGGAACCTTCGGGCGTCGAATCCAGTTGGACTCGGGATACCCCACCTCTTCGGAAAACGGCGGCGACAGGCACGGTTCGGGCCTGCCGGCGGCATCGCCGGAACGTGCCGGCCCGCCGCCCCATTCCCAATGCCCCATTTCTTACTGCGGAGCATCCCCATGAAAGCCCTGGTCTGGCACGGCACCGCCGACGTCCGTTACGACACCGTTCCCGACCCGGAGATCGAGCAGCCCCGCGACGCCATCGTCAAGGTCACGTCCTGCGCCATCTGCGGTTCGGATCTGCACCTCTACGACCACTTCATGCCCGGCATGGAGAAGGGCGACATCCTGGGCCACGAGTTCATGGGCGAAGTCGTCGACGTCGGGGCCGAGGCCAAGAGCGCCTTGAAGGTCGGCGACCGCGTCGTCGTTCCCTTCACCATCTGGTGCGGCGAGTGCGACCAGTGCCGCCGCGGCAACTATTCGGTCTGCGAGCGCTCCAACCGCAACAAGGCGATGGCCGACAAGCTGTTCGGCCACACCACCGCCGGGCTGTTCGGCTACACCCACCTGACCGGCGGCTATGCGGGCGGGCAGGCGGAGTATGTGCGCGTCCCCTTCGCCGACCGCACCCATGTGAAGATCCCGGACGGGCTGACCGACGAGCAGGTGCTGTTCCTCGGCGACATCTTCCCCACCGGCTGGCAGGCGGCGGCGCAGTGCGACATCCAGCCGACCGACACGGTGGCGATCTGGGGCTGCGGCCCGGTCGGGCAGATGACGATCCGCAGCGCCATCCTGCTGGGCGCCAAGCAGGTCATCGCCATCGACCGCGTGCCCGAGCGCCTGTCCATGGCCAAGGCCGGCGGCGCCATCACCATCAATTTCGAGGAGGAAAGCGTCGTCGAACGGCTGAACGAGCTGACCGGCGGCAAGGGTCCGGAAAAGTGCATCGACGCCGTCGGCATGGAGGCGCACGCCACCGCCACGCTCGATTCCATGTACGATCGCGCCAAGCAGGCGCTGGCCCTGGAATCCGACCGCGCCCATGTGCTGCGCGAGATGATGTATGTCTGCCGCCCCGCCGGCACGCTGTCGATCCCCGGCGTCTACGGCGGGCTGATCGACAAGGTCCCCTTCGGCATGTCGATGAACAAGGGCCTGACCTGGCGCATGGGCCAGACTCACGTCAACCGCTGGACCGACGACCTGCTGCGCCGCATCCAGGAGGGTCAGATCGACCCGTCCTTCGTCATCACCCACAGCGTGGGGCTGGCCGACGGGCCGGATATGTACCAGACCTTCCGCGACAAGCGGGACGGCTGCATCAAGGTCGTGCTCAAGCCGTAACAGGGAGGCGCACCATGGCGTATTACCGCAGGAATTCGTCCGCCGACCGGATGGCGCGCGGCCTGGGCTGGTTCAGCATCGGGCTGGGCGTGGCCGAACTGGTGGCCGGGCGCCGAATCGCCCGCTGGATGGGGATGGAGGAGCAGGCCGGGCTGATCCGGACCTATGGCGCGCGCGAGGTGGCGACCGGCGTCGGCCTGCTGGCGATGGGCGATGCCCGTCCCTGGATGTGGGGACGGGTCGCCGGGGACGCGCTGGACCTCGCCACGCTGGCATCGGCGCATCACGACGGCAACCCGCGCCGGGAAAACGTCGCCACGGCGCTGGGCGCGGTGGCGGCGGTGACGGCGCTCGACGTGCTGTGCACGGCGATGCTGCACCGCGAGGAGGCGACGGCCTGGACGCCGCCCCGCGACTACAGCGACCGCAGCGGCCTGCCGCGCCCGCCCGCCGCCATGCGTGGTGCTGCCAAGGACGCCCCGATCCCCGCCGACATGCGGACCCCGGACATCCTGCGTTTCGAACCCGCGGAGGTTTAGCATTAATAACCCTCTCCCCAGGGGGGAGAGGGGACAACGCCCCCATCAGCAACAGCCGGCCTTGCCGGCCCCGTAACGGGCCTGCAGACGGTTGTCGAGAAACTCGGTGTAGGTCATCGCCGGCTGGTCGGGGTGCCGGGTCCGCATGTGCTCCAGATAGGTGTCGTAATCCGGCACCCCGATCATGAGCTTGGCCGTCTGCTCGAAGTAACCGCGGAACCGGCTGAGATTGCTTTTCAAGCCGCTCATCGGTCGTCCTTTTCCAATAGACCGTTCCCTCACTCCCGAAGGAGTGAGGGAACGGTGCGTCACTACTCAATCCCCGGCCCGCGCGGTGGCGCCGCCGGTCGGGATTTCCCGGGTGGTCGGACGGTCGCTGCGCAGCGCCTTCAGGCAGGACTGGATGCCGAAGACCAGCACCGCCAGCACGACCAGCACGAACAGCGAGGCCAGCGCCGCGTCCAGGTAATCGTTGAAGATCACCTGCCGCATCTGCTCCATCGAGGTCGCCGGGGCGAGCAGCCGGCCCTCGTTGGCGGCGGTGCTGAAACGCTCGGCGTGGGCGAGGAAGCCGATCGCCGGGTTTGTGTGGAAGACCTTCTGCACGCCCGCGGTCAGGGTGCAGATCAGCAGCCACGCCGCCGGCACCATGGTCACCCAGGCGTAGCGCTCCCGCTTCATGCGGAACAGCACCACCGTCGCCAGGATCAGGGCGATCCCCGCCAGCATCTGGTTGGAGATGCCGAACAGCGGCCAGAAGGTGTTGATGCCGCCCAGCGGATCGACCACCCCCTGGTAGAGGATGTAGCCCCAGGCGGCGACGCACAGGCCGGTGGCGATCAGGTTGCCGGCCCAGGACGCGGTGCGCTGCAGCGGCTTGAAGAAGACGCCCAGCAGGTCCTGCAGCATGAACCGCCCGGCGCGGGTGCCGGCGTCGACGGCGGTCAGGATGAACAGCGCCTCGAACAGGATGGCGAAATGGTACCAGAAGGCCATCATGCCCTTGCCGCCGAACAGCTCGGAGAAGATCTGCGCCATGCCGACCGCCAGGGTCGGCGCGCCGCCGGCCCGCGACAGGATGCTCACCTCGCCGACGTCCTGCGCCGTCTGGGTGATCATCTCCGGCGTGATGACGAAGCCCCAGTTGTTGATGACCTGGGCCGCCGACTCCGCCGTGGTGCCGAGCAGCGCGGGCGGGCTGTTCATGGCGAAGTAGATGCCCGGCTCGATGCAGGAGGCGGCGACCAGCGCCATGACGGCGACGAAGGACTCGGTCAGCATGCCGCCGTAGCCGATGAAACGGGTGTGGACCTCGTTCTCGACCATCTTCGGCGTGGTGCCGGAGGAGATCAGGGCATGGAAGCCCGACACCGCGCCGCAGGCGATGGTGATGAACAGGAACGGGAACAGGCTGCCCGACCACACCGGGCCGGTGCCGTCGATGAAGCGGGTGACGCTGGGCATCTTCATCGGCGGCGCCACCAGCAGGATGCACAGCGCCAGCATCACGATGGTGCCGACCTTGAGGAAGGTTGACAGATAGTCGCGCGGCGCCAGCAGCAGCCACACCGGCAGCACCGACGCCACGAAGCCGTAGCCGATCAGGATCCAGGTGATCTGGATGCCGGTCAGCGTGAAGACCGGCGCCCACGTCTCGCTCTGCGCGACCTGCCCGCCGAGCAGGATGGCGGCGATCAGCAGGAAGAAGCCGACCACCGAGATCTCGCCGATCCGGCCGGGGCGCAGGAAGCGCATGTAGACGCCCATGAACAGGGCGATCGGCACGGTCGCGGCGACCGTGAAGAAGCCCCACGGGCTGTTGGTCAGCGCCTTGACCACGACCAGGGCCAGCACCGCCAGGATGATGACCATGATCATGAAGGTGCCGAACAGCGCGATGACGCCGGGGATGTCCCCCAGCTCGGCCTTGATCAGCTCACCCAGCGAGCGACCGTCGCGGCGCATCGAGACGAACAGGATCATGAAGTCCTGGACCGCCCCGGCGATCACCACGCCGGCGAGAATCCACAGCATGCCCGGCAGGTAGCCCATCTGGGCCGCCAGCACCGGGCCGACCAGCGGGCCGGCGCCGGCGATGGCCGCGAAATGGTGGCCGAACAGGACGTACTGGTTGGTCGGGACGTAATCCAACCCGTCGTTGTGGCGCATCGCCGGAGTCGGGCGCGCCGGGTCCAGCCGCATGACGCGGGTGGCGATGAACAGGCTGTAGTAGCGGTAGGACACCAGATAAGTACAGACGGCGGCCACGACCAGCCAGAGGGCGTTGATGGTCTCGCCGCGCGCCAGGGCCACGGTGCCGAGCGCGAAGGCGCCCAGCACGGCGAGGACCAGCCACGGTGCGTGATTGAGGATGCGGGGCATGCGTACTCCTCCCAAACGATTCGCAATCGTCGAAAAGCACGATGAACCTGATGAATACGATGGAGAATCATCCTCTCATCACGCCCGAACGGGAAGAGCAAACTCGCCGGTCGCGACAAAATGGGTCAAAAATAAGGCGTACCCTCAATTTGAGCGGGCAGCCCGCCGTTGTCGAACGATGAGAGCGCCATGGACGACACCGGCGCCCAAGCTGGTGTGGCCGCTGAACATGACGAGGCCGAGTCCCCAACCCTGCCACGCCACAAGCAGGCCCAAAGCCCCCAGAAGGGAAGCCGCCCCACCGACGCGCAGGGCGACCGTCGCGGGCGCTGGCAGCGCCCGTCCGAACAGGTCATGCTGCGGGCGGTCCATCGCGACGGCCAGCGCGGCGAACCCCGTCAGGCACAGGATGAAGGACGACAGGTGGATCATGCTCATCCCTCGCGCAACACGGCGCCGCCGGCGGGGTTGTTGACGGGTTTGCGGGCGGCCCGCGTCTTGGGCTGGTGGCGGAGCGTGCGGACCGCCAGGACGGCGTGGAGCGCCGCCAGTGCCCAGCACATCAGGTCCATGCCGACGAACACCCAATCGCTTTCGGCCAGGCTGCGCCAGAAAGGCCGCTGCGTGGTCGCGGCGTTGAGCACGGGCAGCAGCGCCAGCAGCGCCGCGGCCAGCCACAACTGCTCGACCCAGGCCTTTTTCGCCGGGCGCAGCACGCCATGCAGCAGCGTCAGCGCCCAGACGATGAAGAAGCTGTGGATCTCCCAGTTGGCGCGGTCCGCCAGGGTCTCCGGCAGCAGGCGGTTCGCCCACAGGAAGGCCGCCATGGCGACCGACAGGCCGGCGATGCTGGCGATGTTCAGCCGCTCCACGACGTGGAAGCCGACGTGCGGCCGGGCCGGATCGGGCAGCTTCTGCCGGCGCTTCACCGTCCACATCACCAGACCGGTGCCTACCATGGCGGTGCCGGCGAGGCTGACGAGGAAATAGAGCCAGCGCGTCACCGTATCGCTGAAGCGCCCCAGATGCAGGGCGTAGAGCACGCCGCGGGTCTCCGCCGCCGGCCCCACCCCTTCATGGACGGCCAGCAGTTTGCCGGTGGTCCCTTCGAACTCCAGATATTGCGGGCTCATCGACACGCGCCCGCCGTCGCCGCGCGCCACCGCCACCCGCGCCGCCGCGTCGCCCGGATGCGTGGCGGTGACCCGGCCGACGCCGTCGCGGCCCCAGCGCTCCTGGGCTTGCCGCACCATGTCCTCGATCGAGGCGAGGGGTGCCGCCTCGCCGCTGGGCTTGCCCGGCTGGATGAAGGCGCTGAGTTCGGCGTTGAGCTGCTGGCGCTCCGCCGCGGTCTTGATCCCCGCCTGCTGGCCCCAGGGCATGTAGAGCGCCATCAGCGTCACCAGCCCGGTGTAGGTGATCATGGCGTGGAACGGCAGACCGAACACCGACAGCGCGTTGTGCGCGTCGAGCCAGGAGCGCTGCCCCTTGCCCCAACGGAAGGTGAAGAAATCGACGAAGATCTTCTTGTGGGTGATGACCCCGCTGACAATGGCCACCAGCATGAACATGGCCGCGATGCCGGCGATCCAGCGCCCCCACACCACCGGCATGTAATGGAACTGGAAATGGAAGCGGTAGAAGAAGTCGCCGCCCAGCGTCGCGCGCGACGACACCGTCCGGCCGGTCGCCGGGTCGAAATTGCCCTCGCCGAAGGCGCGCTGGCCGGGAGCCGCTCCGGCGGTGCGCCAGAAGGCGTAGACGCTGTTGTTGCGGGCGTCCGTCAGGCGCAGGCTCCATTGCGGGCTGCCCGGCACCAGGGCGACGAGTTCGTCGGCCACCCGCTGGGCCACCACGGCCTGATCCGGAACCCCGCTCTGCGCCGGCAGTTCGGGACGCATCCATTGCGACAGCTCGTCCTTGAAATAGGACACCGTCCCGGTGAGGAACATCGCGTAGAGCACCCAGCCGAGAAGCAGCCCGACCCACGTGTGCAGGTCGGACATGCTCTGGCGGAGGCCGCGGCCGTCGGGGCGCGCTTGCTGGTCCGTCGTCACGCTCGGTTCCCCATCACCAGACCGACCACGCCGCCAGCAACAGCGGCGCGGCCACGACAAGAAGGCCCGCCCAGGCGCGCAGCGCGCTGCGGACCGCGAAGACCCAGATCACGGCGGCGGCGTAGACGAGGAAACTCGCCATCTCGCCGGTGAGCACCGCCTGCGGCGGGCTCATGGGAAGCGCCAGCACCGCCACGCTGGCGAGTGCCGCCAGCGCATAGCCGCCGAACAGGGCGGCGGCTATGCGCGAGACGAGCGGGCCGACAGATCGGACCCGTCCGGCCACGGAGGTCATTTGTTGGGCGTCGCCGCCGGGCCGGCGGGGACCGGCGCCAGACCCTCGGGGTGGACGTAGGTCACCGTGGTGACGTAGCTGACGCCGTCATACTTCTCGACACCGTTGGCGCCCTGGCGCTCGCCGGGGGTGCGCTCGTTCAGGCTGACCTCGGCCACGTAGGTGCCCTTCCACGGCAGGTCGAAGGTGACCAGACCCTGCTCGTCGCTGTGCGCCTCCTTGGCCCAGCCGGACTGGGTGACCAGCATCACCTTGGTCTTGGCCTTGGGCTGGCCCTGGAAGACCAGCTTGAACTGGCCGGGCTTGCCGGTGGGCACCAGATCCAGCGCCAGCTTCGGCGCCTGCTCGGCGAAGCCGGTGATCAGGCGCGCGGCGGGGTGGAACCAGTTGGTGGTCTCCTTGTCGCCCTGCTTCCAGGTGTAGAGCGGGTAGAGCGTGTCCTCGGCGACGATGCTCTCGCCGCTGGCGGCCTTGAAGGGCAGCGCGAAGCCGTCCGCGGTCTTGGCGGCCTCGGCCTTCCGCTCGCCCTTGGCGGAGAGAAGGGTGCCGGCCGGCTTGCCGAACTTGTCGAGCAGGCCGGGCGAGACCTCGCGCAGGTTCTCGCCGAACTCCCCGAAGCGGATCGTGGCGTTGCCCTGCTCGGGCTGCTCGATCCAGATCTGGTGGGCCTGAGCGGGCATGGCGAAGCCCAGCGCGGCGATGAGAGCGAGCGACAGTTTGTTCATGACGTCATCCAAAGGAATGGCTTGGCGGATTTAGAAATCGACGGTGGCGGACAGCAGCACGGTCCGCGGCGACCCGACGGTCACGTAGGTGCCGGTGGTCAGCCAGTACTCCTTGTCGAAGAGGTTCTCGACGCTGGCGCGCAGCACGACGGGCTTGCCCGACACGTCGGTGGTGTAGCGGGCGCCGATGTCGAAGCGGGTCCAGCCGTCGAAACGCAGCGTGTTGGCGTTGGTCAGGTAGGAGCCGGAGGTGTGGATCACGCGCCCGTTGAGGGCGAGACCCTCGACCCACGGGGTGTCCCAGTCCAGGCTGGCGGAGAAGCTCTTGTCCGGCACGCCGGCGGCGTCGTTGCCCTCCTCCGAGGCGACGGCGGTCTTGGTCAGCTCCGGCTTCAGGAAGGTCGCGCTGGCCATGGCGCGCAGGCCGGGCAGGATCTCGCCGTAGGCGGACAGCTCCAGGCCGCGGTTGCGCTGCTCGCCGTCATAGGCCAGCTCGTTGGACGCGGTGCGGATCGAGCTGGGGCGGGTGATCTGGAACACCGCGGCGGTGGTCGTGATGGTGCCCCAATCGACCTTGACGCCGCCCTCGAGCTGCTTCGACTTGTAGGGTTCGAGCACCGCGCCGGTGTTGGCGTAGCCGGCGCCGACGATGGTGCCGCGCGACAGGCCCTCGGCGTAGTTGCCGTAGACCGCGACATTCTCCAGCGGCTTGACGACCAGACCGGCGAGCGGCGTCGTGGCGCTGGCGTCGTAGCTGCTGGTCTGCGCGCCGGTCGTCGTGCTGAAGCCCTTCACCTTCACCGTCTGGTCGCGCACGCCCAGCGTCAGCAGGACGCGGTCGTTGACGAAGGAGAGCGTGTCGGCGATGGCGATGCTGCTCAGCGTCGTCTCCGCCGACTTGCGCGGGTCGGTGCGCGGCGCGGTGATGACGGGCAGCGGCGCCGGGTTGTAGATGTTCGACGGGGCCGAGCCGGCGGCCTGGATGTAGGCGTTGCCCTCCTCCCGCTGGAAGCCGGTGTAGCCGATGTTGACCTGGTGGCGGACGGGACCCGTCTCGAAGCGCAGGCGCGCGCCGGCCGTGCCGCTGACCGTCTCGCTGTAGGAGTCGTAGTAGGAGTTGCGGACCGTGAAATTGCCGAGCGCGTTCACGGCGGGGTTGGACTGCGGGAACACCTGATCGTTGGTGCCGTCGCGGTAGCCGATGCCGGCGTAGGCGGTCAGCCAGTCCGTCACGTCGAACTCGATGTTCGAGGCGATGGTCTTGTCCTTCTGGACCAGCTTGGTGTTCGGGTACCAGTTGCTGCGCGCGTCGGGCGGCGACGGGATCGCCGTCGTCGTGGGAAGGATGCTGATCTGCGGGCGGAAATTGTCGGTGTCGTCGCGCTGGATGATGCCGTCGAGCGACCAGCGCAGCCGCTCGCCCCGGTAATCCACCGCCAGCGAGCCGAGGCCGGTCTTCACGTCGCCGTCCTCGATCGAGGCCTCGCCGCCGCGCAGCAGGCCGTTGAAGCGCACGCCCCAGGCGTTGTTCTCGCCGAAGCGGCGCCCGGTGTCGACATGGACGCCGAAATTGGCGTCGCTCTGGTAGAGCCCGGTCACGCGGGTCAGCGGCTGGTCGCCGGCGCGCTTGCTGAGGATGTTGATACCGCCGCCGATGCTGCCGCCGGGGGCGATGCCGTTCATCAGCGCGCCCGGCCCCTTCAGCAGTTCGATCCGCTCGATGATCTGCGAGGGCACGCGGTTGGAGGACACCAGCCCGTACATGCCGTTGAAGCCGACGTCGCCCGATGGAACGGCGAAGCCGCGGATCTGGAAGGTGTCGTCGAAGCCGTTGCCGCCGGTGGTCGTGCGCACCGACGAATCGTTGATCAGCGTGTCGGCCGCGGTGCGCGCCTGCTGGTTCTCGATCAGTTCGGCGGTGTAGTTGGTCGTGCTGAAGGGTGTGTCCAGCGTGTTCCGGGTGCCCAGCAGGCCCAGCGAGCCGCCGCGCGCCACCTGACCGCCGGCGTAGGGCGGCGGCGGTTCGCCCGGCAGCGCGCCGGCGCTGGCCGACACCTGGACGGAGGGCAGAACCGTCGCCCCGGCCGGGGCGTTCACGACCGGCGTGGACCCTTGCGCGACGAGGCTATATCCCGAGGACGTGCCCGCGAGCTGATAACCGCTGCCGTCCAGCAGGCGGCGGAAGCCGTCCTCGACCGTCGTCGTTCCGCGCAGCCCTGGCGTGGTCTTGCCCCGGATCTGCGCCGGGTCCACGGCGACGCTCACCCCGGCCTGGGCGGCGAAGCTGCGCAGCGCGGCGTCCAGCGGCCCCGGCGGCACATTGGCGTCGACGGTGCGCGCCGCCGCCGTCTGGGCCTGCGCGGCCGGGGCGAAGGAGAGGCCGCCCGCGAGGACGGCGCTGGCAAAGCAAACGGCCATGGCCACCGGGCGCAGGCCCGGCGCAAGGACATCGTGCGCGGCGCCGCGGCGGCGGACGGTCAGGCGCGGAGCGTCCTTGCCGCAAGATTGAGACATTGATAAACTTCCTCTACCAAAAGGTGTATATGTGGCGTAGCGGTGGCGACCGGCACCCTGTCCGTTTCACAAAAAGCCGAACATCTGCGCTGATCGCGTGAATGCGAATGATTTTCATTCTAAGCATCGGGCGACGGATTGCGCAAGGGGGCAACGTCACCGTCCCGGTGATCGTTCGCATCTTCATGTCCGTGATTTCTCTGGGGGAATTTTGCAGGCGAGGACCGAAGAGGCGGGATGATCCGATGGATGAGGGCTTCAGAAACGAAGCGATCGCCGTGGTCCCAATTCCGGATGCCGCATCACGATGAGCAGGACCGCGAGCCAGCCCAGGGCCGCGGCGGATTTCCAGGCGGGCGGACGCATCGGCATCATCCGGACGGCCTCCTGACCCATCCGTGGGGACGGCGCCGTTCCCGAACACCACTTTTCAGAACCCCGACCCCGCTCCTTTTGCAACCAGAGCCTCAAATGCGTCGATAATTGACAATTTGTCTCGGCATAAGCCAAAATTCATGCAGTAACCATCTCCATTCTGCGGAAATTCCGTTGTTGCGTGACCACCAATTCCAGTCGAATCAACTTCCAATCAGCCGAAAAACCGGCAGCGTTCAGAATTTCTTTAATAAATCACTTTGTTATTGGCCTTCCCGATACGCGACCGCCGCGATGGCGAGAGGGCCACTATGCCGGACACCCTGGACGCCACCGCCCCGCTCCTGACCATCCCCGATGCCCTGGCGTCCGAAGCGGCGGCGGTGCTGCTGGGCGGCGATCCCGGCGCGTTGAAGGCCGTGCAGGAGAAGCTGGCGGCGGCGCTGACCGGACAGGGTCTGCCGGAAGGCGCTGCGGGCAGCGTGGCGGACGGCTGGATGCGCGACGTCGCAGCGGGGGTCGGCGCCAGCGCCACGCCCGACGACGCCATTGCGCAGGCGAGCCGGATCGCCGCCGGCACAGCGGCGCGCATGGCGGAAGCCTCCCAGGAAACCGCAGCGCTGACCGGGGAGCAGCGCCTGGCCGTCGCCCTGGCCCAGGGACAAGGAATCGGGCCGGTCAGTGCCGGCGATTCCAGGACGGCCGCCGACCTGTCGGCGGCGTTGTTCAGCGGGGTGATGGACCCGGCGGCCCGCCCGGCGGGCGCCACCGACCCGATCGCCGCCCTGTCGCAGGCCCTGACCGCTCCCCCCACCGCCCCGGCGGCAGTGGACGCCGTTCCCGTCTCGCCGTCCGACAAGCTCGCCGCTGCGCTCGCCTCCGGCGTGGGGGTGCAGGACGCGGTGACGGCGCTCGGCCCCGGTCAGGCCGGTCATTTTGCCGAAGCGCTGGAACAGGCCCTGTCCAGCGGCGCCGACGCCGCCGGCGCCATTGCCGAGGCGCAGGCGTTGAGCGCCGCCGGCGCAGTCCAGACCAATGCTGTCGCGGTCGAGCAGACCGACGGCGCGCGCCTGCTCGGCGCCCTGGCCGCCGGAAAGACGGACAGTGCTGGCGACAACCCAGCCTTTGCCAGCGTCCTGAACGACGCGCTGGCGCAGGGCGCGCAGCCCGACGCGGCGCTCGGCGCCTCGGCACGGGCGCAGACGGACATGGCCGCCCGCCAGGAAGCCGCCGCCGTGCCGGCGAAGCCGGCGGACGCGCTGGTCGCCTCGCTGTCATCCGGCCAGAATGTGGCGGCCACCGTCAAGACCTTCGCCGCCGCCGCCGGGCTCGACGGCGCGGCGGCCGGCGGCTTCGGCGACGCTCTGGGGCGGGCCCTGTCCGGCGGGCAGGAGATGGCCGGCGCGCTGGGGTCGGCGCAGCAGACCGTGTCCACCGCCATGGCCCTGTCGGCGGAAACGACGAAGGGCGTCAAGAGCGACGGCCTGATCGCGGCGCTCGCCAGCGGGCAGAACGTGCAGCAGGCGGTGCAGGCGCTCGGCGGGTCCGGGGCCGCCTTCAACGCCGCCCTCGGTCAGGCGCTGGCGGACGGGCGGGCGCCCGGACAGGCGCTCGCCGCCGCCCGCCAGACGGCGGAGACGGTGCAGCAGAACGCCCAGGGCAGCGAGGTTCCCGTTTCCGCCGAGAACAAGGCGCTGGCCGATCTCGCCAACCCGCCGCCCGCGGGGGAGTCGGCCAAGGACGGCGCCAAAGGAGACGGTGAGAAGAGCGGCGGGGAGAAGGCCGCCGAACAGGTCGCCGAAGCCCCAGCCGAGGGCAAGGAGGGCGGCAAGGAGGAGGGCGGCGAGAAGGAGGGCGCCAAAGAAGAAGACGCCAAGGAGGACGGGGCCAAGAAGGACGAAAGGGGGGAAGCGGCCGCCGCCTCCCCGGCGGAGGGCGAGGCGTCTCCGGCCCCGGCCAAATCCAGCATGGCAGGCGACCCCGCGCTCAAGCCGATCAGCTTCGCCGCGGCAGGGACCGCCAAGAGCGCCGACACCGCCGTGCCGAGCGCCACGGCCCCCGCGCCTTCCACCAGCCTCACGCCCGCTGTCCCACCGGTCACCAAGGCGCTGACCAGCGACCCCTTCGCCGTCGCCGCGCAAATCCAGCAGCAGGTGGCCCGCGCCGTCGAGGCGGCCGCAACCACCCTGCCCGCGACGGTGCCGGCGGTGGCAGCCCCCACCCTCGCGGCCAGCTTCGACGCGGCGGCCTTCGCGAAGGCCCTGGCGATCGCCGAGGGCACCGCGGCCCCGGCCGGTTTCGCCGTCTTCCACCTGATCGAGGCGATGTTCCGGCCCGGCGAGGCCGGCGGCCGCGTGATCGGCATCGCCGTGGTGGCGAATCCGGAAACCCCGTTCGGCGTCTGGCAATACAGCGTGGACGGCGGTGCGTGGCTGGCGGTGGGCGTGGTCGGCGATGGGGCGGCCCTCGTGCTTCCGGGCAGCGCCCTGCTGCGCTTCCTGCCGGCCGCCAACTGGAACGGCGTCGCGCCGTCGCGCGGGCTGCGGGCGGTGAACAGCGAGTGGGCCGAGGGCTTCAGCGGTGCCGAGCACCGGTTGTTCACGCTGACCGGAGTCGGCGGCACAACCCCGCTGTCGGGGGACGTCGCTCCGTTGACGCTGGAGGTGACCCCGGTGAACGGCGCCCCGGTGGCGACCGGCACGCAGGCGGTCCTGGCCGCCATCGCGGAAGACAGCGCCGACCCGGCGGGCGCCAGCGTGGCCTCGCTGTTCGGCGGGCTGTTCTCCGACCCGACCGACGCGCTTTTCGGCGCCGCCGGCAATGGCTTTGCCGGCGTGGTGGTGGTCGGCAACGCCGCCACCGCGGCGCAAGGCGCGTGGCAGTACTGGACCGGCACCGCCTGGGCCGACATCGGCACGGCGAGCGACGCCAATGGCCTGCTGCTGAGCGCCAACACGGCGTTGCGCTTCGTTCCCGCCGCCAACTGGAACGGCATCACCCCGGCCCTGACCGTCCGGCTGGTCGAGGATGGCGGCGCGCCGCTGGTCGCCGGAGCCCGCGTGGACCTGACGGCCGGCGTCGGCGGCAGCACCGCCTACAGCGCCGGGACCATCGCCCTGACCGGAACCGTCACCCCGGTCAATAACGCGCCGGTCGCCACCGGAACGACCACCGTCCTGCCGGCGATCCCGGAGGACACCGCCAATCCGGCGGGCGCCACGGTCACCAACCTGTTCGGCCATCTGTTCTCCGACGCGACGGACGCCGTGAGCGGCGGCTCCGCCGCCAACGGCTTCGCCGGGATCGCCATCGTCGGCAACGCGGCGACCACGCAAGGTGTCTGGCAATACTGGACCGGCACGGCCTGGGCGGCCGTGGGGGCGGCCTCGGACGGCAACGCCCTGCTGCTGTCCGCCAACACGGCGTTGCGCTTCGTTCCCGCCGCCAACTGGAACGGCCCAACGCCGGCCCTGACCGTCCGGCTGGTCGACGATTCGCAAGGGGCCGTGACCAGCGGTGGCCGGGTCGCCCTGACGAGCGTGGGCGGCGACAGCCGCTACAGCGCCGGTACCGCCGCCCTGACCACCACGGTCAGCGCGGTCAACGACGCTCCCGTGACGACGGGCACGGCGACCACCCTGCCGACCATCGCGGAGGACACCGCCAACCCCACGGGCACCACCGTTGCCAGCTTGTTCGGTCACCTGTTCTCCGACGCCGCCGACGCGGTGAGCGGCGGGTCGGCGGCCGACACGCTGGCCGTCGTGGTGG
>NZ_WHOR01000150.1:0-13925 GCF_013340925.1 Azospirillum formosense
CAGGAGAGGGAGTAAAGTCCCCTCCCCTGCGCAGCTCTCGCGCAAACCTCTGGTTTGCGCTGACGCGGCAGGCGGACCCTTGGTCCGCCGAGAGCGGGGGAGGGTTAGGGAGGGGCAAGCGACCCGCCGTCTCCCTCACTCCCCTTCAGCGATCCATTCGTCGATCAGGCGGCGGGCGATGCTGTCGGGGCGGGCGAGGCGGGACGCCTCGCTCGGCGTGAAGGTCCGCAGGAAGTCGCGGTCGAACCAGCGGGCCGTCTCCAGCTCCTCCAGGTCCGTCTGGATGTCCAGCGTCACCGCCCGCGCGCTGAAGCCCAGCATCAGCGAGGACGGGAAAGGCCAGGGCTGGGACGAGTGGTAGCGGATGTCGGTGACCTCCAGCCCCACCTCCTCCAGCACCTCGCGCTTCACGCTGTCCTCCAGGCTTTCGCCCGGCTCGACGAAGCCGGCCAGCACCGAATGCATGCCCGGCGGGAAGCGGGAATTGCGGCCCAGCACGACCCGCCCGGCTCCGTCATGGACCAGCATGATGACCGCCGGGTCGGTGCGCGGGAAATGGTGGGTGGCGCAGTCCGGGTTGGTGCAGACTCGCACATGCCCGCCCTCGGCCCCCGCCGCGACGGAGCCGCAGACGCCGCAGAAGCGGTGCCGGGCGTTCCACCAGGTGATGCCGCGGGCGTAGGCGCACAGCCCGGCCTCCGTCGCCTCCATCACCGGGCCGACGGCGCGCAGATCCTCGAAACGGCCGAGCCCGGCCAGGGCGGGATGCTCCTCCGGCGCCTCCAGGCCGGTCAGGTCCACGGTGAAATGCGGCACGCCGTCGAGCAGGCCGAGGAAGACCGGTTCCACCCCCCAGTCGCCGCCGCAGGCCACCGCGACCGCGCGGGCCGAGTCGGCGTCGCCGGTCACGAAGTTGCGCGATTTCGCCACGGGCAGCAGGCGCGCGTTCGGCGAGGCCCAGGCGTCTTTCAGCCAGTCCTTGTCCTTGCGGCGCACGCCGGCGCGGTCGAGCGGGATGCCGGCATAGGCGTTCGGGGCGGCGTTCGGGCCGGCGTTCGGGCGGTCGGGTGGGGAGGAGCGGTCGTGCATGGCGAAGAGGCTGCCACAAGCCCGCGGAACGGGGAAGCGGCGTCCCGCGCAACCCTCCTCCGTCATTGCCCTCTTCCCCGCATTGATGGTTTGCGCCGGGAGAGCACCCGACTAGGATGCCGCCCTCGTCCCAACCACGCGCGATCCGGCGGAGCGACCATGACCGAACCCTGCCCCACCCCCCTGGTGACCCTGGCGGAGCGTCTGGCCGACGCCTCCGGCCCGGTCATCCGCCAGTATTTCCGCACGCCGGTGGCGGTGGACGACAAGGCCGACGCCTCCCCCGTCACCGTCGCCGACCGCGAGGCGGAGCGGACCATCCGCGCCATCATCGAGGCCGAGCGCCCCGACGACGGCATCTATGGCGAGGAGTTCGGAACGAAGAACCTGGACGCCGAATGGGTCTGGGTGATCGACCCCATCGACGGCACCAAGTCCTTCATCACCGGCCGCCCGATCTTCGGCACGCTGATCGCCCTGCTGCACCGCGGGCGCCCGGTGCTCGGCGTCATCGACCAGCCCATCGTCCGGGACCGCTGGCTGGGCGTCGAGGGCCGCCCGACCCTGTTCAACGGCCAGCCGGCCCGCGTGCGCGCCTGCGCCGGGGGGCTGGCCGCGGCGACGCTGGGGACCACCTCGCCCGACCTGTTCCCCGGAGCGGACCAGGACGCCTTCCGCCGGGTGGCCGGGGCGGCCAAGGTGTCGGTCTATGGCGGCGACTGCTACAGCTACGGCCTGCTGGCGGCGGGCTATTACGACCTTGTCGTCGAATCGGGGCTGAAGCTCTACGACTTCGCGGCGCTGGTGCCGGTGGTGACCGGGGCCGGCGGGCTGATGACCGATTGGGACGGCCGGCCGCTCGACGCCGCCTCCAGCGGGCGCGTGGTCGCCGCGGGCGACGCCCGCACCCACCGCGAGACGCTGGCCGCCCTGGCCGGCTGAGACAGGAGGACCACGCCCATGGCAACCATCGCCACGCCCGCCCGCTCCGTCTTCGAGACCTCGCCGGAGAAGCTGCGCCCCTTCCTGCACTCGCTGGCCGGCCGGGTGTCGGGCGGGGCGAACTGGATGGTCCGCAAGAAGACGGTCTGCGACCTGCTGCTGGGGCTGGACGCCTTCTTCGCCCTGCCGGCGGAGGAGCGCCGCGCCCTGATGGGCGCCGAGGACGACGCCGCCTCCCACGGCAGCCAGGACGGCACTGGGCCGGAGGACTTCCGCAACGTCCTGCCGCTCTATGTCGGGGCGATCCTGGAGGGGCTGAAGGAGGAGGCCGTGACGCAGCCGGAGCAGGCGGCGATCTACATGCTGTCCATCCACCCGGAGCATCAGATGGCCGCGGAGGAATGGATGCTCGCCGACCCGCGCAACGGCAAGGCGGTGCGCCGGATGATGCGGTCCGACCGCCGCTACCGCCAGCTCATGGAGCGCATGGCGGACCATTGGAAGACGGCCCGCGCCGGTCAGGGCAGCAGCGCGACGGCCAGCAGCCCCAGATAGATGCCGATGAACAGGCCGAGGACGATGCCGTAATCCTCGTCGGTCATCGGGTTGGAATCGGGGTCGAACTGCCGCATCATCTACTCCCAGTGCGTCAACGGATGCCCAGAATAACCGTTGACGCCCGCGAAGTTCCCGCGACAAGGCCGTGACCTTCGCTGGGCGAAGGCGAACACCCCCATAAAAAACGGACCGCGCCGGAGGGGCACGGTCCGCTGAGTCGGGAGGGACCCGAAGGGAAAGGGTCAGGAGGGACTCAGGTGGCGAAGGCTCAGGTGGATGGCCGGGCCTCGCCGGTGATGGCCGGTTTTGGCGGCATCTCCTCGGCCAGCGCGCGGTAGGCCAGCCCGCCGAGCAGCCCGCCGACCAGCGGCGCCACCCAGAAGGCCCAGAGCTGTTGCAGCGCCCAGCCGCCGACGACCAGCGCCGGCCCCGTGCTGCGCGCCGGGTTGACCGAGGTGTTGGTGACCGGGATGCTGATGAGGTGGATCAGCGTCAGCGCCAGACCGATGGCCAGCGGCGCGAAGCCCGCGGGCGCCCGCCGGTCGGTGGAGCCCAGGATGACGATCAGGAACATGAAGGTCAGCACCACCTCGATCAGCAGGCCGGAGGTGAGGTTGTACGCGCCCGGCGAATGCTCCCCGTACCCGTTGGCGGCCAGTCCCTTGGCGGCCAGCGACCAGTCGGCCTTGCCGGTGGCGATGACGTACAGCACCAGCGCCGCCAGGAAGGCGCCGACCACCTGCGCGATGACGTAGGGCAGGATGTCCTTGGCCGGGAAGCGCCCGCCGGCCCACAGCCCCACCGTGACCGCCGGGTTCAGGTGGCATCCGGAAATGTGGCCGACCGAGTAGGCCATGGTCAGTACCGTCAGCCCGAAGGCCAGGGAGACGCCGGTCAGCCCGATTCCGACCTCCGGGAAGGCGGCGGACAGCACGGCGCTGCCGCAGCCGCCGAAGACCAGCCAGAAGGTGCCGAGAAACTCCGCGCTCGTGCGCCGGAACATCGTCATGTCACCACCTCGTCGGGCTTGCCGCATTTCCGCCTTTTTTGCGCCCCCGGACGGGCCGGCGCCAGCGCACGGGCGTAAGATACCGTTGCGTACGCGGACTTGACGCGCCGCAAGGCGCGTACATGCTAGGGCTGATCCGCCTTATCATCCCAGGCCAACCACATCAGGCCCAACCACATCAGGACCGACGATGCGCCGAGTTCTCGCTGCCGCCCGGATGACTGCTTTCTTGGCTCTCCTTGCGCTGACGGCGCCAATCCAGGCGAACGGGGCCCAGGCGAACGGGGCCCAGGCGAACGGGGCCCAGGCGCAGACGGTCACCGTCCCGGCCCTGAAGCAGTTCGGCGAGCCGGAGTTCAAGCCGGGCTTCACCCATTTCCCGCACGCGAACCCGGAGGCTCCCAAGGGCGGACAGATCACCCTGGCCGCTCAGGGCAGCTTCGACAGCCTGAACCCGATCATCCTGCGCGGCGTCACCCCGCGCACGCTGGGGCTGATCGCCGACTCGCTGATGGTCGGCTCCGGCTGGGAGATGGACGCCGCCTACGGGTCCCTGGCGGAAAGCGTGGAACTGCCCGACGACAAGAGCTGGGCCGTCTTCCATCTGCGCAAGGACGCGCGCTGGCACGACGGCGTGCCGGTGACCGCCGGCGACGTGGTCTTCGCCTGGGACTCCATCCAGGCGCACGGCAACCCCTTCCTGAAATCCTTCCTCGATCGCGTCGCCGCGGTGGAGGCGGTGGACGAGCACCGGCTGAAGATCACCCTGAAGACCACCGGGGAGATGAAGCCGATCATCGACTTCGCCACCAGCATCGCCCCCCAGCCCGAGCATTGGTGGACCGCCAACGGCCGCGACATCTCCAAGACGACGCTGGAGCCGGTGCTGGGCAGCGGCCCCTACCGCATCAAGGCGGTCGATGCGGGCCGCTCGATCACCTACGAGCGGGTGGCCGACTGGTGGGGCCGCGACTTGGCCACGGCGCGCGGCTTCTACAACTTCGACAGCGTGAAGGTCGATTACTATCGCGACGACGACGTGATGTTCGAGGCCTTCAAGGCCGGCGCCTACGACTTCCGCACCGAGCACCGGGCGCAGCGCTGGACCACCGGCTACGACTTCCCCGCGGCAAAGGACGGCCGGGTGAACCGCGTGGAGGTGAAGAGCGACCTGCCGCTGGGCGCCCAGGGCTTCCGCCTGAACACCCGCCGCGCCAAGTTCGCCGACCCGCGGGTGCGCGAGGCGCTGGGCTATCTGTTCGACTTCGAATGGATTCAGAAGAACATCCTGTACGGCCAGTATCTCCGCACCACCTCCAACTTCCCCAACTCCGACTTCGGCGCCAAGGGGCCGCCGACGCCGGAGGAGCTGGCTCTGCTGGAGCCCTTCCGCGCCCAGTTGCCGGAGCGCGTCTTCACCACCCCCTTCGAGCCGCCGAAGACCGACGGCAGCGGCAACAACCGCAACAACCTGCGCGAGGCCATGCGCCTGTTCCGCGAAGCGGGGTGGGAGCTGAAGAACGGCCGGATGACCAGCGCGAAGACCGGCGAGGTGCTGAGCATCGAGTTCCTCGACGGCACCGGCGCGCTGACCCGCGTGATCCAGCCCTATGTGGAGGCGCTGCGCAAGGCGGGCATCGACGCGGTCCTGCGGGTGGTCGACACCGCCCAGTTCCAGGCGCGCACCGACGAGTTCGACTTCGACGTGGTGGTGGCGAACTTCAACTTCTTCACCCCGCCGGGCACCGAGCTGCGCAGCTATTTCGGTTCCGCCGCCGCGGATGTCCGGGGATCGGCCAACTACGCCGGCATCAAGGAGCCGGCGGCCGACGCGATGATCGAGAAGGCGCTGGCGGCGAAGGATCTGCCGTCGGTCCAGGCGGCGACCCGCGCGCTCGACCGCGTGCTGCTGTGGGGCTTCTACATGGTGCCGCACTGGTACAACCCGGACAACTGGATCGCCTACCGGACGACGCTCGGCTTCCCGGAGACGACGCCGAAATACGATCTGGGCTTCCGCAACAGCGGCTTCCCCGAGGCGTGGTGGGTGAAGCCCTGATCGCCCGCTTAGCCCCTTAAAGCCGAGGCTCCGCCTTGATTGTGCCACAAGGGAGACCCTACCTTACCGGAAACAATAAGGACCGAGAGGGGCATGAGGAAGACCGGTAAAGCGATCCTGGCCGCGGTCATGTGCCTGTATCTGGCGGAACCCTTCGCCACGGCCCGCGCGCAGACCAACCCGCGCGAAACCGCCGGGCACGCCGTCACGGCCCATGGGACGCCCAAATACGGGCCGGACTTCCAGCATTTCGACTATGTCGACCCCAACGCCCCGAAGGGCGGCGAGATCAAGCTGGCGACCTACGGCAGCTTCGACAGCCTGAACCCCTTCATCCTGCGCGGGTCGACCGCCGCCGGGGCCAGCCTGCCCTTCGACACGCTGACGGTGGAGAGCGGGGATGAGGTGCTGACCCGCTACGGGCTGCTCGCCGAGACCATCACCGTCGCCGAGGACCGGAGCTGGGTGCGCTTCACGCTGCGCCCGCAGGCGCGCTTCCACGACGGCGCCCCGGTGACCGCCGACGACGTGGTGTGGAGCTTCGAGACGCTGCGCGACAAGGGCCACCCGCTCTACCGCACCTACTACGCCGACGTGGTGAAGGCGGAAAAGACCGGCGAGCGCGCGGTCACCTTCACCTTCCGCGACGGCGGCAACCCCGAGCTGCCGGTCATCATGGGCCAGCTGCCGGTGCTGCCCAAGCATGTGTTCGAAGGAAACGGCAACGGGGTGCGCGACTTCGCCAGCACCACGCTGGACCCCATCGTCGGCAGCGGCCCCTACCGGATCGTCGAGGTGCAGCCCGGCCGCTCGCTCGTCTTCGAGCGGGTGCAGGACTGGTGGGCCAAGGACCTGCCGGTCAACCGCGGGCGCTACAACTTCGACCGCATCCGCTTCGACTATTACCGCGACCTCGACGTGGTGTTCGAAGCCTTCAAGGCCGGGGCCATCGATTTCCGGGTGGAGCATTCGTCGAAGAACTGGGTCACCGGCTACGACGTGCCCGCGGTGCGCGACGGCCACATCGTCCGCGAGGAGATCAGGCACCAGGACCCGCAGGGCATGCAGGCCTTCGTCTTCAACAGCCGCCGCCCGGTCTTCGCCGACCGCAAGGTGCGCGAGGCGCTGAATTACCTGTTCGACTACGAATGGACGCGGGCGAACCTGTCCTACGGGCTGTTCCAGCGCACCAAGAGCTTCTTCTCCAACTCCGAGCTGGCCTCCACCGGTCTGCCCTCGCCGGAGGAGCTGGCCCTGCTGGAGCCCTTCCGCGGCAAGGTGCCGGAGGAGGTCTTCACCAAGCCCTTCGCGCCGCCGCAGACCGACGGGTCCGGCAACATCCGCCCGAACCTGCGCACGGCGCTGGCCTTGCTGAAGGAGGCCGGGTGGGAGCTGAAGGGCAACAAGCTGCTGAACGCGAAGACCGGCGAGCCGATGCGCTTCGAGATCCTGCTGGTGCAGCCGGACATGGACCGCATCGTCCAGCCCTTCGTCCGCAACCTGGAGCGCGCCGGGATCGAGGCGGCCATCCGCGTGGTGGACACCGCCCAGTACCAGAACCGGATCGACCGCTACGACTTCGACATGGTCATCCAGCGCATCCTGCAATCGACCTCGCCCGGCAACGAGCAGCGCGACTATTGGCAGGCGGCCCGCGCCGACCAGCCGGGCAGCCGCAATCTGGCCGGAATCAAGGACCCGGTGGTCGACGCGCTGATCGACAAGGTGATCCAGGCCCCCGACCGCGAGAGCCTGGTCACGGCGACCCGCGCGCTGGACCGGGTGCTGCTGTGGGGCTGGTACGTCATCCCGCAATGGCACGACGACGTGCGGCGCGTCGCCTATTGGAACCGTTTCTCCCATCCGGCGGTTGCGCCCAAATACGGCTTGGCCTTCACCGACACCTGGTGGGTCGATCCCGACAAGAACGCGAAGCTCGCCAACACGGCCCGCCGCGCGGCGCCCTGAGACGGCAAACAGAAAGGCGAACCCGCGCGATGCTGGCCTACATCATCCGCCGTCTGCTGCTGATCATCCCGACCCTGTTCGGGATCATGGTCATCAATTTCCTGATCGTGCAGATCGCCCCCGGCGGTCCCATCGAGCAGATGATCGCCCGCGTCCAGGGCACCGCGGTGGAGGCGACCGCCCGCATCGGCGGCACCGGCGGCGGCGAGACCGGCGGCCCCGGCGCGCAGCAGCAGGCCCAGGGCGGCGACACCGGCAGCCGCTACCGCGGCGCCCAGGGGCTGGACCCGGAGTTCATCAAGCAGCTTGAGAAGGAATTCGGCTTCGACAAGCCGCTGCACGAGCGCTTCATCCACATGATGTCGAACTACCTGATGTTCGACTTCGGCAAGAGCTACTTCCGCGACCGCAGCGTCGTCGATCTGGTGATCGAGAAGATGCCGGTGTCGATCTCGCTGGGCATCTGGACGACGCTGATCGTCTATCTGGTGTCGATCCCGCTGGGCATCGCCAAGGCGGTGCGCGACGGCCAGCCCTTCGACGTCTGGACCTCCGGCGTGGTCATCGTCGGCTACGCCATCCCCAGCTTCCTGTTCGCCGTGCTGCTGATCGTCGTCTTCGCCGGCGGGCGCTATTTCGACCTGTTCCCGCTGCGCGGGCTGGTGTCGGACAACTGGGCGAGCCTGCCCTGGTGGCGGCAGATCCTGGACTACATGTGGCACATGGTGCTGCCGGTGCTGTCCATGGTGATCGGCGGCTTCGCCGGGCTGACCATGCTGACCAAGAACTCCTTCCTGGAGGAGATCAACAAGCAGTATGTCGTGACCGCCCGCGCCAAGGGTCTGGCGGAGCGGCGGGTGCTCTACGGCCACATCTTCCGCAACGCCATGCTGATCGTCATCGCCGGCTTCCCCGGCGCCTTCATCGGCATCCTGTTCACCGGCGCCCTGCTGATCGAGGTGATCTTCTCGCTCGACGGGCTGGGGCTCTTGGGCTTCGAGGCGGCGATCAACCGCGACTATCCGGTGATGTTCGGCACGCTGTACTTCTTCACGCTGCTGGGGCTCATCATGAACCTCGTCGGCGACGTGACCTATGTGGCCGTCGATCCCCGCATCGACTTCGAAGCGCGGAGGGTATGATGGGAAGCTTTGCGCTTTCGACGCATGCTCCCTCTCCCCCCCGGGGAGAGGGTTGGGGTGAGGGGGTTGCGCGTTTGCCGGACGCACCGCCACGCGCAACCCCCTCACCCTCCCCTCTCCCCAGGGGGGAGAGGGCAAATGCCCGTTGGAGGACGCGCCCATGACCGGCGACCGTTTCCTCGGCCTGCGCGTCACGCCGCTCACCCGGCGGCGGCTGGCGAATTTCCGGGCGAACCGGCGGGGCTTCTGGTCCTTCTGGATCTTCCTGGTGCTGTTCACCCTGTCGCTGGGTGCGGAGTTCATCGCCAACGACCGCCCGCTCCTCATCAAGTACGACAACGCGCTCTACTGGCCCGTCTTCACCGCCTACCCGGAGACCACCTTCGGCGGCGAGTTCGAGACGGAGACCGATTACCGCGACCCCTATGTCCGCCAGCTGATCGAGGAAAAGGGCTGGATCGTCTGGCCGCCGATCCCCTACGGCTACCGCACCATCAACTACAACCTGCCGGTCCCCGCCCCGGCCCCGCCGTCCGCCGACAACTGGCTGGGCACCGACGACCAGGGGCGCGACGTGACGGCGCGGCTGATCTACGGCTTCCGCATCTCCGTGCTGTTCGGTCTGGTGCTGACCGCCTTCTCCTCGGTCGTCGGCATCATGGCCGGGGCGGTCCAGGGTTACTTCGGCGGCATCACCGACCTGCTGTTCCAGCGCTTCATCGAGATCTGGCAGGGCCTGCCCACCCTGTTCCTGCTCATCATCCTGTCCAGCGTGGTGACGCCGAACTTCTGGTGGCTGCTCGGGCTGCTGCTGCTGTTCTCCTGGACCTCGCTGGTCCATGTGGTGCGGGCGGAGTTCCTGCGGGCGCGCAACTTCGACTATGTGCGCGCCGCCCGCGCGCTGGGCGCCACCGACGCGACGATCATGGTGCGCCACGTGCTGCCCAACGCCATGGTGGCGACGCTGACCTTCCTGCCCTTCATCCTGAACGGCTCCATCACCACCCTGACGGCGCTGGACTTTCTCGGCTTCGGCCTGCCCCCCGGCTCCCCCTCGCTGGGCGAGCTGCTGGCCCAGGGCAAGGCCAACCTCCAGGCGCCCTGGCTGGGCCTGACCGCCTTCTTCGTGCTGGCGATCATGCTGAGCCTGCTGATCTTCATCGGCGAGGCGGTGCGCGACGCCTTCGATCCGCGCAAGACCATCGGCCAGCTCTCCACCGCCACCGGAACCGCCAACGAGGCGGGCGCGGTGGCGCAGAAGGCCGCGGAATGATGCCCCCAACGACCACCAGCCCAAGAAGGCGGAACCGCCCATGACCGACATGACGACCAATGGGGCCGACGATCTCCTCCAGGTCCGCAACCTCCATGTCGAGTTCCGCTCGGGCGGCGGGGCGATGCACGCGGTGAAGGGCGTCTCCTTCGACATCGCCAAGGGGGAAACCCTGGCGCTGGTCGGCGAGTCCGGGTCGGGCAAGTCGGTCACCGCCCTGTCGATCCTGCAACTGCTGCCCTACCCCATGGCGCGCCACCCGCATGGCTCCATCCGCTTCCGCGGGACCGAGCTGGTGGGCGCGGAGGAGAAGGTGCTGCGCAACGTGCGCGGCGACCGCATCGCCATGATCTTCCAGGAGCCGATGACCTCGTTGAACCCGCTGCACAGCATCGAGCGGCAGATCAACGAGACGCTGTTCCTGCACAAGGGCCTGTCCCGCGCCGCCGCGCGCAAGCGCACGCTGGAGCTGCTGCGGCTGGTCGGGCTGCCCAACCCGGAAAAGCGGCTGAACGCCTACCCGCACGAGCTGTCGGGCGGCCAGCGCCAGCGCGTGATGATCGCCATGGCGCTCGCCAACGAGCCCGACCTGCTGATCGCCGACGAGCCGACCACCGCGCTGGACGTCACCATCCAGGCGCAGATCCTGGAGCTGCTGAAGGATCTCCAGCGCCGCTTCGGCATGGCGCTGCTGCTCATCACCCATGATCTGGGCGTGGTGCGCAAGATGGCCGACCGGGTCTGCGTGATGAACCAGGGCGAGATCGTCGAGCAGGCCGACGTCGCCGACATCTTCGCCCGCCCGCAGCACGCCTACACGCGCAAGCTGCTGGCCGCGGAGCCGAAGGGCGACCCGCTGACCCCGCCCGCCGACGCGCCGGAGGTCATGGCCGCCGACAACCTGAAGGTCTGGTTCCCCATCAAGAAGGGCCTGCTGCGCCGCACCGTCGACCATGTCCGCGCCGTGGACGGTGTGTCGGTCAACGTGCGGCAGGGGCACACGGTCGGGGTGGTCGGTGAGTCCGGGTCCGGCAAGACGACGCTCGGCCTCGCCCTGCTGCGCCTGCACGCCAGCGAGGGGGCGATCCGCTTCGACGGCAAGGACATCCAGGGCTGGCAGGCGAAGAAGCTGCGCGGGCTGCGGCGGGAGATGCAGGTGGTCTTCCAGGACCCCTACGGCAGCCTGTCGCCCCGCCTGTCGGTCGGCCAGATCATCGGCGAGGGGCTGACGATCCACGGCATCGGCTCCGGCGCCGAACGCGACGCCATGGTGGCCAAGGCGCTGGAGGAGGTTGGGCTCGACCCGTCCAGCCGCCACCGCTACCCGCACGAGTTCTCCGGCGGCCAGCGCCAGCGCATCGCCATCGCCCGCGCCCTGGTCCTGAAGCCCAAGTTCGTCGTCCTGGACGAGCCGACCAGCGCGCTCGACATGTCGGTGCAGGCGCAGATCGTCGATCTGCTGCGCGACATCCAGGCGCGCAACAACCTCGCCTATCTCTTCATCAGCCACGACCTGCGGGTGGTGCGGGCGCTCAGCAGCCACGTCATCGTCATGAAGGACGGCAAGGTCGTGGAGCAGGGCCCCACCCGCCGCATCTTCGAGGAGCCGCGGGAGGAATACACCCGCGCCCTGCTCGCCGCTGCCCTGAACCTGGAAGCCGTCAAGTCCGACGCCGTGCGGATGTAGCGGCCCGCGGGCGCTTCGCCTTCGTATTGCCGGGTGGCGCCTTGGTTCGGACAGGCGGCGCCTTCGGCTGTTCCCGCCCCGGCACCGTCACCTCGCGCCATTGGCCGGGGGCCAGCCCGTCCAGCGTCCACTCGCCGATGGACCAACGGATCAGCCGCAGGGTCGGAAAGCCGACCGCGGCGGTCATGCGGCGCACCTGCCGGTTCTTCCCTTCGCGCAGGGTCAGGACGATCCAGCTCGTCGGGATGGCGGCGCGGAAGCGCACGGGCGGGTCGCGCGGCCACAGGCCGTCCGGCTCCTCCATCCGGCGGGCCTCGGCGGGCAGGGTCGGGCCGTCGTTGAGCGTCACCCCGTCGCGCAGGCGCTGCAACGCCTCCTCGGTCGGGACGCCCTCCACCTGCACCCAGTAGGTCTTGGGCAGCTTGTGCTTCGGCGAGGCGATGCGGGCGATCAGCGCGCCGTCGTCGCTCAGCGCCAGCAGCCCCTCGCTGTCGCGGTCCAGCCGCCCGGCGGCGTAGACCCCCTTCACCGGCACATGGTCGGCCAGCGTCGGGCGCCCCTGCTCATCGGTAAACTGGGGCAGCACGCCATAGGGCTTGTTCAGCAGGATCAGACGGGGCACGGTTGGCTCGAACGGGTTTGAGACGAACAACGACAACAGTACAGGGGTTTGCACCGTGACGCTGCTTTTCTGCTCCACCACCGACCGCTCCGACCGCTGGCTGAGCGAGCTGGACGCCCGCCTGCCCGGGCTGGAGGTGCGGGTGTGGCCCGAGATGGGGGACCCGGCGGACATCGAGATGGCGCTGGTGTGGAAGCCGCCGCACGGGCTGCTCGCCACCCTGCCGAACCTGAAGCTGATCGTGTCGCTGGGCGCCGGTGTGGAATCGCTGCTGCTCGACCCCACCCTGCCCGATGTGCCGCTGGTCCGCATGGTGTCGGAGGGGCTGACGGTGGACATGGCCGGCTATGTGGCGCTCCAGGTGCTGCGCTGGCACCGACTCCTCGACGAGTACAAGGCGCTCCAGCAGGCCGGGCGGTGGGAGCCGCTGGACCCCTGCCCGGCGTCGGAGGTGAGTGTCGGCATCCTGGGCCTGGGCGAGCTGGGCATGGCCTCGGCCAAGACGCTGCTGAGCATGGACTACCGCGTGCTGGGCTGGAGCCGCACGCCGAAGGCGCTGCCGGGGGTGGAAAGCTTCTCCGGACCCGACGGGCTGGCGGCGATGCTCGGGCAATGCAACCTGCTGGTCTGCCTGCTGCCGCTGACGGCGGAGACGCGCGGCCTGCTGAACCGCAAGCTGTTCGCCGCCCTGCCCAAAGGTGCGGTGGTCGTCAACGCCGCGCGCGGCGGGCATCTGGTGGAGGACGATCTGCTGGCGGCGCTGGAGAGCGGGCACATCGCCGGGGCCAGCCTGGATGTGTTCGCGGAGGAGCCGCTGCCCGCCGGCCATCCCTTCTGGACCCACCCGAAGGTCCATGTGACGCCGCACGTCGCCGCCGTCACCCACCCGTCACGCTCCGCCGCGGTGGTGGCCGAGGCGATCACCGCCTTCCGCGAGGGGCGCCCCCTGCCGAACCTCGTGGACCGCAGCCAGGGCTATTGAAAACGGCGGCGGTCAGACGGGCACCGCCACAGGGCCGGAGGCGCCCAACTGCGCCTCCAGCCGCGCCTTGGCGGAGGCGGCCACCTCCTCCTCGGCGCGGATGACGGCCATGTCCTCGGGCGCCACGGCGCCCGCGGCGACCACCAACTCGGCGAAGTCGGACAGGAAGACGCTGCCCTTCACAGTGCGCTGGACGAGCACGCTGCGCTTGTCCTCGGCGTCGCGCTTGCGCTTGATGAAGCCGAGCAGCGACAGCCGGTCGAGCGCGCGGGTCACCGCGGGCTTGGAGATGTTCAGCGCCGCCGCCAGCCCGCGCACGGTGTGCGGCGGATCGGTCAGATAGACCTGGAGCATGATGGCCATCTGCCGCGCCGACAGGTCCGGCCCGTCCTGCCGGACGCTGGCGATCAGAGCCGTCCGCCACAGGCCGAGCGCTTTCAGGTTCCGTGCCATGTTTTCCCCCCGCGTGCCGCGTCCCTCAGCCCCGAAGGCCCCCGCATTCGGAACGCGCGGCGAAGGAGTGTCCCCCAACCCGGCCCGGACAGGCAAGCGTTTCGCAACCGGATCGATCGGTCAGGGTGTCGCGGGTGGGGG
>NZ_WHOR01000151.1:0-13888 GCF_013340925.1 Azospirillum formosense
CCCCTGCGCAGCGGGGGGAGGCCGGGAGGGGGGCACACACCGCAACACTCACCCCATCACCAACCCGCCATCCACATACAGCACCTGCCCCGTCATGAAGCGGCTCCAGCCGGAGGCCAGGAACAGCACCGGGCCGGTCACGTCCTCCGGCGTGGCGATGCGGCGCAGCGGGGTCTGGGCGACGATGGCGTCCTTCATGTCCTCCTTCGTCGCCCGGCTGGCGTCGGTGGGGTAGACCAGCCCCGGCGCCACGCAGTTGACGCGGATGCCCAGCGGCCCCAGCTCCGCCGCCAGATTGCGGCTGAAGCCGACCAGCGCCGCCTTGGCCGTCGTGTAGTCGTGATAGGGCACGGTGGGCCGGGCGACGAGGTCGGTCGCCATGTTCACGATGCTGCCGCCCGGCCGCCGCCGCATCACCGGCAGCACCGCCCGGCAGACGTTGTAGGTGCCGAGCAGCGCCCCATCCACCTGCCCCCGGTAATCCGCCCACTCGGTGTCCCAGAACAGCTTGCGCTTCTCCGGGTCGAAGGCGTAGGGGCGGAAGGCGTTGTTCACCACCACGTCGATCTTGCCGAACTCCTCCACCGTGCGCTCCACCATGCGGTTCACCGCGTCGGCGTCGGTCACGTCGGCCTGCACCGCCCAGACGTCGCCGCCCGCCTCGCGGCAGGCCTCCGCCACCGCCTCGGCGGCACCCGCATTCTGGAGGTAGTTGACGGCGACCGCCGCTCCCTCCGCCGCGAAGGCCCTGGCGATGGCGGCGCCGATGCCGCGGCTTGCGCCGGTGACGAGGACGGTCTTGTCGCGGAAATCCATGGTGGGCCAAACCTTCCTTACTCGGGGATCAGGTCGGACTGGACCAGCTTGCCCATGTCGAGGTCCGCCGCGATCAGGCCGAGCTGCTTGAAGGTGTCCGCCCCCTTCTGCATCAGCTCCGGATCGAAGTGGCCGAGGCCCTTGGCCTTGGTCGTCTCCGACACGCTGGATTCGTTGCGCAGCTTGATGATGGCGAGGTTGGTGGCCTCGTCGCGGCCGTTGATGGCGCGGGTCACGGCGAGGCGGGCGGCCTCCTCCGGCTCGGCGATCATCCAGGCGGCGCTGTCGCGGTAGGCGGCGAGGAAGCGCTTCAGAACGTCCTTCTTCGTCCGGTAGGTGTCCTCCGTCACCACGAAGATGTCGGAGGGCAGGTTCAGCGTGTCCTTGACCTCGATGACGTTGATGTCCTTCAACCCCTTCTGCATCCCGACATGGAGGCCGGTGTCGGTCGCCGCGGTGGCGTCCACCTGCCCCTGGATCACGGGGGCGAAATTCAGGAGGCCGGTCACCTCGATGGTCACGTCCTTCTCGCTCAGCCCCACCTGATGCAGCAGCACCTGGAGGTTCTGGCGGGTGCCGCTGGACAGGCTGTAGACGCCGATGCGCTTGCCCTTGAGGTCTTCGGGCTTGGTGATGTTGCGCTCCTTCGGCGACACCACGTTGAAGACGTTCTGCGGGTAGATGTTGTAGATGGCGATCAGCTTCTCGCCCTTGTCGAGCGCCAGATAGAAGGACGCCGGGTCGGTGAAGGCCACGTCGGCCTGACCGGTCAGCATATTCTGGATGGCCGAGCCGCCGCCGGTCCCCGGCACATAGCCGAGATCGATCCCCTTGGCCTTGAAGAAGCCCTTGTCCGGCTCGGCCAGCAGGTTGGTGATCTCGCTGATCGGCTGGCTCCAGCCCGCCACGGTCACCTTGTCGAGCGCCAGCGCGGGGGAGGACAACAGGAAGGCGGAAACGGCGACGGCACCCAAAGTGCGCAGGAACCCGAACATCGTGTGATTATCCTTTCCACGGACGGCGCAGCAGCCACCGCTCAAGCCCGGCGGCGGCCTGATAAACGATCATGCCCAGCACCGTGATGACGATGAACAGGGCGAACATCATGGTCGAATCCATCATCCCCTGCGCCGCGATGATCGAGGCGCCCAGCCCCTGCCGGCCGCCGATGAACTCGCCGACGACGGCGCCGACCAGCGCCAGCACCACGGCGACGCGCAAGCCCGCCAGGATCACCGGCAGGCCGGAGGGAATCTTGAGGCGCAGCAGGGTTTGCAAGCGCGTCGCCCGCAGCATCCGGAACAGCTCCCGCTTGTTGGGATCGACCTGCTGAAGCCCGGTCATGGTGTTTTCCAGCAGCGGGAAGAAGCAGATCAGCGCCGTGATGACGACGGTGGAGGTCATGCCGAAGCCGAACCAGACGATGAACAGCGGCCCCAGCGCCAGCTTCGGCACCACCTGGCTGGCGAGGATGTAGGGGTAGAACAGGCGGCGCAGCACCGGCACCTCGGCCAGCAGCACCCCGGCGAGGAAACCCACGGTGCAGCCGGCGGCGAGGCCCATCGCCATCTCCGCCGTGGTGACCCAGAGGTGCGGCAGCAGGTATCCCCCCGCCAGCCCATCCCACAGCGTGCGCAGCACCGCCGAGGGCAGCGGCACGACCAGCACCGACACCCCCGCCACCCGGCAATAGACCTCCCACCCCGCCAGCAGCAGGACGAGCAGCAGGGCGGAGGCGGCACGGACCATCACGACGCGTGCTCCAGCGCCACGTCGGACTTCGAGCCGTCCATCGCATGGCGCAGCTCCAGGCACAGAGCGTTGAAGCGCGGGCTGTAGCGGACGTCGCGCCCGCGCGGGCGGGCCAGCGGCACCGGCAGGGCGTGGCGCAGATGTCCGCCCTCCATCACCGCCACCCGGTCGGCCAGATAGACCGCCTCCGCGATGTCGTGGGTGACGAACAGAACGGTGGTGCGGTGCCGGGCGCAGAGCTTCAGCAGGTCGTTCTGCAACTCCTCCCGCGTAATGGCGTCGAGCGCGGCGAAGGGCTCGTCGAGCAGGAGCAGAGGCGGCTCGGTGACCAGCGCGCGGGCCAGAGCGACGCGGCTCTGCTGCCCGCCCGACAGTTGGCTGGGGTAGCGCCCTTCGAGCCCGGACAGTCCGACGAGCTCCAGCAGCTCCTCGGCCTTGCGGCGGTCCGCCGGCTGCGGACGGCGCTTCAGCGACACCGGCAGCAGCAGGTTGTCGAGCACGGTCCGCCACTCCAGCAGCGTCGGCGCCTGGAAGACGAAACCGACCTGCGCGCCCGGCCCGCGCACCGGCGCCCCCTGGATGCGGACGGTTCCGGTGGAGGGGGCGAGCAGCCCGGCGACCAGCTTCAGCAGGGTCGTCTTGCCGCAGCCGCTGCGCCCGACCAGCGCGTGGAACTCCCCTTCCCCGATGGTCCAGTCGATGCGGTCCAGGATGGTGCCGCCGCTCGGGACGCCGTAGCCGGCCTGTTCGATGCTGACGAAGCTCATGGCCGGCGCCTCAATCCGTGTAGGGGGCGAAGGTGTCCGCCGCCCGTTCCGCCGAGCCTTCGATCTCGGTCATGGTGACGAGGTCCAGAAGGTTGAACCGCCCGTCATGGTGCCAGCCCGCCTCCGGCGCGGTCATCCGGCCGAGCGCGCAGAGGCGCGTCACACCCACGGCTCCCAGCGCCCCGGCCAGCCCGAACAGCTCCTCCGGTGCGGCGGCGATGCCCACGGTCTGGAGGAAGGCGCGGTAGGGCGCCAGCCCCGGCACCGCGTCGGCCAGCCGGTCCACCGCCACCACCGTCACCGTGCGGTTCAGGCCGCAAGGGCTCAAGCCGTCCGCCGCGTCGGTGTAGGCGACGGCCCAGCTTCCCGCCGGATCGCCCAGCAGGGCGCGGCTGGGGTCGGCAAAGCCCTTCGTCTCCTCCGCGTTGCGCCAGGACGCCACGCCGCCCGCCTCGCCCATCGACAGGGAGCGGCGCGGGAACTTGCTGCCGAGAGCGTCCAGCTCGTGCGCCAGATAGCCGGCGAATTCGCGCGGCGACACCCGCCCGCCGCGCTCCACGAAGAAGGTCTGCGGCGAATAGCAGCCCTGCTGGTCGTAGCGCGCCACGTCGTAGGCCGCCTGCCGCGCCACCGCCCCCGCCTTCCCGGCGTCGAGCGCGGAGCGGGCGACCATGCCGAAGCTGATCTTGTGCCCATAGGGCAGGAAGCGCGTGGTGATCGGCACCCGCGCCCGGATGGCCTCCAGCGCGTCGTTGCCGCCATAGGCGACCACCGTGTCGGCGCGGCCCAGCCACGCGCGTTCCGCCGCCTCGTCGCCGCCCTTCCACCAGACGATGGCGATGCAGTCGGCCAGTTCCGGGTCGATCTCCGCCAGGATTTGCGCGAACCAGCCGGCGAACAGCGGCTCGGCGCTCGGCAGCTTGCCGACCGTGCCCGCCTTGACCAGCAGGCCGGAAATCAGGCTCCACAGCGGCAGGCCCGGCACGTTGCCCGCCCAGACATGCAGCAGAAGCTCCGGCCCGAAGGCGCGGGCGAAGCCGCCCTTGGGCACAGGCTGGAAGTCGTCGAGCACCGCCGGGTTGGCGAAATCCTCCGCGATGAATTTCCGAAGCTCCGGCCCGCGGAAGGTCTTCAGATAGCCGGTCAGCCCCAGCCGGACCATCTCCGCGTCGTAGCCGGTGACCAGCGGCAGCAGCCGTTCCGCCTTTTGCCGCCAGGGATCGCCGCGGTCGAGCAGCCGGGCGACGGCGCGGTCGATGGTGGCGGCGATCTGCGCGACGGTGCGGCGTCTCAGGTAAGTCCGCGCGTTCGTCCGCACCCGCGTTGCCAATTCAGCGATCTGCGCCTCGCTCAGCACCGGGACGGCCACGTCGAGCGTCTCGGCGCCGCGCCGGAAGGTCAGAGTCCGCCAGTCCACAGCGTCGGCGGACAGCCCCGGCAGATGCCCGGCGCGTTCCATCAAGCCAACGGTCATTGGGCCCGCGCCGCTTTGAGGAAGTCCTCGACCGCCATGGAGCAGCCCTTGGCGTCCGCCCCATCGGCCCGGCCGAGAAGCTGGAAGCCGCCGTCCACCTCCACCCCCGCGTCCTCGGTCAGGATGGCCGAGGCGCAGTTGAAATGGGCCAGATCGTGATGAACCAGCACGCCGACGCTGCCGCGCGGCACCTCCTGCCCGGTCAGCGGGTTGATGACCCGGCTGCGGATCCAGTGCGGGCCGGACTTCACCGACGGACAGCTCTCGTTGCCGTCGTCGTAGAACTGGGTGCTCAGCTCCGTCATGCCGTACATGTTGATGCACAGCCGGCGCGGCACGCCGAAGGTGGCGGACAGGCGGCCGTAGAACTCCTCCGCCGCCATCTCCCGCGACTGGCCCTTGAAGCCGCCGGTGTCGAGGATGCGGCTGCCCGCCGGCAGAGCGAAGCTCCGCCCCCGCTCGGCCAGCGCGTCCATCAGATGCACGACGCTGAAGCTCGCCCCCAGCAGGGCGTAGGGTTCACCGGTCGCCTCGGCGCGGGACAGCGCGTCGATGGCCCCGTCCACGTCCAGCCCGGCGTCGGTGATGAGATAGCGGCTCTCCGCCGTCCCGAATTCGCTCTTGGCCAGCGCCAGATAATGGGCGAGCGAGGAGTTGGGCATCGCCTGCTCGGTCGGGAACAGGATGCCCATGCGCAGCCGGTCCCATTCACCCATGAAACGGCGGCGGAAATTGACGGTCATCGAGCGGTCGTAGACCGCCAGCGTCGGATGGTGGCTCTTGCCCCGCACCCCCTTGGTGGTGCCGCTGGTCATGAAGACGTGCGGGCATTCCTCCGGCGGGCGCCCGCTCAGCGTCAGGTCCTTGAAGGCGCTGATCGGCACGGCGGGCACGTCGCGCCAGCTCTTCACCGTGCGCAGGGTGCGCGCCCGCTGGGTGGCGAAGCGGCGGTAGGGGACGTTGGTCTCGAACTGGTGGGCGAAGACGGCCAGCGCCATACGGTTGAACGCCTCCTCGTCCGCCTCTCCGGCGGCGATGAAGGCCAGCAGCTCTTCGACAAGTCGGGCTTCGGTCACGTCCACACACACCTTTTGCAGCGCCAACAAACTGTTGCCGGGACAAGCGGTGTCTGGATGGAATGGGGGTACGCGGTGCCGCCCTTCAGTCCCGTCCCTACGCCGGTATGACCCGGATCAGGTTCGATGGGTCACCGCGTTGTCCGGATGAAGGCGCCGGACCGGCGGAGTCTCAGCCTCCTAGCGAGGCCCCCCAGGGAACACTTCGCAAGCTAAGGGACCGGCCCCCGCCCGTCAAGCCGGTCGGGTTCGAGAAGGTCGGGTTCAGGCGGCGGCCTTCACCACCTCCAGGACCATGGCGATCTCGTCGATGACGTTGTTCTGGCTCTCCATCGCCTCCATCACCTCCTGGTTCGTGACCTCCCCGGAGGCCAGCTTGTGGTGCCAGCGCGGGGTCGGGGCGTAGGTGATCGACAGCGTGCGGAAATCGACGTTCAGATGCATGGCCAGCCGGGTGTTGGGCCAGCCGCGTTCGATGAATTTCCGGTTCTCCTCCATCGAGAACAGGCTCAGCACGTTGGGCGTGATCGGGCGGACGTGGGTCGGGTCGCCGAGATAGCCCTCACTGCGCGGGTGCGGCACCTTGATGGTGATCCGCGCGCCGTGGCGGCAGACTCGGTACAGCTCCTTCATGATGTTCAGGAAGCCCTCGGTCGTCTGGCCCATATGCTCCAGCGCGTGGATGAGCTGGACGTCGGCGACGCTGCTCTCCTCGAACGGCCAGGGCACGACCTCCAGGTCGGCCACGATGTCCGGCCCGAAGGTGCCGTACTTGTCCACATTCACGTAGCCGGGCATCCGTGTGTCGCCGCAGCCGAGGTTGAGCTTGAGGTCCGACATCGCGTGCGCTTCCCGCCAGCCGTTGTTGCCACGACCGCGACCCTACACCTCCCGCCGCAGCAGCGACAGGGCGGCCATCGCCATCACCTGCGCGGAATGGACCATGTCGTCGATGCCCACATACTCGTCCGGCTGGTGGGCGAGGTCGAGGATGCCGGGGCCGTAGGCGATGCAGTCCTTTAGATGCCCGACCCGCGCGATGTGCTTCTGGTCGTAGGTGCCGGGGGACACCACCTGCGCCGCCGGGCGGCCCAGCACCGCCTCGATGGCCGCCCCCACCGCCCGCACCACCGGCGCGTCGGCGTCGGTCAGGGTGGGCAGGAAGGCCAGCACCTCGCGCAGCTCATAGTCGAAGCCGGGGCGCTCGCGGCGCAGATCCTCCAGGATGCCGACGATCTCCGCCCGCACCTCCTCCGGGTCCTCCTCGATCAGGTAGCGGCGGTCGATGACCATGCGGCAGCGGTCGGGCACCATCGGGCTGGGCAGGCCGCCATGGTCCTCCGGCTGGCCGCCATGGATGGCGTTGATGTTCAGGGTGGATTGCCGCGCCCCTTCCGGCACCACCGGCATGGCGGTGCGCTTGGCGGCCAGCCGGGGGATCAGTTCCGTCTCGATCCGGTGCAGCACGGCGCCCATGTGGCGCACCGCGCAGTTGCCGAGGAAGGGCATGGAACCGTGGGCGACGCGGCCCTTCGTCTCGATCTCCGCCCACCAGACGCCGCGGTGGCCGATGCACACGCGGTCCACGTTCAGCGGCTCGGGGATGATGACGTGGTCGACCCGCGGGCGGGAGAAGTAGCCGAGCGTCGCCAAATGCCCGACCCCGCCGTAGCCGCCGGACTCCTCGTCCACCGTGCCGGAGATTTCCAGCGCGCCGGGGAAGGGGATGCCCGCCTCCAGGATCGCTTCCACGGCGATGATGGAGGAGGCGATCCCGCCCTTCATGTCGCAGGCGCCGCGGCCATAGACGCGCCCGTCCTTCACCACCCCTTCGAAGGGATCGACCGTCCAGCCCTGACCGGCGGGCACCACGTCGATGTGGCCGTTGAAATGCACGCAGGGGCCGGGTTCGCGGCCCTCGACGCGGGCGATCACGTTGGTGCGCGGGTAGCGGTCGCTGTCGCCCGGCGCACCGTCGGCCCGCACATACTCCACTTGAAAGCCGCGCCCGGCCAGCCGCCGCCCGAGGAACTCCGCACAGTCGGTGTAGACGTCGCCCGGCGGGTTCACGGTCGGGATGCGGATCAGGTCGCGGGTCAGCGCGACAAGCTCGTCGCGCCGCTCCGCGATCCGGCGGAACAGCGATTCCCGGTGGTCGAGCGGCATGCATCCCCCCTGCGCACAATTGGTTGCGCGGAAGGATCGGCCAAGCCGGCGCGCCTGTCGAGCGGTTCCGCGCCTCACTCCGCCGCGTGATGCCGCAGCCGCCCGTCCGGATCGGCATGGCCGTTGCGAATCTGCTCCTCGTACCAGCGGCGGTGATGGTCCTTGGCCCAGTTCTCGTCCACCACGCCGCGGCCCATGGCGTCGAAGGCGCCCTCCATGCCGATGGTGCCGATGTAGATGTGCCCGATGATCAGCGCGATCATCAGCGCGGCCACCACCCCGTGCGCCACATGGAGGATCTGCATGCCGCCGATCCCGGTGACGGCAAAGGGCATCATCAGCAGGAAGCCGGTGAGCGACAGCGCGAAGCCGCCGAACACCACCGCCCAGAAGACGCCCTTCTGGCCGGCGTTGAAGCGCCCGGCCTCCGGATGCTCGCCGGACTTGCTCAGCACGCCGCCGAGCGTCTTCAGCCAGACGAGATCGGCCTTCTCCGGGATGTTGTCGCGCACCCACAGCACGAAGATCATCAGCAGCCCGAGGACGAAGGGCACGCTGAAGAAATTGTGCATGTACTTGCTGGCCTCGGCGAGCATCGTGAAGTTCGGGTGGCCGATCAGCGGGATCAGCAGCATGCGCCCGAACGTCACGATCAGCCCGGTCACCGCCATCAGCAGGAAGCTGACGGCGGTCGTCCAATGGGCGAAGCGGTCCATGCCGTTGAAGCGCGGCACCGGACGCCCCGACCGGCCGCCCTGGATGCGAATGGTGCCGCGGATCAGGTAGAAGATCCCCAGCGCCGCGATCGGCCCCAGAATCAGCGCCCCCGCGATGATCTTCAGCCAGACCATGCGGAACTCGCGCCACTCCCGCCCTTCCGGCTGGACCAGGACGCCCAGCTTCTCGTCGGGGATGCTGACCCGCCCGGACAGCTTGCCGTCCGGCGTCTGGTAGAGCTGCACCTCGTCCTTCGAGGTCGGCGAGGTCGGCCCCGGCGTCTGGTAGAACTGCGCCTGCACCGCCGGGGCAGCGAGCAGCAGAACGAACAGGACCAGCAGGGGGCGCAGGAGCTTCGTCATGTCGCGTCCTTCCCTAGAGAAAATGCGCTTTGCGGGGCGGGCGATCGGGGGACGCTTGCCCCCACCCCGCTCAGCTCCCGCCGGTGCCTTCGCGGCCCGGGCCGACGGCGCGGCCGCGGTCGTCCTCGCGGTAGGCGGTGGTCCAGCCCCAGGCGCCGGAGCCGTAGCCGCGGCGCACCGTCCGCTCCTTGTAGATGTCGGCCAGGACGTCGCCGTCACCGGCCATCAGCGCACGGGTGGAGCACATCTCCGCGCAGAGCGGCAGCTTGCCCTCGGCCAGCCGGTTGGCGCCGTACTTCTGGTACTCCTCCAACGAGTTGTCCGGTTCCGGACCGCCGGCGCAGAAGGTGCATTTGTCCATCTTGCCGCGCCCGCCGAAATTGGTCGATTGCGGGTACTGCGGCGCGCCGAAGGGGCAGGCGTAGAAGCAGTAGCCGCAGCCGATGCACAGGTCCTTGGAGTGCAGCACCACCCCGTCCGCCGTCTGGTAGAAGCAGTCGACCGGGCAGACCGCCGCGCAGGGCGGATCGTTGCAATGCATGCAGGCCATGGAGATCGAGCGCTCGCCCGGCACGCCGTCCTTCAGCGTGATGACGCGGCGGCGGTTGATGCCCCAGGGGATCTCGTGCTCGTTCTTGCAGGCGGTGACGCAGGCGTTGCACTCGATGCAGCGTTCCGCGTCGCACAGGAATTTCATGCGGGCCATGGTCGTGTCTCCTCGCTGCGGCGCGTCAGGCCGGTTCGACGCGGCACAGCGTCACCTTGGTTTCCTGCATGAAGGTCATGGGGTCGTAGCCGTAGGTCGTCACCCCGTTGGCCGGCTCGCCCAGGACGATGGGATCGGTGCCCGGCGGGTAATTCTCCCGCAGGCTGTTGCCCTGCCAGTAGCCGGAGAAGTGGAAGGGCATGAACACCGTGCCGGCGCCGATGCGTTCGGTCACCAGCGCGCGCATCCGCGCCTTCGAGTTGTCCTCCGGCCCGTAAATCCAGACCATGCCGCCGTCGCGGATGCCCAGCCGCTCGGCGTCCCTGGGGTTGATCTCCACGAACATCGTCTGCTGCAACTCGGCAAGCCAGGGGTTGGAGCGCGTCTCCTCGCCGCCGCCCTCATACTCGACCAGCCGTCCGGAGGTCAGGATGAAGGGGAAGCGCTGGCGGATGTCGCTGTCCGCAATCTTGAACTGGAGCGAGCGGGCGAGCTGCGGCAGGCGGAAGTCGCGCCGGTCCTCGATCGCCGGATACTCCTTCACCAGCTCCGGCCGCGGCGAGTAGATCGGCTCGCGGTGCAGCGGCACCGGGTCGGGCAGGTTCCAGGCGACGGCGCGGGCCTTGGCGTTGCCGTGAGGCGAACATCCATGCTTCAGCGCGACGCGGATGATGCCCATCGACAGGTCGGTCTGCCAGCTCACCTCGTCTGTCTTGTCGCCGCCGATGGCCTGGATGACGCGCATCTCCTCCGCCGTCAGGTCCTTGTCCCAGCCCAGCTTCCTCAGCATCGCCATGGTGAATTCAGGATAGCCGTCCTCGATCTCCGACCCCTTGGAGTAGGAGCCGTCGGCGAGCAGGCTGACGCCGTTGCGCTCCACCCCGAAGCGAGCGCGGAAGACCCCGCCGCCCTCCATCACATGCTTGGAGGTGTCGTAGAGCACCGCGCAGCCGGGGTGGCGAAGCTCCGGATGGCCCCAGCAGGGCCAAGGCAGGCCGTAATACTCGCCCTTCAGCGGGCCGCTGGTCGCCTGCATGGTGATCTTGTCGAAATCGGCCTGATGCTTCATGTGCATCTTCAGCCGCTCCGGCGACTGGCCGGTGTAGCCGGTGGACAGGCAGCCGCGGTTGATCTCGCGCAGGATGTCCTCGGGCACCGGGCGGGTCTCCTCCACCGTGATGTGCTTGAACATCTCGTCGGCGAAGCCGAACTTGCGGGCCATCAGATACATGATGGTGTAGTCGTCCTTGGACTCGAAGATCGGCTCCACGACCTTCTCGCCCCACTGCATCGACCGGTTGGAGCAGGTGCGCGAGCCGTCCGTCTCGAACTGGGTGCAGGCCGGCAGGATGTAGGTGCCGTTCCGGCGCTCCTTGAAGGCGGCGAAGGTGGTCGGGTGCGGGTCGGCGATGACCAGCAGGGACAGCTGCTCCAGCCCCTTCAGCATCTCCGGCATGCGGGTGACGGTGTTGCCGCCGTGGCCGAAGACGACCATGGCCTTCAGCGGCGACGGCTGCTGGATCTCCTCCGGCTTGTAGGTGACGCCATCGAACCAGCGGGTGGTCGGGATGCCCTTGGCCTCCATCAGCTCCTTGGAGGAGAAGCGGGCCTTCATCCAGTCGTAATCGACGTCCCAGACGCGGCAGAAATGCTTCCACGCCCCCTCGGCCAGCCCGTAGTAGGACGGCAGCGTGGAGACGTCGAGCCCGAAGTCGGTGGCGCCCTGCACGTTGCAGTGGCCGCGGTAGATGTTGGCGCCGCCGCCGGCCACGCCGATGTTGCCCAGCGCGAGCTGCAGGATCGACAGGGCGCGGACGTTGGCGGTGCCGGTGGTCTTCTGGGTGATGCCCATGCACCAGATGACGGTGGACGGCCGGTTCTTCGCCAGCGCCTCCGCCACGCGGTGGAGCTGCTCGCCGGGGACGCCGCTGACCTTCTCCACCGTGGCGGGGTCCCACTTCTTCACCTCGGCGCGGATCTCGTCCATGCCGTAGACGCGCTGGCGGATGTACTCCTTGTCCTCCCAGCCGTTCTCGAAGATGTGCCAGAGGATGCCCCAGGTGACCGGGATGTCGGTGCCGGGACGGATGCGCACATAATCGGTGGCGTGGGCGGCGGTGCGGGTGAAGCGCGGGTCGATGACGATGAAGGGCGCGCGGTTGCGTTCCTTGCCGCGCAGCATGTGCGGCAGCGAGACGGGGTGCGCCTCCGCCGGGTTGCCGCCGATGATCAGCAGCGCCTTGGAATTCTGGATGTCGTTGTAGCTGTTGGTCATGGCGCCGTAGCCCCAGGTGTTCGCCACCCCGGCGACCGTGGTGCTGTGGCAGATGCGCGCCTGATGATCGACGTTGTTGGTTCCCCAGAAGGCCGCCAGCTTGCGGAACAGATAGGCGCCCTCGTTGGAGAATTTGGCGGAGCCCAGCCAGAAGGTGGCGTCCGGCCCGGACTGCTGGCGGATCTCCAGCAGCTTGTCGCCGATCTCCTCGATGGCCTGGTCCCAGGAGATGCGTTGCCACTGTCCGTCGACCAGCTTCATCGGGTATTTCACCCGCCGCTCGCCCTTGGTCAGCTCGCGCACCGAGGCGCCCTTGGCGCAGTGCGCGCCCTGGCTGATCGGGCTTTCCCAGCCCGGTTCCTGCCCGGTCCAGACTCCGTTCTGCACCTCCGCGATCACCGTGCAGCCGACCGAGCAGTGGGTGCAGACGTTCTTGCGGGTGACGACCTCGACGTTGGGCAGGGTCGGCCCGGCCTCGGCCTTTTGAATCATCGCGGCGGGCAGCGCGCCCAGCGCCGCCATGCCACCGGCGGCGAGGCCGGAGGTCTTCAGGAAGCCGCGGCGGTCGACGGCTTCTCCCAATCCGGCGGTGCCCGCGGACAGGCCGTTCAGGCGGCGGGCGAGGGAGGCGCGGGTGGCGGCGGTTCCGGCGTTGCGCTTGACGAGCATGGGGCGGCCCTTTGAAAAAACGTCGCGGTCAGAGTCGGTTCAACGCGTAGAAACGCTTCACATGGTCGTTGTCGCGGTAGAGGGATTTCATCTGCTCCGGCCCCGGATCCATCGCCTCCGCCGGAGCGGCCCGCAAGGTCGCGGCCGCGGCGGCGGCCCCCGCCGCACCCAGCCCGAGGCCCTTCAGCAGGCTGCGGCGTTCCAGCCCGGCTTTCTTCTGGCTGTCGTCACGGTGCATGGAACGTGCCCTCCCGCTGGTCGGCCCCGCGAGCCGACGCCGAAGGGGCGTCGGCGATCATCGCGAAGGCGTTGGTCTCGATGTCCAGGAACAGCCGCCCGAAGGTTCCCAGGGGCCGGTACAGGTCCGCCGCCGACGCCTCCTCCAGATCCTGGAAGAAGTGCCCCGCCCAGGGCGCGAGGTGGCGCTCGAAGAAGCGCTTCTGGCGCGGCAGGTCCGGTTCGCCGTCCGTCGTCCCGACGGTCCCGGCGGCCAGCGCGCCCATGATCTCGACGATGGCGGCGATGTGGTCCTCGGGCTCGCTGACGCCCGGAGCGCGCTCGATGCCCAGCGCCTGCATGTCCTCGCGCAGGCGGGCCAGCGGCCGGTCGATCAGGAACCCGGTGCGGTAGTAGGAGGCGAAGGGAACCAGCTCGCCCCGCGTCACCCCGAGGAACAGCTCATGATACTCGCGCTCGGCCCGGTGTTCGCCATCCGGCTCCTCGGCGAGCGTCCGGGCGCGTACGCCCAGAGCGCTGATGGCCCGGCCCAACGGTGAGCCGTCCCCGGACAGAGCCCCGACCGTGGCCAGCAGGTCACGCGACGGCGGACGCGCCAAGAGATGGGCCAGCAGGCCATACGCCTGCGCCCGCAGCCGATCCGCGTCGTCGATGATGGCCGTTTCCGCCATGCCCTTGCCCCGCTTCGCCTTTCCCGTGGCCGGTTAAGGTCCGGCTCATCAGCGACAACAGCGGGAATGCTCAAAGGTTGCGCAGTCTAAGCAGGATGACGGACTGCCACGCTCAGCGTTGCCCCCACCCTTAACCCTCCCCCGCTTTCGCAGGGGAGGGGACGGACGCCGCTTCGCAGGATTCTCCCTCCCCTGCGAAG
>NZ_WHOR01000152.1:0-13868 GCF_013340925.1 Azospirillum formosense
CGCCAGCCCCTCCCGCCGCACATAGTCCACCGCGAAGGCGGCGTTGGCGGCGCCGACGTCCAGGCTGGTGTCGATGACGCGCGCCGCCCCGAACAGCTTGACCTCCATCCGCTCGCGCCGGGCGCCGCGTGTCAGCAGGTCGTTGATCAGCCATTCCATCGCCACGCTGCCGTAGCGGGTCGCCACGCCGAAGCCCTCGCCGCCGGACGGGGAGCCGGGCAGCAGGAAATGGTTCATGCCGCCGACCCGGGCGACCGGATCGTTGATGCAAGCGGCGACGCAGGAGCCGAGCGTGGTCACCAGCATGTCGTCGTCGCGGCCGGAGATCCGGTGATGACCCAGCACGACCGGCACCACATAGGCCCCGAACTCACGGTCCAGATAGCTGCCGTCCATACGCGGCCCGTCGCCGTCCGCGCCGTGGCGGTCGATTCCGGCGGAGGATTGGAAGTGAAGCGGTCCGGACAGAGGCATCACCGGCAGCCTCGAAGGGGCAGAAACATCGAGGATGGTAACCCACGGCACTTAAAGAAAATACAACAGGTCCGTATGCCCCGCCGTCACTCCAACGACCGCCGCAGCGTCACAGCGGCACGATCCAGGACGCCTCCCGCCCCTTCGGAGCGGCGCGCGCCCGCAGCAGCACCCGCTGGCCGGAGTCCAGTCCAGTCAGGTTGCAGCGGCGCAGAACGCTCTTGTGAACGAAGACGTCCTTGGCCCCGTCGTCCGCCGTGACGAACCCGAAGCCCTGCTCCGGCTTGAACCACTTCACGGTGCCCGTCAGCTCCTCCTCGGGGCCGGACGCCGCGTCGCGTCGCGGGTTGCGGCTTTCGGTGGGCGTACCGGTGCTCAGCACCTCCAGAATGTCGGCCAGCTGCGGCCCCTTGGCCCCCGGAACCACCCGGCACAGAAGCTCCGCTCCCTCGCCGACCTCGTGCAGACCGGCCCGGTTGAGAACGGAAATGTGCAGGAAGGCGTCGGCCGTACCGTCCTGCGGCGCCGCGAAGCCGAAGCCCTTGACCGGATCGAACCATTTCACCACGACCCGGGTCTGGATGCCCTCCCCCGAATAAGAAACGTCCAGGATGTCGCTGGATTGCGAATCGGCTGTAGACACGAGTCCGAACCTTTCGGTCGAGGCGCCAGGCGCGGTGAAATGGGTTCGGCGCCGCCCGGCATCGCCGGATCATCCGCCGGGCATGAATTTAGCCACACAGAAAATAGGGGTTCCAGCGTAATTTTTTCATCACAACCGCCCTTGGCCTCTGGCGGCGGCACCGTCGCAGAGACCATTTCTCCGGATGACGGGTTACAAAAAGGGCTACAATGCGCCAAAGGCCCCCTGAACAGCTTCGAAAACAAGCCCGAACGGGCACCGGGGCCAAACAAGAACCGAACATGGGAGGGAAGACGATGATGGGGGATGCGGCCCGCAGATTGCCGGACCAGAGCTGGACCCTGGGCTACCCGCCCGACGTGGACTGGAACGCGCCGATTCCGGTGAAACCGCTGACCGCGCTGCTGGAGGACGCGGCGGCCCGTTTCGCCGAGCGGCCCTTCCTGGACTTCATGGGCAAGCGCTCGACCTACGCGGAGGTGGCGCGGCTGGTGGAGCGCGCCGCCCGCGGCTTCCAGGCGATCGGCGTCGGCAAGGGCGTGCGCGTCGGGCTGTTCCTGCCCAACACGCCCTATTACGTGATCTGCTATTTCGCGATCCTGAAGGCCGGCGGGACGGTGGTGAACTTCAACCCGCTCTACGCCGAGCGGGAGTTGCACCACCAGATCACCGACAGCGGCGTCGAGCTGATGGTCACGCTCGACCTCACGGTGCTCTACGGCAAGATGGCGCGGATGCTCGCCGAATCGGGGCTGAAGCGGCTGGTGATCTGCCCGATGGCCGACATCCTGCCCTTCCCCAAGAACTGGCTGTTCCCCATCGTGAAGCGGGCGGAGGTCGCCCGCATCCCCGCGGACGACCGCCACCTGTCCTTCCGCCAGCTCGTCGCCAACGACGGCGCCCCGAAGCCGGTCGCCATCGACCCGACGGAGGACGTGGCGGTGCTGCAATACACCGGCGGGACCACCGGCGTGCCCAAGGGCGCCATGCTGACCCACGCCAACCTGTTCGCCAACACCGAGCAGTGCAGCCTGTGGTTCGTCGGCGCGCGGCAGGGGGAGGAGCGGATGCTGGGCGTGCTGCCCTTCTTCCACGTCTTCGCCATGACGGTTGTGATGAACTTCAGCATCCGCATCGGGGCCGAGATCGTGATGCTCCCCCGCTTCGAGCTGGATCAGGTGATGGAAACCATCCACGCCAGGAAGCCGACGCTGTTCCCGGCGGTGCCGACCATCTACACGGCGATCAACCACCACAAGCATCTGGAGAAATACGACCTCTCCTCGATCCGCTACTGCCTGTCGGGCGGCGCCCCCCTGCCGGTGGAGGTCAAGGAGGCGTTCGAGCGGAACACCGGCTGCGTCCTGGTGGAGGGCTACGGCCTGTCCGAATCCTCCCCCGTCGCCACCGCGAATCCGATAACCGGGTTGAACAAGGCCGGCTCCATCGGCCTGCCCCTGCCCGGCACGCTGATCGAGATCGTCAGCCTGGAGGAGCCGCGCCGCGTCCTGCCCGTCGGCGAGAAGGGCGAGGTGTGCATCCGCGGCCCGCAGGTGATGAAGGGCTACTGGAACAAGCCGTCGGAAACGGCGCTGACCCTGGTGGACGGGCGCCTGCACACCGGCGACGTCGGCTACATGGACGAGGACGGCTACACCCACATCGTCGACCGCATCAAGGACATGATCCTGTGCAGCGGCTTCAACGTCTACCCGCGCAACGTGGAGGAGGCGATCTACCTGCATCCCGCCGTCGCCGAATGCGTGGTCGCCGGCCTGCCCGACGAGTACCGCGGCCAGACGGTGAAGGCCTACATCCGCGTCGACGACGGCAAGACCCTGACGCGGGAGGAGCTGATCGACTTCCTCAAGGACAAGCTCTCTCCCATCGAGATGCCCAAGGCGGTCGAGTTCCGCGGCGAACTGCCCAAGACGATGATCGGCAAACTGTCCCGCAAGGCCCTGCTCGACGAGGAGGAGGCGCGGCGGCGAGGGATGTGAGCGGTCCCTGTTCCGCGACCCGGCCACGCGACACCACAAAAAGCTGGCAAGGCACTCTACTTCGCGGGCGCGGTCGCCAGGGTAACCTTGTTCATGAATGTCTCGGCCTGCCCCTTCACGACCAGCGGAAAGGCGTCGGCGACGGCGTCGACCAGCGGATCGAGCCAGCTCTGCTCGGCCTTGGCGAAGTCGTGGAGCACATAGCCGCTGACCCGGTCCTTGTCGCCCGGATGGCCGATGCCCAGGCGGATGCGCCAATATTCCTTGCCGAGATGCGCGTCGATGGAGCGCAGACCGTTGTGCCCGCCGTGCCCGCCACCCTTCTTCACGCGGATCTTGCCGGGCGGCAGATCCAGCTCGTCATGGATGACGACGACATCCTCCGGCTTCAGCTTGAAGAACTGCACGGCCGCGGTGACCGACTGGCCGGACAGGTTCATGAAGGTCAGCGGTTCCAGGGCGATCACCTTCTCGCCGCCAATCGTGCCTTCGGCGGTCTGGCCCTGGAAGCGCTTGCGCCAGGGGCCGAATCCGTGGCGGCGGGCGATTTCCTCCACCGCCATGAAGCCGATGTTGTGCCGGTTGCGCGCGTATTCGGCGCCAGGGTTGCCCAATCCCACCAGCAGCAGCATGGCGCATTCTCCTCACTTCGAAACAGCGTAAGCCGGAAACGAAACAGGGGGCCGAAGCCCCCTGTCGCAACCCCGAAGGCGGCTTCCGATCAGGAAGCGGCGGCCTCGGTGCTCTCGGCCTCTTCGGACTTCAGGCCCGACGGGGCGACGATCGTGGCGATCGTGAAGTCGCGGTCGGTGATGGTCGAGGCCACGCCCTCCGGCAGCTTCACCGCCGAGATGTGGATCGAATCGCCGACGTCGTAGCCCTCGCAGGAGATCGTGATCTGCTCCGGGATGTTGCCGGCGGAGACGGTCACGTCCAGCTCGTGGCGAACGATGTTCAGCACGCCACCGCGCTTCAGGCCCGGCGACTTCTCCTGGTCGACGAACTCGACCGGAACCTGCACGGTGGTGCGGGTGTCGGCGGAGACGCGCAGGAAGTCGACGTGCAGCGGGACGTCGGTGACCGGATGGAACTGCACGTCGCGCGGCAGAACCCGGTGGGTGGCGCCATCGACGGTGACGTCGAACAGGTGCGTGAAGAAGCCCGCCTGGTTCAGAATGCGGGTGAACGCAAACTTCTCCAGCGAAATCATGATGGGGGCCTGCTTGCCACCGTAGATCACGGCCGGGATACGGCCATCACGACGGGTCTGGCGGGCGGTCCCCTTGCCGGCCCGGTCGCGCGCTTCGGCGCTGAGCGGAACGATCTGCGTCATCGGAAGAACTCCTTGAACGGAAAAAAGCGCCAGCCTCCAGGGGTGCTGACGCGTGGGCGCGGTGATTAAGCCATGCGGGGCGCGGCGTCAAGGAAAGAGTCCAAAGCGCCGCCGGATGGCGCCCATGAAAAAAGCCCTCCCCCGCGAAGGGGAAGGGCTTTTCGCGTGGTAGGCCGGCGCCGTTACGAGAACAGGCTCGACACAGAACGTTCCTCGCTGATGCGGGTGATCGCGTCGGCGAGCAGCGGGGCGATGGTGAGCTGGCGGATGTTGCGGGACACGCGCACGGCCTCGGTCGCCTGGATGCTGTCGGTGGTGACCAGCTGCTCCAGCGGCGACACGGCCACGCGGGCCACTGCACCGCCGGACAGGACGCCGTGGGTGCAATAGGCGTGGACCGACTTCGCGCCGGCGTCCATCAGGGCGACCGCGGCGTTGCACAGCGTGCCGCCCGAGTCCACGATGTCGTCGAGCAGGATGCAGCGGCGGTTCTTGACGTCGCCGATGATGTTCATCACCTCCGACACGCCGGCGCGCTCACGCCGCTTGTCGATGATGGCGAGATCGGCGTCCAGCCGCTTGGCCAGCGAGCGGGCGCGCACCACGCCGCCGACGTCGGGCGACACCATCGTCACCTCGCCGATGTCCTCGAAGGTCGCGCGGATGTCCTTCTCGAACACCGGGGCGGCCATCAGGTTGTCGGTCGGGATGTCGAAGAAGCCCTGGATCTGGCCCGCGTGCAGGTCCATGGTCAGCACGCGGTTGGCGCCGGCCTGGGTGATGAGGTTGGCGACCAGCTTGGCCGAGATCGGCGTGCGCGGGCCGGTCTTGCGGTCCTGGCGCGCATAGCCGTAGTAGGGGAGGACCGCCGTGATGCGCCGGGCCGACCCGCGACGCAGGGCGTCGATGGTGACCAGCAGCTCCATCAGGTTGTCGTTGGCCGGGAACGACGTCGACTGGACCACGAACACGTCTTCACCGCGCACGTTCTCCAGGATTTCGACGAACACCTCCATGTCCGAAAAACGGCGGATGCTCGCTTTGGTCAGCGGCACGCCGAGACAGGTGGAGATGGCCTCGGCCAGCGGACGGTTGCTGTTGCCGGCAAGCACCTTCATCGCAGTCGGCTCTCTCTGCAGGGAATAGGTTCCGGTGCGCCCGTCAGTCCCTTGCCGACGCCGCCCCTTGAAAACGCGGCGGACCATAACAAAGGGTCGCACCCATGTAAACGTTCCATGACGGGCGGTTCAAGACGCCGCAGCCAGCCGGCCCTGCGATTCCCGCATGGCGCAAGCGTGGCGGCAGGACGCCTGCGCATCACCGCACCGCGAACTTTGCGAGGTGTGTTTTCATGGGCAGGTCGGCCTTCACGAAATGGTCGAAGAACCAGAACTGCAGAAGCTCGTCCGCCTTGGCCTTCACGTAGGCGTATTCGAAGGCCGATTCCTCGGCGTCCACCTGCCCGATGATGTCGTCCAGGAGGGTGGCCAGCCGGCGGTGCTGCGCCCGGTGCTCCTCCAGATGCGGGTAGCGCATCGAGGCCTGGACCCGCTCCTCCCGCAGGAAATGGCGGGCCGAGACGCGGCGCAGCTCGCTCAGCAGGGCCAGCGCCGGCTTGCGCCCGGATTCCTCGCCCGGCAGGGCGACGAAGCGGCGGATCAGTTCGTGCTGCATCCGGTGGTCGGCGTCCAGCCCGCCGTTGTCGAGCACCATCCGCGCGCTGCGCCAATCACCCCGCCCGTCGCCGCTTCGCCCGTCGCCTCGATGCGTGTCTTCCTGGTGCGTGTCCATCGTCATGCCGGCGTCTCCCCCTCCGGAATGCCCCTACCCTTGAGAATTGATCTTACCCGAAATGGGTCGCATCGCAATCAGTCAGAGGTAAGAACAATTTTTGGACGAAGGATTTTTCGTGCGCGTTCAGCCCTGCAGGACGATGGCCGACAGGCCGCGCCCATAGTCCTTTTCGCCGCGCAGGCAGGACCGGCGGTAGCTGAAGAAGCGGTCCTCCTCGACCACCGTGTCGTTGGGGCAGCGCTGGATGATCTCCACCCCGGTGTCGCCCAGGCGGCGGGTGATGTAGCCGGCCAGATCGAACAGGAAATGGTCCGGGCGGCGGGCCGGCGCGAAATAATCGCGGTTGCGCGGGTCCTCCGCCAGGAAGGGTCCGGGGAATTCCGGCCCGACCTCGTAGGAGCGCTGGGCGATGCAGGGGCCGATGGCGGCGACGATGCGGCCGCGCTTGGCGCCCAACTCCTCCATGCGCGCGATGGTCGCCTCCAGCACGCCGCCCTTGGCGCCCTTCCAGCCGGCATGGGCTGCACCGATGACGCGGGCCTTCTCGTCGGCGAACAGCACCGGGGCGCAGTCGGCGGTCAGGATGCCCAGCGCGATGCCCGGACGGTCGGTCGCCATGGCGTCGGCGTGGGGCGCCTGATCGGGCGCCCAGGGCTCGGTGACGGCGACGCAGGTCGGGCTGTGCACCTGATAGCAGGTGACGAGCCGCTCCGGCGGAACGTCCATGCGGGCCGCGGCGCGCGCGCGGTTTTCCGCCACGGCGGCGGGCGCGTCCCCGGACCCGTAGCCGACGTTCAGCGAGGCATACAGCCCCGTCGACACGCCGCCGGTGCGGGTGAAGAAGGCGTGTCGGATGTGGGTGATGTCGTTTAGCGCGCCAAGCGTAATCACGAACCCGTCCCTTTGCTGTCGCGATCTCTTGTTAGGATGCCAGATCCGGGCCTTCGAAGCCCGCCGGAGGCCCCAGGCCGGGGGAGGCGATGGCCAGAACCTTGAAGAGGGTGCCCATTTGGTCGGGCGCGATCAAGCGGGCCAATGCGGAGTCGATGTCCGCGGCCTGCGTCGCCGTGGCGCCGCGCTTCAGGGCGGCGGCGCGCGGCTGGATGCCCAGCCGGGCCAGCCAGTCACCCTGGTCCACCGGACCGAAGCCCTCCGCCCCGCCCTCGCGCGCGGCGGCGGCGATGGCGGCGAAGTCCACATGCGCGGTCAGATCGGCCTCGCCCGGCGCGTCCAGCACCGGGGCGTAGGCGTGGCGGCGCAGCGCCTGGAGCGTGTCGCCGACCGCCGGGCCGCCGCGGTAGCCGTAGTCGATCACCAGGGCCGCGCCGGGGTGGGCGGCCAGACGCTCCCCGATCAGCCGCGCCACCGCCTGGGACGCCGGGGAGACCTCGACCACGCTGCCCTCCGGCGCGTCGCGCAGGGCCGGCGGGATCAGCCGGGCGCCGGCGCTGCCGAAGGCTTCCAGGACGAAGCGGAAGCGCGGTGTTTCGGCGGATGCGGCGGGGTCGAGGTCGACCAGCCGCTCGAACCAGCCGTGGTTGGTCTTCTGGACCTGACGGATGGGCAGGGCGTCGAAGAACTCGTTGGCGAGGATCAGGGTCGGGCCTTCGGGCACGTCCTCCAGCCGGTCGTGCCAAGCGACCGGAAGGCCGGCCAGGGTTTCCTTCTGGCGGGCGCGCAGCGTCGGGCTGGTCTCCACGAGATGGACCCGGGCGGCCTCGCGGAAGGCGGGGACCAGCGCGGCGGCGCGCAGCGCGTCCTGCATCAGCGTTCCGCGGCCCGGCCCCAGCTCCACCAGATGGAAGGGGGCGGGGCCGCCCAGCCGCGCCCAGGTGTCGACGCACCACAGCCCGGCCAGCTCGCCGAACATCTGGCTGATTTCCGGGGCGGTGGTGAAGTCGCCCGACACGCCGAAGGGGTCCCGGCGCATGTAGTAGCCGAAGCGCGGATGCCCCAGCGCCTCCGCCATGAAGGCGGCGACCGACAGCGGCCCGTCGATCATGATGCGGCGGGCGAGGTGGTGGGCGAGGCTGTCCGGGGCGGCATCACTCATGGCGGAACCTTGCGAACTCAGACGGCGGCGGGGCGGCGGCGGGCCTGGGCGACCAGCCACACACCGAACAGAACCATCGGCACCGACAGAAGTTGTCCCATCGTCGCTCCGGCGTAGAGGAAGCCGAGCTGCGCGTCCGGTTCGCGGAAGAACTCCGCGATGATTCGCGACAGCCCATAGCCGATGAAGAAGATGCCCGCCGTCATGCCGGCCCGCCCGCGTACGGCGGGCATCCGCACCAGGATGGCCAGCAGGACGAACAGCACCGCCCCCTCCAGAAAGGACTCGTAGAGCTGGCTGGGGTGCCGCGGCACCTGGAGCGGGTCGCGCGGGAACACCACCGCCCAGGACACGTCGGGCGCCGGTCGGCCGTACAGCTCGCCGTTGATGAAGTTGGCGATGCGGCCGAAGAACAGCCCGATGGGGGCCGCCGCGGCGATCAGGTCGCCGAAGGCCAGCGGCGACAGGCCGCGCTTCCAGCAGAACAGCAGGATCGCGCCCAGAACGCCGATCAGCCCGCCGTGGAAGGACATGCCGCCGTGCCAGACCATCAGCGCGTCGAGCGGATTCTGGAGGTAGAAGGGCAGGTTGTAGAACAGCACGTAGCCGATCCGCCCGCCCAGGATGACACCGACCACGGCCCAGGTCAGGAAGTCGTCGTAATCCTCCGCCGAGGGGCGGCCCGGCGTGCTGCGGGCCAGCGCCAGGCAGTAGCGCCAGCCGAGCACGAAGCCCGCCAGATAGGCCAGCGCGTACCAGCGGATGACGATCGGCCCGAGTTCGAACGCCACGGGGTCGATGGCGGGGAAGGCGATGGCGAGCATGCGCGGCGGGTGCCTTATGTTGTTTGGGCTTGTTGTTTGGGCGTTTCCCCGGTCGGGGGAGGCGGAACCGTCAGCGGTAGGGGTCGGGCTGCGACAGGAAATCCTGGACGTAGCGGCGCACGCCCTCCTCCAGCTCGGTGAAGGGCTGGTCGAATCCGGCGGCGCGCAGGCGTTCGGTGCGCGCCTCGGTGAAATACTGGTACTTGCCCTGAAGCTCCGCCGGCATGTCGAAATACTCGACGCGCGGCTCCAGCCCCAGAGCGGCGAAGGTGGCGAGCGCCAGATCCTTGAAGCTGCGGGCCTTGCCGGTGCCGACGTTGAACAGCCCGCTGACCTGCGGGTTGTCGTACAGCCAGAGCATCACCGCCACGCAGTCGTCCACGAAGATGAAGTCGCGAAGTTGCCCGCCGTCCTCGAACTCCGGACGGTGCGACTTGAAGAGCCGCGCCGGCTCGCCGGCCTTGAGCTTGGGGTGCAGCTTGGCGACGACGCTCATCATGTCGTCCTTGTGCCGCTCGTTCGGGCCGTAGACGTTGAAGAACTTCAGGCCCGCCCACTGCGGCGGCAGGATGTCGCCCTCGGTCACCACGCGGGCGACGCGGCGGTCGATCAGATGCTTGGACCAGCCATAGGCGTTGAGCGGGCGCAGGGCCGCCAGCGCCTCCGGCGACCCGTCGTCGTCGAAGCCGGCGGAGCCGTCGCCGTAGGTCGCGGCGGAGGAGGCGTAGATCAGCCGCGCCCCCCGCCAGGAGGACCAGCGCCAGAGGTCCAGCGTCAGCGCCACGTTGTTGGCGACGATCTTGTCCACGTCGCGTTCCGTCGTCGCCGAGATGGCGCCGAGGTGGAAGATCACGTCGATCTCCGCGGCGTGCTGGTCGAGAAAGGCGAGCGCGTTCTCCGGCGCGACGAGGGTGGCGAGTTCCCGCTTGGCGAGATTCTGCCACTTCTCCCCGTCGCCGAAGCGGTCGATCACCGCGACGTTGGTGATCCCGCGCGCGGCCAGGGCCGCCACGAGGTTCGACCCGATGAAACCGGCCCCACCGGTGACCACGATCATGCGCTTTTCCTTGCCGCCGGACCGAAAGAAAGGACGAGCGTCCTTATAGGGTCCGGGGGGCGGGGCTGCAAGGTGGGGAGGATCTCGAAGCAACACCGGGCCGCCGTCGAGGACCGGATCACGCCTCCGCCGGAGCGCCGGCGCGGCCGGTCCACACCGCGAGCAGGCCCTTCTGCAGCAGGATGAAGACGAACAGCAGAACCCCGATGGCGATCTTCGTCCACCAGCTGCTGAGGCTGCCGTCGAAGGTGATGTAGGTCTGGATCAGACCCTGGATCAGCACGCCGATGAAGGTGCCGATCACGTAGCCGTAGCCGCCGGTCAGCTGGGTGCCGCCGATCACCACCGCGGTGATGGTGTCCAGCTCCACCCCCGTCGCCGCCAGCGAATAGCCGGCCCCGGTGTAGAGCGAGAAGACGATCCCGGCCAGCCCGGCCAGCAGCCCCGACAGGGCGTAGACCGCGACCGTGGTGCGGCCCACCGGCACGCCCATCAGCTCCGCCGACTGGCGGTTGCCGCCGAGCGCGTAGAGGTTGGCGCCGAAGCGCGTCCAATGGGCGCAGACCACCGCGGCGGCGACCACCCCCAGCATCAGCAGCGCTGGCAGGGTCAGCTTCCCGCCGCCGTCGAAGCGCAGCGCCAGATCGCCCAGCTCAGCGTAGAGCGGGTGGTTGATCGGGATGGAGTCGGTGCTCAGCACGAAGCCGAGGCCGCGGGCGACGAACATGCCGGCCAGCGTGACGATGAAGGGCGGCATCTGGAAGACGTGGATGACGGCGCCCATCGCCGCGCCGAAGGCGCCGGCCACCGCCAGCGCCACGGCGAAGGCGGAGACGGGGTGCCAGCCGCCCTGCTCGATCAGCACGGCCAGCAGCACGGTGGTGAAGCCGATCACCGCCCCCACCGACAGGTCGATGCCGCCCGACAGGATCACGAAGGTCATGCCGACCGCGGTGATGCCGAGGAAGGCGTTGTCGGTCAGCAGGTTGCCGACGACCCGCAGCGAGGCGAAGTTGGGGAACTGCGCGGCGCAGAGCAGGAAGCCGACCACCAGGACGGCGCTGGTCACCAGCAGGGGAAGGAAGCGGTGGATCATGGCGTCACGCTCCCGCGCTCGGGCTTGGGCTCTTGGGCTTCGCAGGCGCCCGCACCGGCCGGGGGCCGGCCGGGCGCGGCAGGAACAGCGTCAGGGTCGGCGACTGCAGCAGCAGGACGACCATCAGGACGCCCGCCTTGACGATCAGGTTGAACTCCGGTTTGAAGCCGCTCAGCAGGATGCCGGTGTTCATCGCCTGGATGGTCAGCGCCCCGACCACCGACAGCAGCAGCCCGAACCGGCCGCCGAGCAGGGACGTGCCGCCGACCACCACCGCCAGGATGGCGTCCAGCTCCAGCCACAGGCCGGCGTTGTTGGCGTCGGCGCCGCGGATGTCGGCGGCGACCACCAGACCGGCGACCGCGGCGCACAGCCCGCACCAGACATAGACGGCGATCAGCACGACCGGCGTGTTGACGCCCGCCCCGGCGCTGGACAGCCGGTTGACGCCGACCGCCTCGATCATCAACCCCAGCGCGGTCGTCCGGACCAGCAGCGCGGTCGCCCCCAGCAGGACGGCGGTGATGACCACCGGCATCGGCACGGTCAGGAACGACCCGCTGCCGATGAAGGCGAGGCCGGGGCTGGTGAAGGTGACGATCTGCCCTTCGGTGACGAGCTGGGCGATGCCGCGCCCGGCGACCATCAGGATCAGGGTGGCGACGATCGGCTGGATGCGCAGGACCGCCACCAGAAGCCCGTTCCACAGGCCGCAGAGCAGCCCGGCGGCCAGCGACGCCGCGAGCACCGGGGCCAAGCCCCAGCCCGCCTGGGTCAGGGTGGCGGCGATCGCGCCGGAGATCGCCATCACCGCGCCCACCGACAGGTCGACGCCGCGGGTGGCGATGACCATGGTCATGCCGATGGCGAGCAGCGCCACCGGGGCGCCGCGGTTCAGCACGTCGATCAGGCTGCCGAACAGCCGGCCGTCCTGCAGGCGGATGGCGAAGAAATCGGGGAAGAGCAGCCAGTTGACCAGCAGCACGGCGGCCAGCGCGCCGTATTGCGGCAGGTTGCGCGACGGGCCGGGAGCCGGACGCGTCATGGGCGCGGCTCCACGGGAACGGGTTCCGACGCGATGGCGGCGACGATGCGGTCCACGGCGACCTCCCCTCCCCTCAGCTCCGCCACATGGCGGCGGTCGCGCAGCACGACGACGCGGCGGCTGTAGGCGACGATCTCCTCCAGCTCCGACGAGACGACCAGCAGGGCCATGCCGTCGGCGCACAGCCGCTCGATCAGGCGGATGATCTCGGCGTGGGCGCCGACGTCGATGCCCCGCGTCGGCTCGTCGAGGATCAGCAGGCGCGGCTCGGTCGCCAGCCAGCGGGCGAGCAGCGCCTTCTGCTGGTTGCCGCCGGACAGGAGCTGGATCGGCTGCTCCGCGTGGGGCGTGCGGATGTCGAGAAGCCGGATGAAGCGGTCGGCGATCTCCTCCTGGCGGCGGCGCGGGATCGGCCGCAGCCAGCCCTGCCGCGCCTGGAGCGCCAGGATGATGTTCTCGCGCACCGAGAGCGCGCCGACGATGCCCTCCTTCTTGCGGTCCTCCGGGCAGAATCCGAAGCCGAGCCGGATGGCGTCGCGCGGCCCGCGCAGCCGCACCGCTTGGCCGTCCACCGCCGCCTCGCCCCGGTCGGCGCGGTCCATGCCGAAGACCAGCCGCGCCGTCTCCGTACGGCCGGAGCCGAGCAGCCCGGCGAGCCCCACCACCTCGCCGGGGCGGATGGCGAGGTCGAAGGGCTCGACGCTGCGCGCCTTGCCATAGCCGCGGAAGCGGACCAGCGGCGGCCGGGCGTCCTCCTCCCCCTCATCGTCCGGCGGAGCGATGCGGTGGGCCGCCGCTTCCAATTCCCGTCCCAGCATCATGGCGACGAGGTCGAGGCGCGGCAGCTCCGCGGTGCGCCGCTCCCCGACCAGACGGCCGTTGCGCAGCACGGTGATGCGGTCGCACAACGCGTAGACCTGATCGAGGAAATGGGTGACGAAGACGATGCCGATGCCGCGCGACCGCAGGGTCCGCATCACCTTGAAGAGAACCGCCACCTCCTGCGCGTCGAGGCTGGCGGTCGGCTCGTCGAGGATCAGCACCTTGGCCGACATGTCCACCGCGCGGGCGATGGCGACGATCTGCTGGGTCGCCACCGAAAAGCGGCCGAGCGGCGCCGTCACGTCGAGGGTCAGGCCGTAGGGGATCAGCACCGCCCGCGCCCGCCGCCGCATGGCGCCGCGGTCGACCAAGCCGAAGCGCATGGGCTGCCGGCCAAGGAACAGGTTCTCCGCCACCGACAGGTTCGGCAGCAGGTTCACCTCCTGATAGACGGTGCCGATGTGCAGGCGCTGCGCCTCCTCCACGCCGCGGGGGGCGATCGCCCGCCCCTCCAGCGTCACGGTGCCGGCGTCGCGCTGGTAGACGCCGGTCAGGGTCTTGATCAGCGTCGACTTGCCGGCGCCGTTCTCGCCGAGGAGGGCGTGGATCTCGCCATGGCGCACGGTGAAATCGACGCCGTCCAGCGCCTGGACGCCCAGGAAGGCCTTGGACAGGCCGCGGACCGCCAGGAGCGGCGGGGACGCGGTGGGGGTGGGGTCCGTCATAC
>NZ_WHOR01000153.1:0-13684 GCF_013340925.1 Azospirillum formosense
ATCGTCGGCAGCGTCAGAGTGGTATAGGGGGCGGAGCCCGAACACCGCCCCGCGCGGAATCGCCAGGTCGATGCCCTTAAGGGCTTGTTTCGGGCCGGCCTTTCCGGAGGCTTGGTAGGTCTTGGTGAGGCCGCGCACCTCCACGGCATAGGCGGGGACGGCGTGGGCGGGCAGGGCGGCGGCGTTCAGCGGGGCGTGCGCAACCATGGAATCGAAAGGGCCTTTCCGGTCGTGCCCCCGAGTCCGAATCCCCGGGGGCGATCACTGTCCAATCACTTGATCCGTCCGGCGCGTTGGGTATGATCCGACCCCGCGCGCGTGCCTCATTCGGTGGGCATCTTAACGATGGCGTTAACGCGCGCGTGTGTCAAAGTGGAGGATGTCTGCCATGCAGCCAATTGAAACGATTGAAGTCGAGACGCTGACCGTTGGATGCGACGGCGGCGGCGGCGCGCTCGGCCACCCGCTGGTCTATCTGACGCTGAGCGCCGAGGGGAAGGTCGAATGCCCCTACTGCTCGCGCCACTTCGTCCTGAAGGAAGGCGCCAAGACGGGCACGCACGGGCACTGAGCCCGGCGGCGCCTCTTACAGGGCGGAAATCCCGCGCGCAGCAAGGGCCGGAGCAATCCGGCCCTTTTTGTTCGCCGGCGGTCCGAGCCGGTGGTCCAGGGTGATTCTGTGGCCTTTTCGCCACCCGATGCCGTGGCGATGCAACGCCCGGGCGGGGTGGGTCATATGCCTCTTTTGTTGCAATTGTGAAAAATATAAAACGAACCGCCTTGACGCGCGTCGCGATCCGCCTTCTACTTTTTTGCGGCGCAAAAGAGGCGCCCGTCGCAATTGCCCGCTCAGGTCCTTCGCATGCTTTTTCCTGAGGCCAACGCTCTCGCGCCAGATGAGGCCCGGTCCATGAGCCAAGAGACGGAAGAGCAATACAGAAGTATTTTCGAGAACGCTGTCGAAGGCATTTACCAGACCACGGTGGACGGGCGTTATCTGCGGGTCAACCCGGCGCTGGCGCGGATCTACGGCTACCGGTCGCCGGCCGACCTGATCGACAACCTGACGGACATCGCCGGCCAGCTCTACGTCGATCCCGGCAAGCGCGAGGCCTTCGCCCGCCTGATGGCCGAGCGCGACGTGGTGCAGAGCTTCGAGGCGCGGGTCTTCCGCAACGACGGCTCGATCATCTGGATCTCCGAGAACGCGCGCTGCGTGCGCGATCCGCAGGGGCGAATCCGCTATTACGAAGGCACCGTCCAGGACATCACGGAGCGCAAGCAGCACGAGGAAAAGATCCGCCTGCTCGCCACCGTCTTCGACAGCGTGGCCGACGGCATCCTGATCGTGGACCCCGACCTGTCGGTGCAGGCGGTCAACCCGGCCTACGAGGTGATGACCGACTTCCAGCGCGAGGAGCTTCTCCACCGCCCGCTGGTGATCTTCGCCCCCGGTTCGCACGAGCGCGCCTTCATCGAGGACATCTGGCGCACCGCCCGCACCGAAGGGCGCTGGCAGGGCGAGGTGACCAGCTTCCGCCATTCCGGCGACGCCTTCGCGGCCTCGCTGTCGGTCACGGCGGTGCGCGCGCCGGGCGGGGCGCTGGAGCATTACGTGCTGACGCTCGCCGACATCAGCCAGCGCAAGTACCAGGAACACCAGATCCGCTATCAGGCCAGCTTCGACCGGCTGACCGACCTGCCCAACCGCTGGCTGGTCTGCGAACGGCTGGAGGAGGCCATCGTGCGCGCCCAGCGCATGCGCACCAAGGTCGCCGTGGCCTTCCTCGACCTCAACCGCTTCAAGCAGGTGAACGACACGCTGGGCCACCACGCCGGCGACGACCTGCTGAAGCTGGTGGCCAAGCGGCTGCGCAACTGCACCCGCGTGTCCGACACGGTGGGCCGGCTGGGCGGCGACGAATTCCTGATCGTGGCGCCCGACGCGATGGACCGCGCCTCCGGCGCCCGGTTGGTCGAGAAGGTGCTCTATTCGATGGGCGAGCCCTTCGCCGTCCACAACCAGGAGCTTTTCTGCGGCGCCTCGATCGGCGTCGCCTTCTTCCCCGACGACGGCGAGACGGCGGACCAGCTCCTGCGCAACGCCGACCTCGCCATGTACCACGCCAAGCGCAACCCGGAATGCAAGTTCGTCTTCTACGAGGCGGGCATGCGGGAGCGCACAGGCTTCACGCTGGGGCTGGAAAGCGACCTGCGCCGCGCCGCCGCGACCGGCGAGGAGTTCGAGCTGCATTTCCAGCCCAAGGTGGACATGCCGCACCGCGGCTATCACCGGGTGATCGGGGCGGAGGCGCTGATCCGCTGGCGCCACCCGGTCCGCGGCCTCGTCAGCCCGGCGGAGTTCATCCCGCTGGCCGAGGAGACCGGCCTGATCTGGGAGATCGGCGCCTGGACGCTGAGGGAGGCCTGCGGCCGGCTGGCCGGCTGGCTGGCGGCGGGGCTGGACATCGCGTCGGTGTCGGTCAACCTGTCGCCGCGCCAGTTCCAGGACGCGCGCCTGGTGAATTTCGTCCGCGACGTGGTGGACCGCAGCGGCGTCCCGCCGGAACGGCTGGAGCTGGAGCTGACCGAGGGCGCCATGATCGGCGACATCGAGAAGGCGGTGACCATCCTGCACGGGCTGAAGGGGATCGGCATCCGCCTGTCCATCGACGACTTCGGGACCGGCTATTCCTCGCTGGCCTATCTGAAGCGCTTCCCGATCAACACGCTGAAGATCGACCGCAGCTTCGTCCGCGACATCGTGCAGTCGGCCACCGACCCGGCCATCGTCAACACCATCGTGAATCTGGCCGACAGCCTGGGCTTCGACACCATCGCCGAGGGGGTGGAGACGGAGGAACAGGCGGACATGCTGCGCCGCCAGCGCTGCACGCGCATCCAGGGCTTCCTGATCAGCCGGCCGCTGGACGTGGACGCCTTCGAGCGCTTCCTGGTGGAGAACGCTGGGTAGGGAGGCTTTTCGATCAGGGCGGGAAGCTGTATCCCGTCCGTTGCCGAGCCTGCTGGTGCCGAGCGTGATCATCGTCACGCCGATCTTCTTGCGGCAAAGAAGGATGTCTATACCGGTCGCGTGGACGAGGGCTTCCTGCCCAAGGCACTGAGCCGTCCGCACACGATGAATCTATGATATTGTGCATTTTCCATAAGACACCTTATGGGATTTTTTTGTCGCGAGCGGATGGGTTCTACCCTGAAGTGCATCTCTTGTATCAGTACAAAGGCTAACCGGCTTCAGGGGTCAGGATGGGCCTGCCCTGTTTCCACATTGATCTGACGGAACGCCAGCGCATTGGCCCGTCAGCGAACGAGGCGATCCAAATCCAAATCGAACGGAAATTCGTCCTAGGGCCGGTCGCCACGCGCCATGGCATCCACGAAATGGCCCATTGCCAGCTTCATGTCGTTGAAGACCGTGCCCTGCGACACGCCCAGATGGGCGGCGATTTGCGGGTAGGACAAGCCTTCGACCCGGTTCAGAAGCCACACTTGGCGAGCCCGCGCCGGCAGACGGTCCAGGGCGTCCACGAAGCACGAGAGCCGCTCGCGGTGCAGCAGGCGCTCTTCCGCCGAAGGGATACCGGACGCTATGCGCAACGCCTCGACGGTGTCCGCCGGACCGGCCTCGAACCGTTCCTGGGTCCGGCAGCGCCGGAGATGGTCCAGCGCGAGATTGTGGACTGTCCGGTGAAGAAAAGCCCCGATGTTGTCGATGGGCCCCCTCTCCACGGCCTTGCAGGCCCGCAGATAGCTTTCCTGCAGAAGATCCTCGGCGACCTGAAGATCGCGCACGATCTTCATCGCGCACCCGAACAACGAGCGGCGGTGATCGAGATAGATCGCAATGAGGCTTGCGGACATGATAGCCCTGTCGGTCACGGCAGCGGAGGAGGCACCGCCGCGGTCGGTGCGACATCGGCGGCCTTGCAACATCGAGATTGATAATGATTCTCAATTTCAGATGTCAAGCCGGTTGGCCGGGCGTGGGAGCGATCACCATCTGCGGGCTATGGGCTGCGGTTTGCGAATTGTGACCCGCCGAGCGATGAAACGTCTCAACTGTGCGTGAGTCCGATCAAGGAAGAGTGGAAGACCAGCGTGGAGCAGGACAAGGCAGACGGCGGACAGGATGCCGGGGCCTACCGGCATGCGGATCCGATCACGGACGAGGCGCTCACCTGGTTCGTGACGCTTCTCGACGCGCCCGTGGACCCGGACACCCGAGCCGCCTATCAGGCATGGCGGAACCACGACCCGCGCCACGCCGCGGCGTTCGACCGCCTGTCGTCGCTCGGGAGCATGCCCGAATTGCAGGCGGCGACGCTCGCCCATCACCCGCAGACGGCCCCTTCGCCGGCGGCCACCCGGACGGCGACGAGGCGGCGGTCCGGGTGGTTCGGCGGATGGCGGGCCTCGCTGGCCGCCGCCGCGCTGCTGCTGGCCATCGGCGTCCATCTCCAGCCCACATTGACGCTCCGCCTGACCGCCGACCACCGCACCGCCGCCGGGGAACGGCGGGAGATCGCCCTGCCCGACCGGTCCCTGCTGATCCTCGACACCGACTCCGCGGTCGCGCTCGATTTCGCCGAAGGCCGGCGCCACGTCCGGCTGCTGCGCGGGCAGGCTTACTTCGACGTGGTCAGCGACCCCGCCCACCCCTTCCGCGTCACCGCCGGCGTCAGCGAGGTGGAGGTGACCGGCACCGCCTTCACCGTGCGGTCGGACGGCGGGCAGGACGCCGTCTTCCTGGAGCGCGGGCGGGTGTCGGTCAGCCGGCGGGAACCGCCGGGGCAGACGGTGACCCTCGTTCCGGGTGACCGGGTGACGGCCACGGTGGACGGCCTGTCAGCGCCCGCCCGCCCGGACCCGGCGGTCGCGCTGGCCTGGAAGGACGGGCGCTGCGTGTTCCACGACCAGCCCTTCGCCGCGGTCGTCGACACCATCCGGCGCTATCATGGCGCCCCGGTCATCCTGATCGGCGACCGGCTGGCCGGCGCGCGGGTCAGCGGAAACTACCGGCTGGACGATCCCATCGCGGCGATCCGCTCGCTGGCCGACGTCGTGGGCGCCCGCGTGACCGAACTTCCCGCCGGGATCATCCTGCTTCGCTAGGCTTTGTCCTTCTTTCGGGATTTTTTTGTGAGACGCCACGCCCCCGTGCGTCTGCCGAAAAGAGGGGGCACGGTCCATACACCGGTCATCACGCCCCCGCCACCAGCGCAGACGGGAGTTGTGAGGAATGGAAGGCCGGACGGTTTCGACAGGCAAGGTCTTGGACTGCGCGCGGGGAACCGCCGCCCGGCATCTGATCATGGCCCTGATGGCGACCACCGCGCTCGGCGGTGTCCTGGCCCTCCCCTCCCCGTCCCTGGCCCAGCAGGCCGCACCCGCCGCTGGCGCCACGCAGACGATGGCCTTCGCGCTGCCGGCGCAGCCCCTGCCCGCAGCGCTCGACGCCTTCGCGCGCCAGACCGGCTGGCAGATCGGCTATTCCGCCGATCTGGCCGCCGGGCGCAGCTCCCGCCCGGTGTCGGGCAGCATGGCGCCCGCCCAGGCGCTCGACACGCTGCTGTCCGGGACGGGCGTCGGCTACCGCATGACCGGCACCGGCTCCGCGACGCTGGTTCCGGCCCCGACCGGCGACGTCACGATGCTGGCGCCGGTGTCGGTCACCGCCTCGACCGGCGCCGGCAGCGGAAGCGGCACCATCACGATCACCAGGGAGGATCTGGAACGCAAGAATCCCAGAGACCTCCGCGACGTCTTTTCCGGTGAGCCGACGATCCGCGTGGGCAGCGCCGTGCCGATGTCGCAGAAGGTCTATGTGAATGGCGTCGAGGAAACCAATCTGGCCGTCACCATCGACGGCAGCCGCCAGAACAACAAGGTGTTCCACCACAACGGCACCACGCTGATCGACCCGGCGCTGCTCAAGGTGGCGCGGGTGGACGCCGGAGTCGCCCCCGCCGACGCCGGGCCGGGCGCGCTCGCCGGCTCCATCGCCTACGAGACGAAGGACGCCAGCGACTTCCTGGCGGGCGACGGCGTCGGCGCCTTCGGCAAGACCACCTTCAACACCAACGGCTCCGGCCTGACCACCAACCTCGCCGGCTTCGGACGCCACCAGGGGCTGGAGGCGCTGGGCACCGTGACCTACGGCAAGGGCGGCAAATACACGGCGGGCAACGGGCGCAAGGTGGACGGCACCGAGACGGACGTGGTCAGCGGCCTCGGCAAGGCGGCGGTCCAGACGGAGAGCGGCCACCGCTTCCAGGCCAGCTACGAGCGGGTCTACGACGACGCGCCGCGGCCCTTCCGCGCGAACATCGGGTCGCTCGCCGGGCGCCCGGCCTGGGAGCCGCGCGTGCGCGACTACACGCTCGACCGCCAGAACATGGTCTTCACCTACACCGACGCCCTGCCGACGGAGCTGTGGAACCCCAGGCTGGTGATCGCCTATGGCCGCACCGACGTGGAGACGCCGATCTTCACCCGCCCGGTCGGCAGCAGCACCGTGCCGGGGAGCTACCCGGGCAAGGGGGCGACCAGCTCCTTCAACGGCAAGCTGGAGAACAGCTTCGGTTTCCGGATCGGCACCGTCACGACGGGCACCGACTTCTACGTGGACCGCGCCAACTACCGGGACCGGACGATGACCGCGACCGAGCGGGCGCGCAACAACGGTCTGTACGGTCAGGCCCGGCTGGAGCCGATGGAGCGGCTGCGCCTGTCCTTCGGCCTGCGCGGCGACCGCCAGACCTTCGAGGGGACGACCGGACGGGAATGGACCAACCACGGCCTCAGCCACAACCTCGCGGGCGAGTTCGACCTTCTGCCCCGCCACCTGACCGCCAAGGCCGGCGTGTCCCGCGGCTGGGGCGGCGTCCAGATGGCCGAAAACTACATCATGAACCCGGCCTGGAACTACGGCGCCGGCCCACGCCCGGTGACGGCCACCAACAGCACCGCCGGGCTGGAGGCCCGCTACGAGGGCTTCACCGCGGAAGGCCGGATCTTCCGGACCAAGCTGGACGACGCCCGCGCCGCGCGCTTCGCCGCCACGAGCGCCACCCTCGCCCGCGACGTGCGGTCGGAAGGCTATGAGCTGGGTCTCGGCTACGCCTGGACGAACGGCTTCATCCGCGCCAAATACGCCGACATCGATGTGACGATCGACGGGCTGGCCGCCGATTCCGACACCGGCACCTACCTCGCCACGCCGATCGGGCAGGTCTTCACCGTGGGCGGCGCCCACACCGTGCCGTCCTGGAACCTGACCTTCGGCGCCGACGTGGAGTTCGTCCTCGACTACGACAAGGTCCAGGCCGGGCAGCGCCCGCTGAAGGGCTATCAGACGGCCAACCTGTTCGTGGAGCACCGGCTGCCGGAGCACGCCAACCTGGCGCTGCGCCTCGACGTCCGCAACCTCTTCGACGAGACCTACGCCGACCGCGCCACCTACGGGCAGGAGTTCGGCACCGTCACGCCGCTCTATCAGCCGGGCCGGGCCTTCCTGCTCAGCGCCTCGGCGCAGTTCTGATCCCGCGCCGCGGCGGCGGCAAGGTCATGGCCCAGGCGGGCCATGACCGGCCCCCAGTCGCCGGGCGAGTCCTGCCGGTAGAGGCGCATCGTCGGGTACCAGGGGCTGTCGTCGCGCCCGCGGAACCAGCGCCAGCAGGCGTCGGAGCGCGACAGCATCCACACCGGGCGCCCGATCGCCGCCGCAAGGTGGGCGACCGACGTGTCCACGGTGATGACGAGGTCGAGGTGCGCCGCGATGGCCGCGGTGTCGGCGAAGTCGGTCACGCCCGCCATGGGGTCGGTAAGCCGGCCCGCCGCGACGGCCGCCCGCGCCTGCTCCGCCGCATCGCCGACCTGGAGGCTGACGGCCGCGATCCCCGGCACCGACAGCAGCGGTTCCATCAGCGCGAAGGGCACGCTGCGGCGGCGGTCCATCGCGTGGGAGGTGGGGTCGTGGCGCCGCGGATTGCCCGACCAGACGAATCCCACGCGCAACGGGCGCTGTCCGGCGGAATCTCCGGTCTGGCTCCAGCCGAGCCGCTCCGCCCAGGCCGCCACCAGATCGGGGGGCGGCGTGATGTAGGGAACACCGGAGGGTATCCCGTCGATGCGCGTGCCGAAGGCGAAGGGCAGGCTCATCAGCGGGCAGCACAGGTCGAAACGCGGCAGCGCCGCCGCGTCGTCGTAGGTGGCCAGACGGTCGATTCCCCGCACCGAGGCCAGCAGACGGCGCAGCTCCGGCTGGACGATCAGCAGCACCCGCGCGCCACGGTCGGCCAGAAGCGGTGCGTAGCGGACGAATTGCAGGGTGTCGCCCAGCCCCTGCTCGTAATAGAGGAGGATGGTCCTGCCGGCGATGTCCTCGCCCCGCCACACCGGCTTGCCGGACACCGCCGCGGATTGGCCGGTGTAGTCCCAACGCCGTTCGTAAAGCGCCAGCCCCTCTTCGAACTCGCCGAGCGCCAGCTTCAGCACCGCCAGCTCGCAGACCGGGTGCGGATGGTCCGGGCGCAGGGCCTTGGCCGCCTCCAGCGCCGTTTCCGCCTCGTCGAACCGGCCCGCGTCGCGCAGCGCGATCCCCAGATTCAGGAGAGTCTCGAAATGCGCCGGGTCGAGGGCGGCGGCGCGCCTCAGCCAGGGCACGGCCTCGCCGATCCGGCCATCGGCGGCCAGGGCGGAGCCGAGATTGCCCGGAACGCCGCGCGCCGCCGGCTCCAGCGCCAGGGCGCGGGCGAAATGGCGGATGGCCTCGTCGTACCGGCCGGCGGCCTTCAGCGCCGCGCCCAGATTGCCGAGGAAGTCGGTGTTCAGCCCGTCCCGCGCCACCGCGGCGCCGATCAGCGCGACGGCTTCGCCATGACGGCCCCGCTGCCCGGCGACGATGCCCAGCAGGTGCGCGGCGTGGGCCTGCTCCGGATCGGCGTCCAGGATGCGCCGGTAGATGACCGCCGCCTCGTCCAGCCGCCCGGCCTGATGATGGTCGATGGCGACCGCGTAGGCTTCCTCGATCGTCGCCATGCCCCCGCACCCCGCGCTGAAATCATCAAACGGGTAATCGTCGAACGGACCCGCCTTGCAGTAAACCGGAACCGGCGCGGCGCGCAAGCGTCCGCCGGCGTCACGCGCCCTCCTTCTCCGGCGTGGCGGGAGGAAGGCGGATGACGAAGCGCGCCCCAACCTCCCCCTCCTCGCCCTCCTCGCCCTCCTCCAGGCTGATGGTGCCGCCGAGTTGGCTGACCGCGTTGTGGACGATGTGCAGGCCGAGCCCGGCGTGCCCGCGGTCGCGGCGCGTGGTGAAGAAAGGGTCAAAGATCCGCGTCCGAAGCTCCACCGGGATGCCCCGCCCGTCGTCGGCGACGGCCAGTTCGACGACATCCGCCGCGGCCTTGCGGGCGCGGACCGTCACGGTGCCACACCGCCCTTCCTCTTCCCCATCCGCCCTGTCCCCCTCGGCGAAGCCGTGGTTGACCGCGTTCAGCAGCAGGTGCGAGACGATCTGCGCGATGGCCTGCGGATAGCCGTCCATCATCAGCCCCGGCGGGCAGTCCACGACGACCCGGTGTTCGGCCGGTTCCCAGAAGGATCCCAGCGCCTCGACCGCCTGCATCAGGCAGAGGCGGAGGTCGAAGCGCCTGCGCGTTTCCTCCGCCGGGTCAACCGCCAGCTCCTTGAAACGCTGGACCAGTTCCGCCGCGCGGACGGTGTTGTTGACCAGCAGTTCGGACACGTCGCCCAGGTCGGTCAGGAAGCGTTCCAGTTCGCGGCGGCGCAATTGGCCGGAATCGAGAAGGTGCTTCATCTTCGGCACCTTCTCGCGGATCAGGGTGGAGGTGGTGAGCGTGATGCCGAGCGGCGTGTTGATCTCGTGCGCTACCCCGGCCACCACCTGCCCCAGCGCGGCCAGCTTCTCAGCCTGCACCAGATGGGCCTGGGTCCGCCGCAGCTCCGCCAGGGTGGAGTCCGCCTGTTCCTTGGCGCGGCGCATTTCGTCCTCGCGGCGGTTGATCTCGGCGGCGAAGTGATGGACGGCGCGGGCCATGTCGCCCAGCTCGTCGCGCCGCTCCAGGTCGGTCACCTGACCGTCGCGCGGGTCGCGGGCCAGCCGCCGGGTGGCACCCTGGAGACGGCGCAGGGGCCGCGTGATGCCGCCGGCCACCAGGAGCGCCACCCCGACGGCGAACAGCAGGCCGATGGTCGCCCCGATGAGCAGGGTGGAGCGCAGCAGATCGGCGCTGCGCACCGCGTTGTCCTGGAACAGGTCATTCAAGCGCCGGGCGGTGTTCATCACCGCGGCGGCATCCATGTCCATCGCGGAGATGGCGCCGCTCTGGCGGGCCAGCCCGTCGGTGGCGCGCTCCAGCCCGTCGCGCCACGCGGTGATGGCGGCGAGCATCTCGTCCTGGATCAGCGGAGAAATGGAAAGCCCGGCCACCCGGTCGCGCAGCCGCCCGCTCTCGGCGGCGACGTCGCGCAGGCCGCGCGTGTCACGCCGCTCCAGCGCCCTCAGGGTCTGTCCGCTGAGCGTCAGGGCGGTCATGGCGACCGTCTGGGTTTCCTGTTCCATGGCGTGGGCCGACACGGTGCGGCGCAGAAGCTCCGCCACCTCGGCCTGAGCGGCGCCGTAGCCGGTGTCGGCGGCTTTCAGCACCCGCTCGACGAGCGTGTCATAGCGCGGCGCCAGCTCCGACAGCGTCCTCCGGTTCAGCCGTTCGGCCCGCAAACGTGTCAGCTCAGCCAACGCCGTCCCGTCATCGTCGCCGGCGGCGAGCGAAGCGGCGAGGCTGCCGGCGGTTCGCTCCACCCGGTCCAGCCACCGGGCCAGGTTTCCGGAGCGCAGCGGGAAATCGGCTGGCGAATCGGACGATCCGGCGGTGGCCACTTCGTCCTTGGCGGCCAGCCGGGCGTTCAGCAGCGCTTCCCGCAACGCGTGCAAACCGTCCACCAAGTCGCGGCTGTCGCGCATCCGCCGGTCGACCTCGGCCAGGGAGGCGACGAGTGTGGTGTTGGCGGCGTGCTGCCGCTGGCGGGCCTGTTCGGCCAGGGCGAGCAGGCGCGCCTCCTGCTCCGCCATGCCGCGGGCGCGGGCGTCGCTGAAGGCGATGGCGTTCACCAGCTCCTCAAGCCGGGCGGCGTGACGGTCGGACGCATGGCGGGCGGTCTCCACGGCGTCGATCTGAATGCCCTGGTCCGCCAGCCCTCCCAGCGCGTCCAGCGCCTCCCGCGCGCCGTGGGTGGCGCGGCGGAACGTGATCTCATGGGGCAGGCGGCCTTCGGGGGCGGAATGGATGAAGTCGTTGCGGGCCGCGGTGGCGGCGATCATCTCGCGGTAGACGGTGCCGGCCAGGACCGCGGCCTCGCGCGAGCGGCCGGCGCGCTCCAGCAGAATCCAGGCGGACACCGCGATCAGCGCCGCGATGACCACCGGGATTCCACCCACCGTCGCTATGCGATACGAGATCCTCATCACGCTCCGCCGGCTGCCGTTCCTCCAGGGGACTGTGGAACAGGCCGGCGGCGGAACATCGCAAAGCTAGCGATAGCACTCTGGAGTTGTCGAGTTCTTTCAATTTTGGCGAAAATTAAAACTAATTTGTGGTAGAGCCGACAATCAGCGGGTGCGGTATCAGCGGATGCGGTTGTCCCGGCCTTTCAGCGTCCAGCCCCGCTGGGTGCGGGGCTGGACGAGGTCGGGGCCGCCGTGTCAAGGGCCGGCGCCGCGGCCGGGTCGGCCTCGACGCGGCGCTTCAGGATCATCAGGGCAAGCGTCGTGACGATGGTCCCGGCGACGATGGCCAGGATGTAGGGGCCGAGCGGCGCCACCGCGTTGGGGATCGCCAGCACGAAGACGCCGCCGTGCGGCGCCCGCAAGCCGCAGCCGAACCACATCGACAGGGCGCCGGCCACCGCCGATCCGGCCATGGCCGCGGGGATGACGCGCAGCGGGTCCTTGGCCGCGAAGGGAATCGCCCCCTCGGTGATGAAGGCGAGGCCGAGCACGCCCGCGGCCTTGCCCGCCTCGCGCTCCTGCATCGTGAAGCGGCCGGGCACGACCATGGTGGCGAGCGCCAGCCCGAGGGGCGGCGTCATGCCCGCCGCCATCACCGCGGCCATCGGCGTGTAGGTGCTGGAGGCGAGAAGCCCGACCGCGAAGGTGTAGGCCGCCTTGTTGACCGGCCCGCCCATGTCCAGCGCCATCATGGCGCCCAGAAGCGCGCCGAGCGCCACCGCGTTGGCGCCGGTCATGCCCTGCAGGAAGGCGGTCAGCCCGCTCATGATCGCGGCGACCGGCGTGCCGATGACGTAGATCATCAGCAAACCGACCGCCAGCGTGCCGAGCAGCGGGATGATCAGCACCGGCTTCAGCCCCTCCAGATTTTGTGGCAGCCGGATGGTGTCGCGCAGCCAGCGGGCGATGTAGCCGGCCAGGAAGCCCGCCACGATGCCGCCCAGGAACCCGGCCCCGATCTTGGAGGCCAGCATGCCGCCGATGAATCCGGGGGCGAGGCCGGGCCGGTCGGCGATGGAATAGGCGATGTAGCCCGCCAGCACCGGCACCATCAGTCCGAAGGCCGCCTCTCCGCCGATCTGCATCAGCGCCGCCGGCAGGGTTCCCGGCTCCTTGAAGGCCTCGATGCCGAAGACGAAGGACAGGGCGATGATCAGGCCGCCGGCCACCACGAGGGGCAGCATGAAGGACACGCCGGTCAGAAGATGCTTGTAGGGTCCGGACTGCGCCTCCTTCTGCCGCGCCTTGGCCCCCGACACCGCGTCGGCGTAGGCGGGCGCGGCGACAGCCCCGGCCGCGGCCGGAGCCGGCAGGGCGAGCGCCTCGTCGATCACGCGGGCGGGCTGTTTCAGCGCCTCCCCCACCGAGGTCTTGAGCAGGCGCTTGCCGGCGAAGCGGTCGGTGGCGACATGGGTGTCGGCGCCGATGATGACGGCCTCCGCCTCGGCGATCTCCTCCTCCGTCAGCGCGTTCTTCGCGCCGACCGAGCCCTGGGTCTCGACCTTGATGCGGTAGCCCTTGGCCTGGGCGGCCTGCTTCAGCGCCTCCGCCGCCATGAAGGTGTGGGCGATGCCGGTCGGGCAGGCGGTGATGGCGACCAGCAGGCCGGGACTGCGCACCGCGGTTGGCGCCGGTTTCGGGGCCGGCGGCGGGACGGCGGCTTCCGGCCGTGCGCCGGGGACATCGGCCAGGGCGTTGCCGATCACCGATTTGGTGTCGCGGATCGCGGCGGCGGTTGTGGTGCGCAGGATCGGCTTGCCGGCGAAGCGGGAATCGTCCACGGCGATGTCCGTGGCCAGGATCACCGCATCGGCCGCCGCGATGTCGGCGGCGGAGAGCGGCGTCTGCACGCCGTTCGACCCCTGGGTCTCCACCGCGATGACGTGGCCCATCAGCGCGGCGGTGCGGCGCAGCGCCTCGGCCGCCATGACGGTGTGGGCGATCCCCGTCGGGCAGGCGGTCACAGCCACGAGCTTTGCCATCGCGATCCCTCCGGCGCTGAATGCCTTACAATTCCTCCACCCGAACGGCCCGCATCAGCCCGGCGCACCGCCCCGGCGGCGGCAGTTCGGGGCCGGGGCGGGACCGCGGGCCGGCCGCGAAGGGGGGGGCCCGGCCCGCGCCACCCGCCCTGCC
>NZ_WHOR01000154.1:0-13624 GCF_013340925.1 Azospirillum formosense
GGAGAGGACGGTGGGTCCTGGGGCGGGGAGATGCTCCTTGTTGACGGCGCCGGCTTCACCCGCCTCGACCATCTGGCGCCGCTGGCCCAGCCGGGCGGTGACGTGGCGGCGCGCCAGCCCTGGCGGGGGGGGGGGGCCGGCGCGGGCCCCCCGGGGGGCGGCGGGGGGGGCCCGACCGGAGCGCGGCCGCGGCGGCGGGGGGAACCCTCCCCCCGCACCGCCACTCTGCCAAGGGCGCGGGGGACAACCAGCGCCAAGATGCCCGGGTGCAGGAAGGCCTCGAGATCATCGATGAGGAAGATCTCGGAGGTCGTCCGCCCCTCCAGCCCGGCCTGCGCCGCCCATTGCGCCGTCAGTTCGCGGGCAAAGCTTTCCCAAAAGACCTGACGATCCCGGCGACTGAACGCGGCGAGGTGCTCCGGAGCGACGCCGAGCTCGATCAGGAAACGGTCGGGCAGGTCGTTCGCCAGAAGGTCGAAGGCGCGGCGGAACAGCTGGGAGTCGCCGAGCGACCACGCGTCGACCCGGACCACGAGGTCAACGTATCCGGCGATCTCGCCAGTTGCCACGGCCGCCAGAAGAGCCTGCGCCGCGTCGGCGTGATCCGCCTGCGAAAGAGGCGCGGCGCCGGCGCGACCAGGGATGGTCTTGGTCCCGCCGGAGCCTCGCAGGGTCGGACGCCGGCACATGGAAACGGTGCGCCGGAAGCCGAGCCCGGCATAAGCGTCCTGACCTTCTTTCGTAAAGCGGCGTGCGATATTCATGTGAAATGATGTAACATACCTCATTACATACAGCAAGCTCGAAACGCTCCACCGGGCGACCATTGCGCGGGCGGTCTACGCCCCCCGCCTCTGTTCCTGTTCCGCGGCGATCGCCGTCGCCAGGGCCTCGAGGTCGGCGTCCGGCAAGGTCGCGATCAGGCTTTGCACCAGGCGGGCGAAGGACGCTTCCGTGTCCGGACTGGGCGGCGCAACGGTTCCGGGCTCACGAAACCCGGTTCCCGAGGTGAACAGGGGATCGCCCACGATCGCCCGTGATCCGGTGCTCCGGACCGCGCCGAGAATGCTTTCGCAGACGTGCGCCGTGGCTTCGCCGGCGAGTTGCTTGAGCGGATGAGCCCGAGCTTCCTCCTCGGGCAACTCCGCGAGCAGCGGTTGGCTGAGCGCGGTGACCGGCTTTGCCCCCAGGCGGATCCGCGTGCGGAATTCTTCCATCGTTTCCATCCGCTCGCAAATTTCCAGGAGCTTCCTGCCGCCGGCGATACGCTGGGAGCGCACAAGAATGCGCAACGGCCAATTGACTTTAATCACCCCCATTGAGGTCCTCCGTTTCTAGGCGCAATAGACATTGCCAACATGTCTCTAGTCATCACTGTTGTCAACACATTGTTGTCACGCGCCTGTGTGTGGGGGGGGGGGATAGCGCGCCAATATTGACGCACCATTTTTGGTATGCCATTTTTGGCGCTCTAGTAACGACATGCGGAAGCCGCATCATGGCCACCACCATCAGCCAGCTGACGTCCCTGACCGACTGTGACGATCTGACCGCCGACCACCTCGAAGAGACGCGACAAGCGCTCGGCCTCACCACGGCCGAGATCGCCGAAGCCGTTGGCTGGTCGGTTCGCAAGTACCAGCGTACGCTCGATGCTGCTCGCGAAGCGGGAGCGGTGGATCGGGACACGGTGCTCATGCTGCGAGGGCTGGAAAGCGTGCTGGCGAGCCAAACACCGCATTCTTCCTCGTTGATGGCCCGGCGCTCGATGCGCACGGTCGATCGCTCTGGGGGTGTGCCCGAACGTTTCCGGCGCGTATTTGCCAACTCCAATGGCAAACCGGACGATCGGGATCTGCCGTGGACTCTGGTGGTGGCTCCCGACATTCTGCGGGTGCTGGTCGAGCGCGCCAACGCCCGTACCCGCATCACCTATGGGGAAATCGCTGAGCTTCTGCTCGACCGTGGCCTGCTGAAACAGCGGGTGTGGCCGTACACCGCCTATGGTCGTCCCTTGGGCCTGATCTGCGGGGTGCTGCTCGACCTCGGGTTGGACGAAGGACGCAAAGTGCCGGTCCTCTCCACCATTGTTGTGAATCGAACCGGTGAGCCTGGGCCGGGCTTCGATGATATGGCCAAGCGGTACTACAAGGCCTGGGGAGGCGATGCGCGACGTGTCAACCGCGACCGGAGCGGAGCAATCCAGGAACTGCAGGAAGAAGTTTTCGCCTTTGACGACTGGGATGGGGTGCGGCAGCGGCTCGGCCTCGCACCCCTCTGAACGACCTTTTCAGTGAGGGAATGTCAAATGGCCTTTGAACGCCACGCGTGGTCGCGCCTCAACCATCTCCAGATTGGCCGCTTCGCCGAGCATTACGTCGCTATGGAGTTTGCCCTCTATGGCGCCGAGGTGTACACGCCGCTGGTCGACGATCGTGGCATCGATCTGGTGATTCGCCTGAATGGCAGCTTTCTGGAAGTGCAGGTAAAGGCGCTCCGCTGGCCATCGTCCACCTACATTTTCTTCCGCAAGGATGTCTTTCCGCTGTCCCCGACCCGCTATGCAGCCGTGGTCCTGCTTGAGGAACTGCAGGAGCCGGCGTTGTACCTGATCCCCGCGCTTGCCTGGCGCGAGCCGCATGGCCCCTTCAAGAGCCGTGACTATGTGGGCCGAGCCAGCCTGCCGGAATGGGGCCTCGACATCACCAAGCGTGCCCGGCCTGCGCTGGATGCCTTTCGCTTCGATCGTCAGATTGCCACCTTGATCGCGGCTGCCCCAGAGGAGCAGCCGGTGTGACTTCGTGCACGACAATCACCGATACCGGCGCGGCGCCGCCCACCCTTCTGCACCCGGCAGCCGGGCGGGCGACGATGTCCGGTTGACGCGCGCCGGCGATACGTGGAAAGCCGACATCACCGTCTGATGCACGAAGCGCGGCTTGCTGACGCTGCCGGCCACGGCCGGTCTCTACTGCTCATGGAATGATTCATCGCATCTTCAACGACACGAGCGGGGATCAGGGAATCAGGTCGTTCCTGTGCAGGCGCTCCAGCACCCCACGCAATTTCCCCAACCGGTTGCGCAGCAAGCGGGCGGCCTCACTCTCACCAACGAGGCTTTCGGCGAAGATACCGCGCTTCAGCGCGTTGTCCGCACTGTTCTCGATGCGGATCGGCTCGCTCTGGTTCTCCAGGAAGTCGGTGGGAATCTCGACGCCGTTGTTGCCACCGCTGTTTTGCGCTTCGAGGGCAAAGGCGAGCAAGGCAACGAGATCGATCGCACGGTGGGCCGGCATCTCCTCACTCTGCCGGCTCCACTTGTCGCCGGTGTGACGCAGGGTCTTCACGGAAAGGGCGCGGGGGTCGTACTGCGCCAGGCCGATCGAGAGGTACTTGCAGTCGGTAGCGTTCTTGTACGGGCCGTCGTGGGCTTCGTACGGCAGCAGGTAGACCGGGCGGTGCTTGAGTGAAAACGGGCTGGTCTCGTCCATGGCCATCTCCTTGTGTGGCGCTGAAGGTCGAGTGGTCTGAGGCGTTCGGGCCACTCAGTAACGTCAGTAACATCACTGACGTTAGTAACGCACAAACTTGGGCAAAGGGCAAGCCGCAATGTGGCTGCCGAGCAAACTTTGTTGAACGCCCGATAAGGAGCATTATCATGCGTTCATTCCCGCCGCCCGGACCGCCGCCGCGAGGTCGATTGGCTGGTCGGGGGCGATCGCCCGCACCGGCGCCCGGGCGGTGGTCGTGACCCACGACACGCCGGATCCGCCGGCGCCCGTCCAGGCGACGAGCGACGACCAGCTCGTCGCGCTGTGGCTGCACGGCCGCGGCCGCCACACCCGGCGCGCCTACGCCGCCGACGCCGCCGCCTTCCGCGCGGCGGTGGGCACGCCGCTGCGCGCGGTCACCCTGGGCGCCCTGCAGGCCTTCGCCGACACGCTGGCGGGCCGCGCCCCGGCCTCGCGGGCCCGCGCGCTGTCGGCGGTGAAGTCGCTGCTCGCCTTCGCCCATCGCCTCGGCTACCTGCCCTTCGACGTCGGTGCCGCCGTGGCGGTGCCGCCGGTCAAAGGCACGCTGGCCGAGCGCATCCTCGACGAGGCGGCGGTGCACCGCCTGCTCGCCCTGGAGCCGACCCCGCGCAACCAGGTCCTGCTCCGCCTGCTCTACGCCGCCGGCTTGCGCGTCTCCGAACTGTGCGGCCTGACCTGGCGCGACGCCCAGCCGCGCGACGGCGCCGGCCAGCTCACCGTCTTCGGCAAGGGCGGCAAGACCCGGGTCGTGCTGCTCTCGGCCGGCACCTGGGCGGCGCTGCAGGGCCTGCGCGGCACCGCCGCGGCGGACGCGCCGCTGTTCCGCTCGCGCAAGGGCGGCGCGCTCGACCCCAGCGCCGTCGGCCGCGTGGTCAAGGCGGCGGCGCGCCGCGCCGGCCTCGACGAGCGGCTGTCGGCGCACTGGCTGCGCCACGCCCACGCCTCCCACGCGCTGGACCGCGGCGCCCCCATCCACCTCGTCCAGGCCACCCTCGGGCACGCCTCGGTGGCGACCACCGGCCGCTACCTGCACGCCCGCCCCAGCGACAGCTCCGCCCGCTACCTCGCCGTTTGATAACCAAGTCCTGCAGATCCCAACCCATGCCCTGGACCGGAGCCCCGGAAACGTCAGCGGTTGCGGATAAGCAGGTGAAAAGCACGGAATCAGCTGCCGTTGTTCCATTTTCCAGCGGATTTTGATAAATATTCCTCATCTTCACAACCTAAGCACCAAAGGAATATACGGGATGTACTCCGTGCAAAGATCGAGCGGCCTTAAAGCACGCGACGTGAAAGAGTTCATGGGGTTTCTGTCGTTCTTGATTTACACCGACTTAGATAAAGAGTTTGCGAAGCTAATTAGGGATCATTGGGCTGACCTACACACGGTATCAGGACCAGAGCTGCTGATAATTGTTCCAGACACCCCAAAAATAAATACGTCACCAAAGATCATTATTGAAAGAAAAAACTCAAGAAGTACTAATGGGAACTTAGGAATGCTTAGAAGTTTCGATATAGGTCTTCCGGGAATGACGGCTGCCATTTCTCGTGAGTTGTCAGATGAATGGAAGGTTCCGCTTGACAAGACTCCATGCATTGTCTTTTTCGATAGGCCAGACGCCCCGGAAATCGCCAATAAATTAGTATACTCGTTTAAAGAAAAGCATAGTCATGACGAGTATGTTAATTTTTTTAAAGAAATATTTGAAGACTGTAGAGACATACTCCGGTCATGTCCGCATTATTCAAACGCCAACAAAGATAATATCTGGCAATGGAGGAACTCGAAAATGCAGGAGCTTGAGCAAGCTCTAAGCAAAAGAGATTTTTTGCACAAAGCTGATGATTTAGCAAAAAAAGTTTCTCTATCATCATTGCTTAAGCTCGTCGGCAAGCTTATTCCTTAGCATAGGCCGTCAAAAAATTGGTGAAACTATACAGCGCATCTATGTTTTTGGCATAGAAAGCAAATATCTGTCCGTAATCACAGTAACTTCGCTGCGGCCAAGATCCGTGGCGAAGTTCCCTGGGCAATTTGAAGAAGGTATGCACTTTGCATGCCGTTGGCTACATTCGCATCAATCCATACCCGACTTGAACACCGCAATCACGCCGCTGCGCGCGGTCACGCTGGCCGTCCTGCAGGTCTTTGCCGACACGCTGGCGGGCCGCGCCCCGGCGTCGCGGGGCCGCGCGCTGTCGGCGGTGAAGCCGCTGCTCGCCTTCGTCCACCACCTCGGTTACCTGGCCTTCGACGTCGGCGCCACCGTGGCGGTGCCGCCGGTCAAAGGCACGCTGGCCGTGTGCATCCTTGACGAAGCGGCCGCCCACCGCCTGCTCGCCCTGGGAGCCGACCCCGCGCAACGCCGTCCCGCTCCGCCTGCTCCACGCCGCTGGCCTGCGCGTCTCTGAACTGTGCACCCTGACTTGGCGCGACGCCCAGCCGCGCGACGGCGCCGGCCAGCTCACCGTCTTTGGCAAGGGTGGCAAGGCCCCCGGGCCGCGCTGCTCTCGGCCGGCACCTGGGCGGCCCTGCAGGGCTTGCGCGGCACCGCCGCGGCGGACGCGCCGCTGTTTCGCTCACGCAAGGGCGGCGCGCTCGACCCGCGGCTGTCGGCGCACTGGCTGCGCCACGCCCTCGACCGCGGCGCCCCGATCCACCTCGTCCAGGCGACGCTGGGGCATGCCTCGGTGGCGACCACCGGCCGCTACCTGCACGCCCGCCCCAGCGACAGCTCCGCCCGCTATTTGGCCGTGTGAGCCGGGCGAGCGCGGAGAGTGGCGGCGCCTCCACGGATTCGGTAAGCTCAACCTGGGATTTTGAAAGGGGCGCCGGATGTTTATTGAGACCCACGTTCCGTTTGGGTTGTTCCGTCCTCTGTGGAATTGGCTGACCAGGCGCCTGCTGGAGCCAACTTATCGCACCGCTCACGATTGGCACCTCGAATCCTTGCGGTTCCGGCGGCAGTGGGATTCGCTTGGGGCCGGGATCAGCTACTCCCTGCACTTGGAAAACGCGGTTTTCTCCAACCGCGAGCGCCCCGTGTCCGTGATGGCCGTTCGCAATACCACCGACCGTCCGCTGACGGACGTGGAAATTTTGGTGACGGCGAGGTCGGCAACAACCGAATACCAGGAACGTCACCGCTTTGATCGCCTCTTTGAAAAAGACAAGGTCGTCAGCTTACCCTCGATTCCACTCAAGACGCTGTTCATCGACGAAGACGGCATCCGCACTCCCTACTCCGAGGTCGAGATCCGCCTGGTGAGCGTCGTTGACGATGGTCGTACGATGACTTGGCCGTCGTGGGTTCAGGTAGTGCGCCCGACCTACACGGAATGGTTCAACAGCCATCATGTGCACCGGTGGGAACAGTGGTGGAACACTGACCTCATCGAATTGAAGAAGGAGGATCTTAAAATCTGGCTTCGCTACGTCCTGGTGACGCGGCATGAATACGCCCCATTCATCCTAGGCGAGTGCCATAAGCCGGCTTGGTTCCACGAGCTGCTGCTGCGGATCGGGCGCCCGGTCGCCGGCGTCGTCTGTCGGCCGGCGGTGGTGAGCGCCCTGTTCTGGATGCCCATCCTTCTGCGTCTGCGGCGGTTGCCCGACAAGCTCGAGTGACCCGTGGGCTTTTGCGGTGGGCGGATCACCGCTCAGACCCAAGATTGGCAAGTCGGCCCCTATCGTCTATATGGAAATCAAGAAACCAGGAGAATGCCGTGCGACCCAGCGCCGCTCTTGCCACCCATCGGGCAGGCCTGCGGGAGATTATCGCAAACCACGGATTTGAGAATCCGCGTGTCTTCGGCTCGGTCAACCGTGCGGAAGACCAGGAGGGTAGTGACCTGGACATTTTGGTCGATGCATCAGCTCGAGTTTCTTTGTTCGATCTCGTTGCAGCGCAGATTGCGGCCGAAACCCTTACAGGCGTACAGATTGATCTCTGCACCCCACACAGCCTTTCCGCACATTTTCGTGATGTTGTGCTTCGGGAAGCTCGCCCACTCTGATGGATGCTACCGATCTTCTCGTATCGACGGTTCAGTCATTGTTCGACATCTAGCCTCGCTCCCCGGCTGTCAGCGGACTGGCTGCACCACGTCCCCCACCGCAGCGCCCCGATCCACCTCGTCCAGGTGACGCTCGGGCAGGCCTCGGTGTGACCACCAGCCGCGCCATGTCGCCGTGTGAACCGAGTAAACGGACTCTGCCGCCGAGAACCATCTGCAGGAATCATCGTTCCTGCGGCTCATAAGGCCGAAGTGTCCGGAAACGTCACCTCAAACACCGGCTGGATCGGGTCAGAGCCGGTTTCGGGCGTCGGTCATTGCCACGCTTGCCCGCCCTTATCCTGAAACGTGACCGCCCCATCCCGTTATGGTGACATTTCCGGACATCGAGCGGAGCCGTGCGACGAAGGTACGCGCCGTCGAGATGTGGCTCCTCGCAATGGACGCGCCATACCAACCGTTCCCCAGATTTGCGCAATGCTGAAGGCTTCACCGGCGCGCATTTGAACAGGATGTTCCGCCCCCGGTTTGGCGAGCAGATTTCGTCTGACACAACCTTATTGTGATTTTGCAGAGGGACTCGCTACCATCCCCGACGCAGGCCGGCAACCTTGCAAAAGGGGCCGTTTCGATGATTGGGGGAATTATGGGCATCGCGGAGTATCTCGCGACGGTTAGCCGCTTCTACGTTCAAGGCCGATTGAACGATAAGACAGAGCGCATCCTTGAGCGGAAGGCGGCTTTGGCGGGCATCGATCTGGCCGAGGCCAACGAGGCCCGTACGCGGTTGATTCACCGTTATGAACAATACCGCGAGACCATCCGCGATCTCAGTGTGGACGGCAGCCTGTCCGACGATGACCGCATTGAATTGGCAGACATCCAGGCGCTTTTGGGGTTGAGCGATGACGAGTGTCGTGACCTCGAGCGTTTGTCGACCCTGCAGCACGCCGACAGCCACAAGGACGCCGCATTACCACAACCGCACAGTCTGGAGGAGGCGCGAGCCCTCAGCGCCCCTGCGGCTCCAGCACTAAGCTTTCTGAATGAGCTCTTTGACGAGACCGGCACCGGACCAGCTGATACCGACCGGCCCTCGACGCCGGCGCCCAGCAACCAGGTCGTGGTTCTGCAAACCCCCTCCTGGACCGTAATGGCCCCAGCCACGGTGGCGCATGACTGGGTGGCAAGTGGACTGCACCGCATCGTCGCCAATGTGGGCCACGACTTCAATGAGGAATGGGGCAAACTGCCCGACCTCCCTCAAGGGATTGCCGGTCTGGAAGGGATGGTCAAAACGGCCCTCAAGACCGGCTGCGCCGCCATGCGGGACGTGGTTACGAAGACAGGCGTCGGAATCGGCTTCACGGATATGGCCCCCCCGCTCCACACCACAGACTCCGCGCTGTCAGACCTCCGGGACTTGCGTGTTGCCATGCAGGACCAGTTGGACAGCCTCAACGCCAACGAGAGCGCCGAAGCCGAACGGCAGAGCGCCAACACCACAATGGTGGTGAGCAAAGGCACTGAGATGGTAACGGGCCTGCTGTTGAAGGGTGGCAACCACTCGGCCATGAAAGAGATCGGGGCCCAAGTGGTGACGAAGCTTGCCCAGAGCACCGTGTCGAACGTAACCAAGAGCGTCGTCGCCCGGCGGTTTGAGGCAGATCGGAAGAAGCGCTTAGCCGAGGCTGGTGCGGAGGCGAGCGCCATTCTAACCCGATTGCTGGAAAGCGTGGTGGCCAGCACGCTGGAGCGCCTCAACCAAACGGGTTTCCACTGCGACACTGTGGAAGGTCTCACCGAACGTCACCGGCTGGCGGCCAAGCAACTGGAAATGTGTGCCAATGGCGAGACTGCCCGGTTGGACGCCGCCCTGGCGTCCCTGCAGATTGCAACCTTTTCCAACAGCCAAGCAGCCATGACACTGCTGGCACACAGCTTATTGGCCGATGACTGGCGTGATCACATCCCCAGCTGGATCAGCTTTTTCCAGACGGCCGCGCCTGCCGCCTTGGATCTCGCCGAAGATGGAACGGGACGTGCTCTGATTGCCACACAACTGACGGAGGATTTCAAAAAAAGCATGCCCCTGGCCGCGGATCGCATCCAAGCCTTCAAGGGATTGATCGACGCCAGCGATGACGCTGTTTGGAAAGATTCGGACTGGTCCACCATCGTGGTGCCACTGGCCACCCATCATCTGACAGCCCAGCTTGCGGCTGAAACGCTGCCCTCCGAGTTGATTGACGGGCTGAGCTCCATCACTGGCGCCATCGCCGCAAAGAACGATGATGTGATCAAGGCCATCCCCACAGCGATGGTTGACCAATATACCCGACGTCAGGTTCTGGTGCTGCTCGGTAAGGCCGATGAACCGGATCTGCCGAGAGAGGCCAAGGCTCTGGCGCAACTCCTTCTGATGAACACCACTCGCATCGCCAGCCTCCTCACCGATACGGCGACGGCTCTGCTGCGCCCCATCCAAGCGGGTGAAGCGGCACCGGGGATCACCATTCACCTGATCCGGCTTCACCACCTTGCCGGCATCTTCGGCCCTGACACGGGCGCGGCTCTGGACCGCATTATCACCGGAAGCGCCAAGAAAAGCCGTGCTTGGCTAACGGCGTTCGTTCCTACCGCGGCCCAGACCCAGGAGGGGATCGGCAACAGCGCAACGCTCTCGGCGCTTCTTCTGACACCGGAGAAGAGAGCTGGGCTGCTCGACGAGGCGGCCAAACACACCGTTGAAAAACGGGTGGAGACCGAAGCTCCTTATGACAGTGAATGGCTGTCGGCGATGAGCGAACAATGGGGCGTCGATGCTCGATCACACTGGCACACAGCCCTGACCAGCTGTCTGACCAATCGAATTCTGGCCGGCGCGGTCACCGAAGACACCTACGGAGCGTTGCGGGATCGGCTGCGCGGCCCAACCCCCGCAAGTGACCTCGATCGGAACGTCTATAACTTGGTCCTTCAGACCCTGACAGAACAGACACCCGGCGCCACCTCCCCTTGGGCCATCCTTGATACGGCGACTCACCTGCTTGGCATTGACGATGTTCGACGGAGCAGACGTTTCGCCACCCCCATCCTACGAGCTGTGCAACGCACACTGGCCGGCACCACCGTCCCCGGCGAGTTGGTCATAACCGACAACCCGGTCTTGAAGGGAATACTGGAGCGGCTGGCCAAACGCTCTTGTCATATCCTTGCGACGGCCGTCATTGCCTATGGCAAGGGAATCTCTGATGGTGATGACATCGTAGTCACGCCCATTGGTTTTGCCACGGGCAAAGGACGTTGGCACAGCTACCACCAGCTGGGAACGGTCGAGGCGCGGCAAGGCTGGACGCAGGCCTACATCGCCTACACGATCGGATCAGAAAAATTGGAAATCAACAATCTGCCGGGTATGGACGCCGCCAACTGGCTGGCGACCGCCTTCATCTCCATGAAGACGGCCCTGTCCACACTGATCCAGGACGGTGGCCTCCCGGAGCTTGACGACCAGGATGCCGCGGCTTTCCGTCTGCTGATGGTCGATTGGACAAGCCCCCGACCAATGGTCATCGCCCTGAAGGAAAAGGAAAAATTGCTGTTGTCCAATAACTCTACCGCGTTGGCGCTGGTTTCTTGAGAACCAGCGTGTCAGCGTGCACAGAGGGATGGAGCTCTGGAGATATGAGCGGGGCGACGATATCGAAAGGTGGGCCCAGCCGGGTCATCGTCTGCCAGTCGATGGGTTCCGGCTCGCTCATGATGCACTGTCCAGACACCGGGTCGCACGGGCAGCCGTCCAGCGACGGTGGCGGCACCGGTGCTGGCAGGTATGGAAGCAGCGCCTGAAGCCGTGCCCAAGAGCGCCCCATTGGCGTCTCGGCCATCTCGGGTGCGGTTCGACGATCGATCATGGGCGAGGCTCTCCAAAGCGGCGACCGTCGTCCGAACCGAACGGCAACGGCGTCGCTGACATTGACACTCCGACGGCTCCCGGCGGCACCGGCTCGGGACCGTCGGCGCTACGTCACGGGCACGTCAAAAACACCTTCAGGATCAGGATCGCGCGGTGCCTCGGACAGCCGTGCCGGCCGGAAGGGCTTCGAGGAAGCATCGGTTGTCATGGAGGATCCCTCAATGGCTGGGAGTGAGGACCAGAGCGGCGTTCCAGGAGGAGACGCCAACAACGCCAGGAGCAAGGGCGAACCGGCGGACAAGGGACGTCCCCTGCGCCGCTCAAGCGCCTCGATCTCCGCAGCCCTCCGGTGCATGTCGGCCAGGGCGACCGCATCCAACAACAGCTTGGCTTCGCTCATCGCGGCGAACCGAATGTGCGTCCTGACCCGGGGCCGAACGGAAGGCGGGCACCTGAGATGACCGTGACCGTCGCGTTTGGATTCGGCGGCGGGGCGGGGCGGGGACCGCCGGCCGGCCACGTGACCGGCACGTTTCTTAAGCTCTCGTCCAGGCACAATACCGGGCGAGGCGGGTCCGCGGGCGCCGGGGCGCTGCTTGGTCGGAGTGGGATGGGGTCGGGATGGCGCGGATCCCCCTCTTGCTGTTGACGCTGGAGAAAGTCCAGGTCCTGAGGAGTGAGGATGTCGCCTTCCTGAAGCGGCGGGGCCACGTGGAACACGCCATCCGGGGTGGCGCTGCCGAGGTCGAACGTGGCGGTCTCGGTGTGGTGGCGCAGGTGGACGGTGGCGGCACAATCCCGGGCGGTGATCCGAGCTTCAACGATGGCATCGATGGCGGTTCGAGCATCCGGCAAGTTGCGGGCGTGCGGTGGCGGGTTCTCGAAAATGACGAAGTAGCCATAGGTGGGGTCGGGAAGGTCGCGGTCATCCATGGGGCCATGCCGGTTGGGAAACACCGCCAACATGTTCGCGCACAGCGGGCTGTCCGTCGAGGTCTGGGACCGGCGGTGGCATGCATTCTGCGCATGCCACGAGAGTCAAACAGAGTTCGTCCCAGCCGCCCCTTGGAGCCTGTCACAGCCATACCGGGATGATGCCAGACCCACCGTGGCGGAGGGGCGCCACCTCGGCATGACCCGCCAAACTGATGGATAGGACGGACGAGGTTATTGCCCCCCTTAAACGCCGGCCTATTGCGAAAAGGATGGCCCCTCCGGCTCCGCCTCCCTCGCATACTCCTGCTGCCGCCGAATGATGGCGGCCTTGCGCTGGGGCGTCACGCCGGCGTTCTGCACGTCAGCCCACGAGGCCACCAGTTCCAACGCCTCCGCCGACTGGGTGAGCACATATCCAGACCCGAGCGGCCCTGCGTTCAGCGCTCGGTTCAGCGCGTTCACCGCCTCGGCCGCTTGGCGACCGACAAGCACGTCGGGGCGGGCGTCGTAAGCGTCCGCTCGCTGCCGGGCGGTTGCCGCGGCGGCCCGGGCCGCGACCAGCTCCTCGATGGCCGTCCACAACTGCTCCACCGCCGTCTTGGCGTCCCGCCGTTCCGCCGAGAGCAGGCGGCCGCGCAGTCCGCTGGCCAACCCCATCTCCTGAGGCTTCCAGAGGAAAAGGCGACCAAGCTCAGCCCGCTCCTGCGGCGTTTTCCGTTCGGTCGCGGCAATCAACCGATCGATGCGTGGCCGATCGGCGTTGGGGTCACGGCTGGCGCGCCAAAGCGCCGCCGCGACGCGTTCCTCCGCATGGCCGATCTCGCGCTTGGCCGCCACGCAGGCGTCGGCGTAGGGTTGGCGGCCGCGCCGGTACTCCACCGCTGTGGTGCCCATCTGCTTGATCTGCCGGGCCAACTGGCGCAGCAGGGCCGCCGCGTCGACCCGGTTCGGCATGACCAGCGCGTGAGCGATGGTGTCACGCCACGGGTCCGGCGTGCCCGTCGCCTGGATTGCCGACACGAGAGCCACCGCATCCTCCGGCACCGCCGCATCGGCCGCCGCCTTGAGCATCCGCGCCTGCGGGCTGCCGAGGTTGGCCTTGGGATCGGCGGCAAGGCGCCGCCACGCGAACAGTGGCGCAATCCGGGCCTCGACGGCGGCGTAGAGCGCCTGCCGCTGGGCCGCGGCCTGCTCCGCCGGGGTGGGGCCCGTCCTC
>NZ_WHOR01000155.1:0-13619 GCF_013340925.1 Azospirillum formosense
TCTCCAAGCCTCGCTACACGGCGGAAGGGTAAGGTGTCTATATGGGCGGATGCATGTGAGCGCGCGCGGTTGGGGGGGGGGTGGTGACGGTCGACAGGTCCAGCCCGCCGACGGGCTCCCTCAGGTCGCGCTCCGATAACTGCAGGATCACCACGCGCGGCGGGCGCTCGCGGAAGTCGGGGGAGGCCAGATAGGCGGCCAGCGGCGCGGCGCCCGCGGCCCGCACGCCGACGGTCAGGCCGGTCAGGTTGCGCAGGTGGTCGGTCCAGTAACGGCCGTAGCGGCCGTGGCGCTCCGTCGTCTCGGGACGGGAGAAGCCGTCGCCGAACACCAGCGCGTCGTAACCGGCACCGGCCCGCGCCGCCTCGGCCAACGGCGGTACGAAGATCGCTTGCGGTGCCTTGGGGCCGAACCGGTTCTCCGCGTAGCCGCCCAGTTCCGTCAGGTCGCCGTCGGGCGGGTCCAGCACGAAGGCGAGCGGCAGGACCAGAGCCGCGGCGAGGGCCAGCCCGCGCAGAAGGATCCTGTCCAGCCCGCCCCTCACCGGTCGCCTCACGCCCGGTCCGCGGGGAACCGGATGCCGGGCAGGCGGAAGGCGGGCTTGTGGAAGACGGACATGCGGCTCTGGGCGAGCGGCGATCCGGCGGAGTCGCCGATCCACAGGCGCAACGCCTTGGTCGCGCCGATCCACAGCAGGATGGGCAGCAGCGAGAAGAAGCCGAACTTGACGATGGTGATGTTGCCGTCGCGGTACCATTGCAGCGACAGCGGGATGAAGGCGCAATAGAACAGCACCGCGTAGCGGTTGGTGAAGCCCGACTCCCAGAACCAGCGGTGCAGCCGGCCCAGGATCAGCCCGACCACCACCATGGTGACGATCACGCCGATCCACCCCGCGCTCATCCAGCCGTCGCCGGCCAGCGAGGTGGTGAGGTTGGAGAAATTGCCGAAATCGTGCAGCGACACCCATTTGACCGGTGCGCCGATGGGTTTGTCCGGCCACAGCATGCGCGGGATCGGCTCGGTGAAGAGCTGGAGATACTGGGTGAACCAGGTGTAGGTCCCTGACTGCTGCGGCACCGCCCACAGGATGAAGGCCAGGAAGTCGAAGTTGGCGATGTCCTGGTTCGACACGCTTTCGACGAAGGAGCCCTGGCCGCCCTGGAAGATGCTGAACAGCTTGCCCGGATTCTCGGTCCCGGCCAGCACGCCGCGCAGGAAGTCGCGGTTGTTGCCCAGCGTGTGGAACAGCAGCAGCACCGGCAGGCCGCAGGCGAGCTGCCACCAGCGGAACCATTTGGTGCGCGTGTGGTAGAGGATCAGCAGGACCATGCCCAGCACGCCCATAATGATCGCCCAGCGCCCCCAGCCCAGATAGGCGCGGTAGCTGACGAAGGCGATGAAGGGGATGAAGGACAGCGGGTGGAAGCGGCTGACCCAGATGATGCCCAGCGTCAGCGGCAGGCCCATCGAGTGGGCCTCGGCGATGTAGCCGGTGGTGTTGACGTAGACCGGCTGGCCGGTCAGCGGGTCGCGCTCCATCTGCACGTCGCCGGTGCCGGTGAAGTCGGCGCCGTCCTGGCGCAAAATCGCCGAGTAGATGGCCAGCGGCCCCAGCGCCGCCACGGTCAGGGCGAAGGCGGTGATGTCCAGCCGGTCGAAGGTGAAGGTGGGCGCCCGGCTGAAGTCCGGCTTCACCCGCCCGGCCCAGCCGCAGGCGATGGAGAAGGCGATCAGCGCGACCGAACTGACCGTCAGCGACTTCACGAATTCCGCCGCGCTCGGCCAGTAACCCATGAACAGCCAGGCGTTGTCGATGCCGAAGCCGTGGACCAGCAGCGGCCGGATCACGAAGACCAGCGTGTGGAAGATCAGATAATAGGTCAGCGGGTGGAACATCGACGCGGTGCCGGTGCTGAGATAGGCCACGACGACCAGGGCCACCACCAGCACCTGCGCGATCAACGCCGTTTCGATCATACCGGACTCCGCTTGGCCTCGTGAACGCGCGGCGCCGCCGGCCACGGCCGGTGGTGTCGCGGCCGGTGGGGCGGTGTCGTCGTGCCGACCCCCACGGGCGAGGGCGGCGCATCCGGAAGCAACACCGCCGGACCCGGTCGGGTCCCCCCGTCCGGGAGCGCAGACGGCGAGGGTCGCCCGGTCAGGGCTATCCGTGCGGCGCTATCGGGGCACCCCGTCCGCGCTTTTGCTTCATCCGCCCCCCGCCGCCAGTTTCGCTGGGGAGCCGAACGGAGGTGATATGACGCGCCGGATTCCTGGACTCTTCGCGGGCGGGCTGTTGTGGCTGGTCCTGTTGCTGGCTGGTCCCGCCCCGTCCGTCGCGGCGGAGCCGGCGATCCACGTCTCCCCCCAGGGCGACGACCGCTGGTCCGGGCGGGTCGCCGCCTCCACCCCGGACGGGCGGGACGGCCCGGTCGCCACGCTGGCCCGCGCGGTGGAGGAGGCGCGCAAGCGCGGCCTGCACCTGATCCTGCTGCGCGGCGGCACCCACCGGCTGACCGACACGGTGACGCTGGGTCCGGAGGATTCCGGGCTGCGCATCGCCGCCTATCCCGGCGAGACCCCGGTGCTGTCGGGCGGCGAGGTGGTGACGGGCTTCACGGCGGAGCGGGACGGCGTCGTCTCCGCCCCGCTGGCGCGGGAGCCGGGGCTGGACGTCAGCACCGGCGGGGTGCGGCTGCGCGCGGCGCAGAGCGGCGCCTTCGACCCGCAGGACCCGATCCGCAGCGGCTGGTTCGTCGCCCAGCAGACCAAGGGCGGCGGCGACAAGCGGCAGTTCCGCTTCCCGCCCGGCACCGTCCAGGCGGCCTGGGCGGTGCCTGGCGTGCGCGTCCAGGCGCTCGACCGCGAGCGGCAGGCCGACGACATCCGCGGCATCGAGCGCATCGACCGCAACGGCACGCTGGTGCTCGACCGCGACGGCTGGTACCCGTTCCGCGACGGCAGCACCTTCCGCCTGCTCGGCCATCCCGACTTCCTGAAATTCCCCGGCCAGTTCGCCTGGAGCGCCAAGGACCGGCGCCTGCTGCTCCGCCCCCACGACCCGGCGGGCTTCGCCCGCGACGGCGAGGCGGTGGTGGCCCGCACCGCCCCGCTGATCCAGGCGGAGAAGGCGGACTCCATCACCCTCGATGGGCTGTCCTTCGCCGACGTGCCCTACAACGGGGCGGCGGTGCGGCTGGCCGGCGGTTCAGGGCACCGCGTCCTGGACAACCGTTTCTCCGCCGTCGGAACCGGCGTGCTCCTGGTCGGCGTCGCGGACAGCGAGGTGCGCGGCAACCGGCTGGAGCATCTGGGGCGCAGCGGGATCGAACTGACTCCGGGCAGCGCCGGCAACCGGGTCATCGCCAACACCATCCGCCATGTCGGCGAGGTGAACTTTTACGGCGGCGGCATCATGAGCGCCGGGGTGACCCGCACGCGGATCGCCCACAACGACATCCGGCACGCCGCCCGCTACGGCATCTCCATGAAGAACTGGAACCCGGAGACGAAGAACACCGACAACGTGATCGAGTACAACCGCATCCGCGACGTCGGGCGGGAGACCGCCGACCTCGGCGCCATCGAGACGCTGGGGCGCAGCGACATCGACACCAAGCTGGTCATCCGCTTCAACGACATCCGGGGGACCGGCGGGATCGCCACCGACGCGGCGGGGCGTTGGATGACCCGCTACAAGGGCTTCGGCGTCTATCTGGACGACCTGACCAACGGCGTGCGGGTGGAGGGCAACTTCCTGGAGGACACCGGCTGGGCGGCGGTCTTCATCCATGGCGGTGACGGCAACCGGGTGGAGAACAACATCGCCGTGCTGACCGACGAGCGCGACCGCTTCCTGCGCTTCGAATGGGTGCCGAAGGCGGGGACGGCGGGCTTCCTGCGCGACAACGAGGCCAGCCGCAACATCATCCATGCCCGCGTCCCGGTGGAGCAGCTGGTAACCGCGCTGACCGGTGGCGAATACCGGCTGGAGAACAACATCTTCGACCGGCCGGGCCGCGGCCTGCGCGCGCCGGGGGCCCCCATGGAACGCACGCAGGCGCGCTCCGTTCAAGGTGGCAACCAGCCGGACCCCTATTTCATGAACCCTGCGAAAGACGACTACCGCCTGCGCCCGAACTCCCCCGCTTTGAAGATCGGTTTCCAGGAGCTTCCCTGGTCGCGCATCGGCCCGGAAGGGGCGCGCTGACCCCGGAGAGACCCTCATTCAGTCGCCCGCCCCCGCCCCGGCAGCCCAGCAGTCGGATACCACCGGGATGGGGCCGCCGAATCCAGACCTGTCCGCCCTGCCGCCGCGCATCCGGCGCGAGCTGCGCGCCAGCCATGTCGGCGAGACCGTGGCGGTGGCTCTCTACGACGGGGTCGCCGGAGCCACCAGCGACCCGGAGGTTCTGCGCTTCGCCGCGTCCCACCGACGGGTCGAGCGGCGGCATCTGCGGCTGTTCGAGGCGGTCCTGCCGCCGGAGAGGCGCAGCGCGCTGCTGGCTTTCTGGCGCTGGTCGGGCCGGGTGATGGGCGGGCTGCCGGCCTGGCTCGGCCCGCCCTATTTCTACGCGGTGGTCGCCGGGGTGGAGGCGTGGGTGGATGGGCATTACGCCCGGCAGATCGACCTGGCGCGGCGGCTCGCCCCCGATCCGGGCCTGTTGACTTTGCTGGAGGCCTGCCGCCTCGACGAGCGCCTCCACGCCCGTGACGCCGCCCGGCTGGACCCGGCGCCGCCCTGGACCGCCCGCGCGCTGGCCGGGGTGGCGGTGTTCCTGTCCGGCGTGGGGGTGAGGGTGGCGCGCTGGGTGTGACGGCGCTCAGCCCATGGCGCGTTTGGGACGGACGGTGGTTCCGGCGGCTTCGGGCAGCGGGCCGGCGATGCGGTCGAGCAGAGCGTCCATGCCGCTGTGCCCGGCCTCGTGGGCGGCGCGGGCGCGGGCGTGCGCCTGTTCCGAGGCGAGCGCCAGAGCGTCGCGGTCCTTGGCCCACAGGCGCAGCGCCGGCAGCACCGTCTGGATGAAGTCGCGGTCCTGCGGGACGAGGCCGGGGCGGGGGATGTCGCTGCCGATGCAGCCGCGGTCGTAGGCCAGCACCGGCACGCCCGCCGCCATCGCCTCGAACAGCACCAGCGGCTGCGCCTCGTTGCGGTAGCGGGTGGGGAAGACGAAGACGTCGATGTCGCGGTAGAAGGCCGCCTTGGCCTCGTCGTCCACCGGGCCGCGATACTCCACGTCGCCGTCGAAGGCCGCCAGCCCCGCCGCGACCAGCGCGTTGTCCATGCGCCCCAACCCCGGCCCGGCCAGCACCAGCTTGACGTCCACCCCCTCCGTCTTCAGGGCGCGCAGCAGGGTGAACAGCGTGTCCAGCCCCTTGTCGGCGCACAGGTTGGACAGGTGGCCGATGCGCAGCGGTCCGGACTTGCCGTGGCGCGGCCGCGGCACCGGCGGGGTGAAGATGGCGTTGGAGACGCTCATCGCCGTCTTCGCCGCCGGGTAGAGCGCCTGGAAGCGCGCCTGCATGGCGGGGCAGAGCAGCACATGCATGCAGTCCGTGCCGGCGAGACGGGTCAGCAGGCTCATCCGCCAGGTCGGCTTGGAGATGGTGGCGAAGGAATGGTGGTGCAGCGTCCGTTCATAGCCGAACAGCCGCGCCGTTCCGGCCAGCGCCGCCGTGTAGAAGATGCCAAGCCCCGAATCGACGGGCATGTAGAAGCGCCGGTCGGGGATCGTCGCCCCGGCCGCCAGCCGCAAGCCCGCCAGCAGAACGCGCATCGCCTTGGCGGCATGGTAGCGCAGGCCGCCGCCGTTCCAGCCCGGCGACAGGTCCGCGACCTCCACCGTGGTCTCCGCCGGGCCGCGGTTGCGCAGGCGGTCCAACACCAGGGCGGTGACCCGGCTCATCCCGTCCATGGGCGGGGGAAGGCGGCCCGAGACGACGATGTGGGGGGAGTTGCGGCGGTCGGTCATCAGGCTTCGCTTTCACGGGTGCCCTTGCGGGCGCTTTCATCGGTGCTTTGGGCGGCGCCCTGGTCGGCATCCTTGCGGGCGCCCAGGCTGTGCAGGGCCTTCTCCACGGCCTCCGCGAAAAAGCCGGCGTCGGCCAGCGCCTGGAAGGGCCGCCCGTTGAGGCTGAGGCGGCGCCATTCCGCCTCGTCCGACGCGACGGACAGCATGTGGCGGGCCAAGCCCTCCGGGTTGTCGGGCTCGACGATGTGGCCGTTCAGCCCGCTGCGGATCAGCACGTCGCGGGCGCCGCACTGGTCGGACAGGATCGTCGGCACGCCCATCGCCAGCGCCTCGTTCACCACCAGCCCGAACTGCTCCTCCAGCGAGGGCAGCAGCAGGCACAGGGTGGAGCCCAGCGTTTCCGCGATCCCCTTCTCCTGAAGGAAGCCGCGGAAAATGATGTGCCCCTCCAGCCCGCGCCGGGCGACCTCCGCCCGCAGGTCGGCCTCCAGCGGGCCGGAGCCGCAGAGGTGCAGGGGCCGCGCCGCGTCTCCGGCCAGCCGGCGGTAAAGGTCGTAGGCCTCGACCGCGCGGAACAGGTTCTTCTTCGGCACGAAGCGGGCGATGATGGTGAAGTGCCGCTCGGCGAAGGGGACGCCGTCCGGCGCCGGGGTCATGCCGGACAGCCGGCGCACCCGCTCCAGCGACAGGGTGTCGTAGCCGATGAACAGCCGGTCCTTGGGCAACCCCAGGAAACGGTAGTAGTCGACGGTGCGGTGGCTGCCCCCGATCGCCGCCTGATAGGGCTTGTAGAGCAGGGACTTCAGCGCCTCGCGCCAGAGGACCCGCGGCTTGTCGTCGAACTTCGAGGCGTTCATGTTGACGACGCGCCGGCCCATCAGCCGCATCGTCACCGCCAGGGCGAAGACGTCCGGCTCCTCGTAATGGCACAGGAAGACGTGGCTGGCCCCCGCCTTGCGGCATTCGCGCAGCAGGGCGCGGTAGACCTGGAAGGACGGGATGTCCGCCTTGGAGCGTCCGGGGAACAGCGTGACCTTGCGGAAATGCTGCCCCTCCCCGGTGGAGTCCCAGGCGTAGGTGTGGGACTTCGACCCGACCTCCAGGCCGACCACGTCGTAGAGGTGGCCGAGCCGTCGCCCGACCGCCTCCAGCCGGTCCATGTGGTAGGGGCCGAACATCTCCCAGGAAAAGACCAGGGCGGGCTTCGTCATGCGGCGTCGTCTCCCAGCAGCAGCGCGGCGTAGCGCGCCAGGACGGCGCTGCGGCTGGCGTTGCCCTCCACCCAGGCGCGGCCCCGGCGGCCCATCGCGGCGCTCCGGGAGGGATCGTTCAGCAGGTCGGCCACGGCCTGCGCCATGGCCTCGGGCGCGTCGGGCGGGGTGCGCAGGAAGGCGTCGATCTCCGTCCCCAGCCGGTCGAGCGCGGAGCCCGGCAGGCAGGTGCAGACGAAGGGCCGTCCGGCGGACAGAATGGTCACCGCCTTGCCCGGCATGGCGAAGGCCGCCCCTTCGGGACGCTGCGGCACCAGATGCACGTCGCCCTCCGCCAGCCCCTCGGCGAGCCGGTCGGACGGAATCAGGGGAGCGAACTCCACGTTGGGCAGCGCCATCGCCTTGGCTTGGGCCTTCAACTCCTCCTCCAGCCCGCCCTGGCCGCGCAGCAGCACGCGGGCGTCGGGGCGCAGCGCGTGGAGGTGGCGGGCCATCTCCAGCACCTGGTCCAGCCCCTGCTTGCGGGCGAAGGCGCCGCTGTAGAGGACGGTCGGCGGCTGGCCTTCGGGCCTGGGCAGGGGGCGGACGGCGTCGGCGTCGACATGGGGCGGGATCACCGTGATCGGCCGCCGCACGCCGAGGTCGCGCAGCACGTCGGCCATCGCCTCCGACAGCACGACGATGCCGTCGGCGCGGTTCAGCGCGGTGCGCTCCACCGCCTGGATGGCCTTCAGCGCGGCCCCGCCGCCCATGCCCAGCGCGCCGGCGAGGCCCGACTGGATGTCGTGGACGATGGCGATGTGCCGCCCGCCCGGCGCGCGGAAGCGGTCGGCGACGGCGACGCTGAAGATGGACGGGCAGAGCGACAGCACCGCCTTGTGCCGCGCGACTCGCCCGCGGGCGCGGGCCGCCAGGAAGCCGGCGTGAAGCACGCCCTCATGGATCAGCCGGGCCTTCATGCCGCCGCCCTTCGGCGGGATGGTGAGCAGCCGCTCGATGCGGACGCCGTTCACCGTGCGGCGGTCCTCGGCCCCGTCGGCGTAGCCGTCGTAGATGGCCTGGCCCGGATAGTTGGGACGCGCGGTCAGCACGGTCATGTCCGTCCCCGCCGCGGCGAAGGCGGTGGCGAGGTCGGTCATCATCGGCGCGCTGCCGGCCGGTTCCGGCCAATAGCTCATCGCCACCAGCAGGACCGAAGGCGGCAGCGCGGCCGGAGCCGCCGGCCCTTCGGAGACGGGCGTGCGCAGGGGTGTGGAATCATCGGGCATGGGCGGTCACTCCGCGGCTTCGCCGGTCGTTGTGGCGGCGGCCCGGGGAGCCGGCGGGGCGGCGTTCTCCAGGAACCACGCGTGGGTGCGGCGCAGCCCCTCCTCCAGCCCGACCTTGGGCCGCCAGCCGGTGGCGAACAGGCGCGACACGTCCATCAGCTTGCGCGGGTGGCCGTCCGGCTTGCTCAAATCCTGGGTCAGCGCTCCCTCGTAGCCCACGATGTCGCGGATCAGCCGGGCCAAGTCCCCAATGGCGACGTCCTCGCCGGGGCCGACGTTGATGATGTCCTCCCCGTCGTAGCGCTCCATCAGGTGCAGGCAGGCGTCGGCCATGTCGTCCACATAGAGGAACTCGCGCCGCGGCGTGCCGGTGCCCCACAGGGTGACGCTGGGCGCCCGCTCGGTCTTCGCGTCGTGGAAGCGCCGGATCATGCCGGGGATGGCGTGGGAGCCCTCCGGGTCGAAATGGTCGCCGGGGCCGTAGAGGTTCGACGGCATGGCGCAGATGGCGTTGAAGCCGTATTGCCGCCGGTAGGCTTGGCACTGGGTGATGCCGGCGATCTTGGCGATGGCGTAGGGCTTGTTGGTCGGCTCCAGCGCGCCGGTCAGCAGCGCCTCCTCCTTCAGCGGCTGCTCCGCGAACTTCGGGTAGAGGCAGGAGGAGCCGAGGAACAGCAGCTTCCTCACCCCCGCCCGCCAGGCCGCGTCGATGACGTTGGTCTGGATCAGCAGGTTGTCGCGGATGAAGTCGCCGCCGAAGCGCTCGTTCGCCAGGATGCCGCCGACCTTGGCCGCGGCCAGGATCACGTAATCGATCTTCTCCCGGTCGAAGAAGGCGCGCACCGCAGCTTGGTCGGTCAGGTCCAGCTCGTCGCGGCCGCGCAGCACGAGGTCGTCGTAGCCATCTTCCACCAGGCGGCGGACGATGGCTGAGCCGACGAGGCCGCGGTGCCCCGCGACGAAGATGCGGCTGTTTCGCTCCATGGGTCTCGGTTCCCTCATTCGGCGGCGCTGGCGACCGCGGCGTCGCCGTCGCGGCTGCGGGCGGCGTACCAGTCCACCACGCCGGGCAGACCGTCCTTCAGCGGGATGCGCGGCGTGTAGCCGAGCGCGGACAGGCGGGCGATGTCGGGGCTGCGCCGCTGGGTGCCGCCGGGGGCGGGCGGTCCGATCCGGATGTCCGCCACCCGTCCCAGCGCGGCGACGATCTGCCGGGCGAGTTCGGCGATGGAGATCTCCTCCGGGTTGCCGACATGGTAGATGCCGAGGTGCTCGCCGCGCTCGATCACCGTCATGATGCCGTCCACCGCGTCGTCGATGTGGACGAAGGCGCGGGTCTGGGTGCCGTCGCCCTGGATGGGGAAAGGCACGAGGACCTCCGGGCTGCGGTCGATGGCCTCCACCGCGCGGCGCACGAACTCCGGCACCACATGCTCCCAGCCCATGTCGGGGCCGTAGACGTTGTGCGGGCGGAAGATGGCGACGCGGTCGAAGCCGGTGCGGCCCCAGTTGACCGCCAGAAGCTCCGAGATCAGCTTCGACCCGCCGTAGCTGTAGCGCGGGTTCAGCACGTCCGGCACGACCAGCGGGATGTCCTCCGGCGTCGGCACCATCGGCGGGGTCTGGTAGGCCTCGGAGGAGGAGGCGACGACCAGATCGCCCACCCCGTTCGCCCGACAGGCGTCCAGCACGTTCAGCATGCCGCGCACGCCGACGTCCAGCACCACCTCCGGCTTCTCGTAGAAGTGCTTGGTGCCGTTGACGGCGGCCAGATGCAGAACGCCGTCGACGCCGCGCACCGCCTTGCTCACGGCCGCCGGATCGCGGATGTCGCCGGACACGAATTCGACCGCGTCCACGGCGTCGCCGAGCCGGCGCGGATGGCCGCGGGAGTTGTCGTCGAGAACGCGGACGCGGTGCCCGTCGCGCACCAGCCGGCGGACCAGGGCGGCGCCGATGAAGCCGCTGCCCCCGGTCACGAGATAATGTTTCGGCATTGTTCTTTCCTTAGGCGGCAGCGTCAGGGGACGCTTCTTTACGCGACATGGGCGAAGCGGGCGGCGCCGTGGCTGCCCAACGCCACGTAGGCCGTGCCTTCGGGCAGGTCCACTTCGCGGCTGTTGAAGTTGTTCCAGAAGTCGTAGATGACCCCCGGCCGGTCCATGCGGCGCGCCAGATCGGGCAGCGGCATGGAGGTGAAGACCGGGTGGTTGTTCAGGATGACGGCGAGGTTGGCGCCCTCCACCGCCTCGGCCATGCTGTTGGCCGGCTCCAGCCCGAAGCCGCGGATGTCGTCCGCCGCCACCACCGCGTCGAAGCCGCGCCAGCGCGCCTTGGGGAAGCGGGTGCGCAACTCCTCGAACAGCGGCTTGGCCATGGTGCCGCGCAGGTCGTCGGTCGCCGGGCGGCCCTTGAAGGCGAGGCCCATCAGGCTGATGGTCGGCTCCTGCGGGAAGCCCTGCATGGAGCCGGTCAGCCGCTCCAGGAACTGCGACACCTCGACCGGCTGGCTTTCGTTGATGCGGCGCCCGGCGGCGGTGATGTCCATCTCCACCCCGAACCCGCGGGCGGATTCGATCAGGATGTGTGGGTCCTTCTCCAGGCAGGGGCCGCCGACCGGGCCGGGCAGCGGAAGCTGCGTGCGCGGGTAGCCCAGCTTGCCCGCCCGCGACACCTCCAGCGCCGAGACCTCCATGGCGTTGCACAGCCGGGCGATCTCGTTGGCGAAGGCGAAGGTGACGTCGCGGTAGGTGTTGTCCACCAGCTTGATCATCTCCGCCGTCTCCAGCGTCGAGACCTTGACCGTCGTCGGGGTCAGCATGCCGAAGATCTGCGAGGCGCGGGCCGCCACCTCGACGCTTTCCGCGCCGATGATCTGGGGAAGCTGGTTCAGCTCGATCAGCGCCTGCCCCTCCAGCGTGCGCTCGGGGCAGAAGGCGATGTCGAAGCGCTTGCCGGTGCGGCGCAGGATCGGCGCCACCACCTCGCGGGTGGTCCCCAGCTTTACGGTGGAGCGCAGGATGACGAGGTCGCCGTCGTGGATGCGGTCGGCCACCTGACGGGTCGCCGCCTCGATCATGTCGGTGCGCACGCGCCCATCACGGTCCAGCGGGGTGCCGACGGTGATGATGAAGACGGTGCAGTCCCGGCAACCGTCCGGCGTGCGGCCGAAGGTGAAACGCCCGCGCTCCATCACATGCCGCAGCTTCTCGGCGAGGCCCGGCTCATGGAAATGGGGGACGCCGCGGGCCAGCTTGTCCAGCACCTCGTCCCGCACTTCCACGCCGTGCACCTGGAATCCTGCGTCCGCCATGGCGACGGCCAGCGTCAGCCCGACATAGCCGAGACCGAGCACACAGACGTTCCGGTCGGGAAAGGACTTTGGGAGCATAGTCTTTCGATCCTGCTAGTGATTGGAGCATGCATCCAAAGGCGCCGCCGCCATCCGCCACCCGCGCCATGCGCAATCCGAACGTCTTGCAGCGCGGCATTGTTCCGGCCGTTCGGGGTGGCGTGAAATGACTATGCCGTTGATCGAACATTGTTTTGTTCGTGGTACTCCGGACCGGCGGCAAGGGAGCGTCCGGTCGGCGTCCTTCGGGATTCGGGATGAGGCGGGCGGGTCATGCCGCCGCCACGATCAACCGGCGCAGCCGCGACGGGCGCACCAGCCCGGTGAGCAGCGCCGCCAGCGCGTAGACCGCGACCAGAACGCTTCCGCCGATCAGCAGCGCGGGCAGGGGATGAGCGGGAGCCATCAGGTTCGGCAGCGCGTGGGTCAAGCCCAGCGTGACCCCGATGGCGAGCGCGGCGCACAGCGCCGCCCGCGCGGCGATTCCGAGATAGAGCTGCCCGACCTCGCGCCGGTGCAGCCAGGCGAGGCCGGTCATGGCGGTCAGCTCCGCGACGATGGTCGCTGCGGCGGACCCTTCGATCCCGTAACGCGGGATCAGGATCAGGTTCAGCGCCGCGTTGGTCAGCCCGCCGATCAGGATGGCGGTCATGTAGCCGGTCTGCCGGTGCCAGACGAGCAGCGGATTCCCCATGGTCAGGTTGACGTGCACGATGGCCACCGCGATCATCAGCAGGCGCAACGTGTCGGCGGCCGGGGCGTAGGCCGGGCCGAAGACGGTGCCCAGGATGGCCGGCGCCAGGGTGAAACCCCCCGCCGCGATCAGCGCGCCGATGGACAATGTGGTGGCGGCGTAGTCGCGCATCCGCGCCCGCATCGCCTCGCGGTCGCCATAGGCGGCGGCGAGCTGCGGCATGAAGGCGCTGAGGATGATGTTCCCCGCGGTCAGCGACAGCACCAGCAGTTTGGTCACCGCGGCGTACCAGCCGACCTCCGTCTGCGGCGCCATGAAGCCCAGCATCACCAGATCCAGGTGGGAGAACAGCGCCCAGGCGAAGACGCTGACCGCCATCGGGGCGGAGGTCTTCAGGATCGCCCGCCACTTGGCGAGGTCCACCCGCGGCCGCGGCATCCGGAAATCGCGGCTGAAGCGGGCCAGCATCAGGGCGGCGTTGATGACGAAGGAAACGGCGGTGATTCCGGCGGCGACGGCCAGATCGTCCGGCCCGCGCACCAGCGCCAGCACGGCGACCATGTTGCCGAGCGACGTGCCGATCTCGCGCACCGCGATGACGCTCATCCGCTCCGTCGCCTGATAGACGAAGTCGAGCAGCAGCGCGTTGCCCAGCAACTGCACCGCCTGGACCAGCAGCACCGCCTTGACCAGCGCCGATTTGTCGAGCTGGAGCACGAACAGGGCATAGAGCCCGCCGACCAGCACGGCCAGCAGCATCCGCAGGGTCAGCACATGGTCCGCAAGATCGGTCGCCTTCTCCCGGTCGCGGGCGATCTCGCGCACCGCGTAGGTGGACAGGCCCAGATTCACGAACAGCGCGGCGTAGGCCAGCATGGAGGTGCCGAAGCCGAGCACGCCGAAGCCGTCCGGCCCGAGCGCGCGCGCGGTCCAGGCCGTGGTGATCAGTCCGCTCAGCAGCGTGGCGATGCGGGCCAGCCCCAGCGCGCGGATGTTCAGGAAAATGCGTCGTCCGGCGGTCATTTGGTCTTTTTGGGTGTGTGGGCGTGTCGTGTCGGGCCCCCTCCCGACCTCCCCCCGCTTCGCAGGGGGAGGAGATGAAGCCCTCCCCTGCGAAGC
>NZ_WHOR01000156.1:0-13471 GCF_013340925.1 Azospirillum formosense
GAACGCGTTGCCCCCACCCCGGCCCTCCCCCGCTTCGCAGGGGAGGGCCGGGGTGGGGGCTCGTGCCTGTCCTCCCTACGCCCGCTGGCTCAACAGCCCCTTCAGCACGCGCGACAGCAGATCCGCGAGTTGGAACTGCTCCGGCCCCGGCAGGGCCGCGATGACCGCGGCGAAATCCTTCAGCGGGTCGTATTCGAGAAGCGCCAGCGCCTTCTCCGTGGGGTGAAGCTGCACGACGCGGCGGTCCTCCGGCACCGGGACCCGCGTCAGCAACTCCTTCGTCACCAGAACCTCGACCATCTGGGACGCAGCGCCGCGAGTCGTCGCGTGGAAGTCGGCGAAGGCGGACACCGTCCGCTGGCTGTCGTTGGCGCGCGCGAAATAGCGCAACGCCGTCCACTGCGACGGTTTCAAACCCTGTGTATAGCCCATGCTGTCGGCGATATGGCCGATGTGCATCATGACCTCGGCTATCGCCTGCGCCGATGCCAGGGACTGGGGGCTTTTCGACATGGCAGGGGGGTCTCGACAGTTGCCGGAGAAAGACGGCGCCGCGAGCGAAAGCCGGCAACGCGTCTGTACGTTATAGAGACTATATGGTTACCAAACTAACATACCGCAGTAGGCAAGTCCATGGCTCCCCACCCCCGACGACGGGGCGCACACTACGGCATCAGGACAGTAAACGAAACATTGACCTTAAATCCTATCCAGCACAAGGTGTCGCACCCCCCTGTGGCGCCGTGCGGATTACCGGACCGGTGCGGAGACAACGCAGGGCACCTACCACCTCGTGTCGGGGCTGCGCCGCGCGTTTTGTCTGGCGTTGCGCCGCGACTCGCCTATATATGCGCGCCATGACCAGCACCCCCCCGTCCATTCCCGGTTTCAAGACCAACCCGGCCTCCTCCCCCAAGGTGGGGATCGTCAGCCTGGGCTGCCCCAAGGCGCTCGTCGACTCCGAGCGCATCCTCACGCGCCTGCGCGCCGAAGGCTACGACATCTCGCCGTCCTACGACGGCGCCGACGTCGTGCTGGTCAACACCTGCGGCTTCCTCGATTCCGCCAAGAAGGAATCGCTGGAAGCCATCGGCGAGGCGATCAAGGAGAACGGCCGGGTCATCGTGACCGGCTGCATGGGCGTGGAATCGGACATGATCCGGCAGGTCCATCCGGACGTGCTGGCCGTCACCGGCCCCCACCAGTACGAGCAGGTGGTCAACGCCGTGCACGACGCCGTGCCGCCGGTGCATGACCCCTTCACCGATCTGGTGCCGCCGGAAGGGCTGCGGCTGACCCCCCGCCACTACGCCTATCTGAAGATTTCCGAGGGCTGCAACAACCGCTGCAGCTTCTGCATCATCCCGTCCCTGCGCGGCGATCTGGTGAGCCGCCCGGTCGTCTCGGTCCTGCGCGAGGCGGAAAAGCTGGCGACCGCCGGTGTCAAGGAACTGCTGGTCATCTCCCAGGACACCAGCGCCTACGGCATCGACCGCAAATATGCGGAAGAGGATTGGTACGGGCGCAAGGTGAAGGCGCGCTTCATCGACCTCTGCCGCGAGTTGGCGAACTTCGACGTCTGGGTGCGCCTGCACTACGTCTACCCCTACCCGCATGTGGACGAGGTGATCCCGCTGATGGCGGAGGGCCGTATCCTCCCCTATCTGGACATCCCGTTCCAGCACGCCTCACCCACCGTGCTCAAGGCGATGCGCCGCCCGGCGGCACAGGAGAAGCAGCTCGACCGCATCCGGAAGTGGCGGCAGGAGTGCCCGCATCTGGTGCTGCGCTCCACCTTCATCACCGGCTTCCCCGGCGAGACGGAGGAGGACTTCCAGTTCATGCTGGACTGGCTGAAGGAAGCGCAGCTCGACCGCGTCGGCTGCTTCAAGTACGAGCCGGTCGAGGGCGCCACCGCCAACGACCTGCCCGGCGCCGTGCCGGAAGAGGTCAAGCAGGAGCGCTGGGAGCGCTTCATGGAGACCCAGAAGGCGATCAGCGCCGAGCGGCTCCAGCAGAAGGTGGGCTTCACGCTCGGCGTCCTGATCGACGAGGTCGACGAAGAGGGTGCCATCGGCCGCTCCTACGCCGACGCGCCGGAGATCGACGGCAACGTCTTCCTGAACGGCGAGACGAACGTCAAGCCGGGCGACATCGTGGACGTGACCATCGAGCACGCCGACGAATACGACCTCTGGGGCTCCATCGAGCGCGCCGAATAAGGCACTTCGCCAAAAGCAAAAGGGCCGGGACGGCAACGCCTCCCGGCCCTTTTGCTGTCCGCAGCCTCAGTACAGCCGGCCGCCGTTCGGCACGGCCTGCCCCGGCCCGACCAGCACGACCTCGCCCTCTGCATCGGGCAAGCCCAGGCACAGGACTTCGCTGGTGAAGGGGCCGATGCGCTTGGGCGGGAAATTCACCACGCCCAGCACCTGCCGGCCCACCAGCTCGTTGAGCGCGTAATGGCGCGTGATCTGGGCGGAACTGCGCCGCGTCCCGATCTCCGGCCCGAAATCGATGGTCAGCTTATAGGCCGGCTTGCGTGCTTCCGGAAATGGCTCCGCCGCGGTGATGGTGCCGACGCGGATGTCCACTTTCAGAAAATCGTCGTAACTGATGGTCACGGGTCTCGTCCCTGCCCTGTTGCGGTTGTCATGGTTTCAATCGTCACGGGCAAGGCTAGCACTGGCGGCGCCGAAGCTGAAACGCGAAAGGGCCGCCCCGGTGGGCGGCCCCTTACGGCACTCTCCGGCGGGAGAGACACTTACTTCTTGGCGATGGCGGCCTTGACCTCGTCCAGGCTCTCCGACACGCGCTTGGACAGCACGTCGGCGGCCTCGGTGTTGGACTTGGCGACCAGTTCGGCCAGTTCCTTGATGTTCGACAGGGCCTTCTCGAAGGCGACCTTGACCAGTTCGGCCTGCTTGGCGGCCTTCTCTTCCGGCGTGCCGGCGGCGGCGACCTGGTTCACATAGGTGCCAGCCTCTTCGACAGAGGAACGGACGATCTCGGCCTGGCGGCGCAGCACGGCCTGCAGACCCTCGATCGCGAGCTGGTTGGCGGCGGTCACCGCCTCGATGTTCTTGCGCTGGCTCGCCAGGATCGACTCGACGTCGAGGCCGGGCACCTTGTACTCGCCCAGCATCTTGGACAGGTCGAATTCGAGGAACGGGTTACCGGTCTGCTTGGCCATGGTTCTCACCCCCGACGAAAGGATTTATTCGGCATGCTGCGACGCAGCAAACCTGTGGCGCGACTATGCAGATTGCCAAAAAGATAGTCAACGCCCTTGTGCGTCGCACCAGGGGCTACACCGCGGCTCATGGAACCTCAACCGGCGGACGCGCTTCCTGGTTCCTTAGCCGGTTCCCCGGCGCCCTGCGGGGCTGTAGACGTTGCGGTTGGAGAGGCGCGTCCGGCTCTGCGGCGTAATGCCCCAGCCCAGCGTTCGGCCCGCCGCAACTCGGAATCGAGCGCCGCCATGGTCCGTGACAGGTCAGCGCTGTCGTCCTCCAGGAAGACGCGCATGACCCGCGCCTGAACCGCGCCCAGCCCGGCCACGAAGAGGGCGCCGCCGGTGCGGTCGGCCTCCACCCCCGCGGCGCGCAGCATCCAGGCCATCGACCGGCCGAAATAGCGGGAGAAGGCCAGCGCGGTCAGCGGCTCCCGCCGCAGGTCGCGGACGACCGAGCGCAGGCCGTCCCGATAAGGAAGCAGCGCGTCGTAACGGCGCATCATCACATCGAACAGCCGGTCGCGGGCGCTTTCGTCCGGACCGACCGGGGCATCGTCGGCAAGGACCGCGGTGTCGGCGACCCGCGACACCGCGGCCAACACGTCGGAGCGACCGGGGAATCGGCGGTAGAAGGCCCTGGGCGCCACTCCCGCCGCCCGCGCGATCGCCAGCAATCCGGTGTTGCGCCAGCCCTGCCCGGCGGCGAGCCGCATCGCCGCGGCGGCCACCCGCCGGTCCAGGTCATCGGCGCCTCCCTCTCCCGCGGCGTGCTCCGCGGCGTCTGGCGCATCGGGATCGGTCTTCCAGCGGGTGTCGGCGGTGTCGTCCATGGGGTCGCGCCTCGTGGTCAGCTTCTTCCCCATGGATGTGGGACGCCCGCGCCGCACCTCAACCGGGGCGGCAGAAGGGAAAGGGCTCGACCCGCTTCATATAGGTGGGAATCCAGCCGCACTGCCCGGCGGGGTTGGGCAGGCGGATGGCCTCGATGGCGGGCCAGACCTGGGCGACCACGACCACCAGCGCCACCATGCCGACGATCCAGCGCCGCGTCCGGGCGCGCTCCAGCAGACCGGGCAGGCGCAGCAGCACCCAGGCAGCGGCGAGCCCTATCAGCGGGTCGGTGTAGGCGGCGTAGGCCCGCTGGAAGCCGCGCAGGGAGAACAGCGTCTCCAAGCCCCAGGCGACCAGCAGCAGGAGCGCCGCCTGCGCCGCGGCAACCCGTTCCCCCCGGCGCCACAGGACGATGCAGCCGCCGATGATGAACCATTCCACCACGACGGTCTGCGGGATGTTGTCGGGGTGGAGGACGATGGTGCGGATGGCCAGCGTGCGCCACAGCCCCTTCGCCAGCAGCGTCACCAGCCCGTCGGAGAGCACCTGCTCCTGCCCCTGGAGCGCCGCCTGATGCTTCCAGGTGGTGAAGACGAACATGTGTTCGATCAGGTTGGCGACGGCGATGACGTTCTGCTCGTGCGGGCGGATCGCCAGGGCGAGCACGCCGAGCGCCAGCCCGAGCGCGACCGCCGCCATGGCCGCCACCGCGTAGGACAGGCGCACCCGCCAGACCGCCGCGTAGACGGCCATGCCGAGAAAGACCCAGCCGACGATGATCCCTTGATAGACCCCAGACAGCCCGCCGCCGACCGGACGGTAGGGATAGAGCGACTGGCCGGCGCTGGCGATGCCGTGCTGTATCAGGGCCACCGCGGGCAGCGCCGCGGCACCCGCCGCCAGCGCGAGGATCCCGGCTGCGATCCAAGAGCGCCCGCCCTCTCCAGCGAAGCGGCGCCCGAAGGCCAGCGCGATCACCGGAATGCCGAGCGCCAGGAAAATCGCTTGGATCTTCGTCACCACCGCCAGCCCGGCCAGCAGCCCGGCCAGCCCGAGAAGCAGCAGGGGCCGCCAGCCCGGAGCGGTGCGGACGGCGACCAGCACGAGAAGAAGCGCCGTGACCACGAAGGAGGCCGACAAAAGGTCGGTCCGCATCTGCCGCGCCTGGGTGGACAGGCCGATGCCGAAGGCCATCACCACGGCGGCCAGGAAGGCCACCCGACGGTCGCCGACCAGCGCGCGGACAAGGTTGGCGTAGATCAGCGCGAAGGCGGTGGTCACGAGGATGGACAGCGCCCGCCCGGCCTCCACCAGATTCTGCCAAGCCGCGTTGTAGGCTGCGGTGTCGGCGGCGGGCGGCAGGCCGGACAGCGTGATGACCGGCATCAGTCCCAGCGCGTGCAGCAGCCGGTACCAGACCTCGATCACCAGGAAATAGGTGTAGCCGGGATGATCGAAATACTCCTGGGGCAGCCCCTCGCTGAACAGCAGCCCATGATAAGCCAGCACCAGATCCTGGTCGGCGTGCGACCAGTAAGGGGTGCGAAAGCCGATCGCCAGGGCCGACACGACCATCACCGCCGCCAGCGCCGCGCACAGCCCCCACCAGGGCCAGCGGTCCAACATGCCGGCGCCGGGCACCCCGGCGGACCGGTTGGGCATGACCGTATGGGGTGATCTGGCGCCGCGGTCCAAGGATGACATGATCGGAGTATGTCCAGAGGTTACACGCCACCGGTTTGTGCACGATTCCGGACGGTTTTGGAACCGCGGCAGCGGCAGGCTGTTTTTTGCGGACCTGCAACTCCTGATCGCTCAACCCCTTTGCCTGTAAGGAACGGTGCCAGCCCGATGCCAGATTCCGACGACCGCCCGTCACCCCGTTCCGCCGCCTCCGTTTCCCGCCATGTCCAGGGCCACGATCCTGACGGGGCGGGATCGCCCTCCGCGGGGCGCGCCCTGGTCATCCTGCCCGTTCTTCCCACGCACCCCGATGATGGAAACGCGGCGGCGCGCCAGCCCGACGCGCGCCTCTCCGAAGCGATCGCGCTTGCCCAGGCCATCCGCTTGGAGGTGCCGCACGCCGAGGTGATCCGCGTCGCCCATCCCGACCCCGCCACCCTGTTCGGGCGCGGCACCGTCGAGCGGATCGGCGGCATGGTCGAAGCCTTCCACGCCGATCTGGTGGTGATCGATCATCCGCTGAGCCCGGTGCAGCAGCGCAACCTGGAACGCCGCTGCATGACCAAGGTGATCGACCGCACCGGCCTGATCCTGGAAATTTTCGGGGACCGTGCCCAGACGCGCGAGGGCCAATTGCAGGTCGAACTGGCGGCGCTGACCTACCAGCGTTCGCGTCTGGTGCGGTCCTGGACCCACCTGGAGCGGCAGCGCGGCGGCTTCGGATTTCTCGGCGGCCCCGGCGAAAGCCAGCTCGAACTCGACCGCCGGCTGATCGCCGAGCGAATCATCCGCCTGAAATCAGACCTGGAAGAGGTGCGGCGGACGCGCAAGCTCCACCGCTCCGCCCGGCACCGCGGCGGCACGCCGATGGTGGCGCTGGTCGGCTACACGAACGCCGGCAAGTCGACGCTGTTCAACCGGCTGTCCGGCGCCAGCGTCACCGCCGAGGACATGCTGTTCGCCACGCTCGACCCCACGGTGCGTCGGATCGCCCTGGCGTCCGGCAAGACCATGGCCTTGTCGGACACGGTGGGATTCGTGTCGGAACTGCCGACCCAGCTCGTCGCCGCCTTCCGCGCGACGCTTGAGGAGGTGCAGGCCGCCGACCTGATCCTGCACGTCCGCGACGTCTCGCACCCCGACGCGGCGGCGCAGAAGGCGGACGTGGATTCGGTTCTGGCCGATCTCGGGATCGACGCCGCCAACGACCCGCGGGTGGTGGAGGTGCTGAACAAGACCGATCAGATGCCGGCAACCGCCCGTGGAGCACTCCACATGCGTCTCGCCAACCAGCGCATGATGGAGGGGGAGGAACGCGCCGTCGCCGTCTCCGCCCTGACCGGGGAGGGATTGGACGACCTGCTGGATCTGTTGGACCGGCGCATATCCGCCGAGCGGCAGGTGCTGGAGTTGAGTGTCAACCTGTCGGACGGACGCGCCCTGGCGTGGCTGTACGAGCATGGGCAGGTGCTGGACCGCCGGGACGAGGACGGTCAGGCCCACGTGCATGTGGCCCTGGCCCCGGCCGACGCCGCCCGCTTCGAAAGCCGCTTCGTCGGGCAGGCAAGCCGCTGATGGGGCATCTTCCGCCATTTGACCCGCCGTTTCGGATGGTTTGAAACCAGTGCCGCTTTCCCGCGTTGTGACGGTCAGGCCGGCCCTTACCCCGCCCGGTCCGTGACCCGCCATGATCAGGAGGAGGCTGCCCCATGACCCAAAAGCCGGAACAGGATCGGGCCGAGCGTGTTCGCCGCCGCGCCCACGACATCTGGGAACGGGACGGCCGCCCCGAAGGCCGGCACGACGAGCACTGGGCACAGGCCGAGGCCGAGGTCGATGACGAGATCCGCGCCGAGCGGCAAAGCGCGGAAACGGAAAGCAGCGCCCCGGAAGCCCCGCCGAAACGACGTTCCACCAAGGCGGGCCCCAAGGCGGGCCCCAAGGCGGCCACCACGGCGAACGACGCGAAGCCCAAAGCCACGCCCAAGGCCGCCCGGGGCAGCGGCACGCGGGCGGCGGCGGAGAACCTGTCGGCGGTGGCCGCCGGACGGACGGAGCAGACCGGCACGACCAAGACCGGCGGCCAGATCTCCCGCGGCGGAGCCGCCAGCGGAAAACCGGGCAAGGCGTCGCGCCGGGACGCATCGCGCGGTTGACCGGAGCGCGGTACTCCGCCCTCCTCGTTCGCCGCAAACCTCCCATGCTCCGTCTGCCGGAAAATGGGGCGGAGATGGGAACGAGAGGTCTGGTTTCTGCCCTTCGGGATTGCTAGTGTTGCTGCCCCTGCGCATCCGCACGCAATGTTCGATCCCTGAGGTAGAGACATGCCGCATTATCGCTCCCGCACTTCCACGCACGGCCGCAACATGGCGGGCGCCCGCGGCCTGTGGCGCGCGACGGGCATGAAGGACGGCGATTTCGGCAAGCCGATCATAGCGATCGCCAACTCCTTCACCCAGTTCGTGCCGGGGCACGTCCACCTGAAGGATCTGGGCCAGCTCGTCGCCCGCGAGATCGAGAAGGCCGGCGGCGTCGCCAAGGAATTCAACACCATCGCCGTGGACGACGGCATCGCCATGGGCCACGACGGCATGCTCTACAGCCTGCCCTCGCGCGAGCTGATCGCCGATGCCGTCGAGTACATGGTGAACGCCCACTGCGCCGACGCGCTGGTCTGCATCTCCAACTGCGACAAGATCACCCCCGGCATGCTGATGGCCGCCATGCGGCTGAACATCCCGGCGGTCTTCGTGTCGGGCGGCCCGATGGAGGCCGGCAAGGTCAACTGGCGCGGCAAGACCAAGGCCGTGGACCTGATCGACGCCATGGTCGCCGCCGCCGATCCGACGGTGAGCGACGAGGAGGCCGCGGTGATGGAGCGCGGCTCCTGCCCGACCTGCGGCTCCTGCTCCGGCATGTTCACCGCCAACTCGATGAACTGCCTGACCGAGGCGCTGGGCCTCTCGCTGCCCGGCAACGGCACCATCCTGGCGACCCACGCCGACCGCAAGGAGCTGTTCCTGGCCGCCGGCCGCATGGCGGTGGAACTGTGCCGCCGCTGGTACCAGGAGGAGGACGCCACCGCCCTGCCCCGCGGCATCGCCACCTTCGAGGCGTTCGAGAACGCCATGACGCTCGACATCGCCATGGGCGGCTCCACCAACACGGTGCTGCACCTGCTGGCCGCCGCGCAGGAAGGCCAGGTGCCCTTCACCATGGCCGACATCGACCGGCTGTCGCGCCGTGTGCCCAACGTCTGCAAGGTCGCCCCGGCGGTCTCCGACGTCCACATCGAGGATGTGCACAAGGCCGGCGGCATCTTCGGCATCCTGGGCGAGCTTGACCGCGGCGGGCTGCTCAACCGCGACGTCGCGACCGTCCACGCCAAGACGCTGGGCGACGCGCTGGACCGCTGGGACGTCAAGCGCACCCAGGACGAGGGTGTCCACACCATGTTCAAGGCCGCCCCCGGCGGCATCCCGACGACCATCGCCTTCAGCCAGGAGAAGCGCTGGCCGGATCTGGATCTCGACCGCGACAAGGGCGTCATCCGCTCGGTCGACAGCGCCTTCAGCAAGGACGGCGGCCTCGCCGTGCTGTTCGGCAACATCGCCGAGAAGGGCTGCATCGTGAAGACGGCGGGCGTCGACGCCTCCAACCTCGTCTTCGCCGGCCCGGCCCGCGTCTTCGAAAGCCAGGATGCGGCGGTCGAGGCCATCCTGGGCGACACGGTCAAGGCGGGCGATGTGGTGGTCATCCGCTACGAAGGCCCGCGCGGCGGCCCCGGCATGCAGGAGATGCTCTACCCGACGAGTTACCTGAAGTCGAAGGGGCTGGGCAAGGCCTGCGCCCTGGTCACCGACGGACGCTTCTCCGGCGGCACCTCGGGGCTCTCGATCGGCCACGCCTCTCCGGAAGCGGCGCAGGGCGGCGCCATCGGCCTCGTCCGGGATGGCGACCGGATCGAGATCGACATCCCCAACCGCAAGATCAACCTCGCTCTGTCCGACGAGGAATTGCAGCGCCGCCGCGACGCCGAGAACGCCAAGGGCGCCGACGCCTGGAAGCCGGCCAGCCGCAACCGCGTCGTTTCCCCGGCGTTGCGCGCCTACGCCGCCCTGACCACCAGCGCCGACCGCGGTGCTGTGCGCGACGTGTCGCAGGTGGAAGGCATCGCCATGAAGCGCTGACGCGGCACCGGAAGCGCAACCGAAGGATCTCGAACCTTCCGATCAAGACTTTCGGCGGTGTTGCGATCGCAACATGCGGTGACGAACGGCGCCATGGCAATCCATGGCGCCGTTTCTCTTTACCGGTGCGACGAGCCCGGGAGCGACACGCCGCAGCATATATCCGATCCGTTTGGCCCATCGCCCAGAGAGGCGCAGGCCATCGAAGCGCTCAACGAAGGGGCAACCCCGCCGCAGCCCGGAACCGTGAAAGCCGCCGCATCGTCGTACAACGCTCCAGAGCGTCTTTGCCGGCCCGACGGGAAGACGTGCGCAATGTCGTGACACCCGCAGGAAGACCCGCCACCAAGCATTGGACAAACCTCCTCGAAGATCGAACTTAATTTGCCAAGCACCTGCATAAAAGGCAGTGCGTTCGTGTACGAATCTCCATATCGTAGACGCTCTCTCCCCTCGGACGGCATCGGCCGTTCCCCGCTTTCGAAACGGACGACCACAGCATATGACTCTTGCCAAGCTCTCCCGGTTGCGCGGGCAAAAGGGTTTGGGGTTCATGTTCGCGCTGGCGACCTTCGCCGTCGCCCTGGTTGCGCGTCTTGCGCTGGATGACCAACTGCCGGCGGGGTTTCCCTTCCTGACCTTCTTTCCGGCGGTCATCATCACCACCTTCCTGGGCGGGCTGTGGCCGGGCATCCTGACGGCTCTGCTGAGCGGGCTGGCCTCCTGGTACTTCTTCCTCGGCACCAGCCAATCGCTCGATCTGACCCCCGGCAGCGCGCTGGCCCTCGGTTTCTTCGGGTTGGTCGTCGCGGTGGACATCGCCGTGATCCACATCATGAACGTGGCGCTGGAGCGGCTGGCGGAGGAGCGCAACCGCAGCGCCCGCCTGACGCAGCAGACCCAGGTGATGTTCAGCGAGCTTCAGCACCGAGTCTCGAACAACCTCCAACTCGCCTCCTCGCTGATCGCGATCCAGAAGTCCAAAGTAAAGGACCCCGAAGCCCGCCGCGCGCTGGAGGAGGCCGCCGGGCGGCTTTCCACCCTGGGCCGCCTGCACCGCCGGCTTCACGCTCCCCATGATGGACCGATGGACATGGAGCCGTTCCTGCGCGAACTGTGCCAGGACATCCTGAAGACCTCCGGAGCGGAGCGGATCGACTGCACGGTCAGCGCCACCGAGTTCGACCTGCCGCCGGACACCCTGATTCCGCTGGCCCTGATCCTCGCCGAGCTGGTCAGCAACGCGCTGGAGCACGGCTTCCCCAACGGCGAGGCCGGACGGATCGGCATCGATTTGCGCGCCGGTGACGGAGAGCTGGTGCTGACGGTGCGCGACGACGGGGTGGGCCTTCCCGAAGGATTCACCCTGACGCGCCCCTCCAGTCTTGGCCTGAAGATCATCAGCTCGCTGGCTGCCCAGATCGGCGGAACCTTCAGCATGACCGGATCGCGCGGCCAGGGCACCACCGCCCGGCTGGTCCTGCCCCAGACCATGGTTTCTTGACGGGCACCGGTGGACAGCGACGCGCCGTTCCGGCAAAAGTCGCGCCCATGCCCATCCTCCCCACCCCATCAGCATCGGCGACCACGACGGTACGGCGCGTCGGTGCCATCGACGCGGCGCGCGGCGTGGCCCTGCTCGCCATGGCCGTCTATCACGGTTCCTGGGACCTGACGTATCTCGGGCTGGCGGATTTCGATCTGTTCGGCGATCCGTTCTGGCTGGCCGCTCGCACCGGCATCCTCGGCAGCTTCCTGATCCTGTCGGGACTCAGCCTCACCCTGGCGGCGCAGAGCGGGGTCGACCGGCACCGTTTCCTGCGGCGCCTCGCCCTGCTCGTCCTGGCCGCGGGCGGTGTGTCGGCCGTGTCGTTGGCAATGTTTCCGGACAGCCCAATCCTCTTCGGCGTGCTGCATCACATGGCGGTGGCCAGCCTGCTCGGCCTTGTGCTGCTGCGCCTGCCCTGGCCGATGCTCCTGCTGCTCGGCGTGGCGGTGATCGCGCTGGGTGAAACGCTCGCCGTGCCTCTGTTCGACGAGCCCTGGCTGCGCTGGATCGGGTTGATGACCTTCGAACCGGAATCGAACGACTATGTGCCGCTCTTTCCATGGTTCGGCGGCTTCCTGTTCGGGATGGCGCTGGGGCGCCTTTGGCGTCCCGTTCCGACGGCGGCTCCGGGCGGAGCGGTCGGGCGTTGGTTCGCCTGGGCCGGACGGCACAGCCTGGCGGTCTATCTGCTGCACCAACCCGTGCTGTTCGGCCTGTTGTCGCTGCTGGCAATGGGAATCGGCGCCGACCCGGCCGATGTCCGCAGCTTCCAGAATTCCTGCGTGGCGACCTGCACCGCCAGCGGCGGCGAGATGGCGCACTGCACCGCCACCTGCCGCTGCGTGTCGGACGACCTGAGCCGGGCCGGCCTGTGGTCCGACTTCGTCCACGACCGGCTGACCGTGGACGGGGGCCGCAAGGTTGACGATGTCATTCAGAGCTGCGGCAACCGCTGACCGGAAACGCTACGCCCGGCGCTTGCCCACGGTGTCTGCGACGTAGGCGTCCCGGTGGCCCATCGGCTTCGGACCGCGCCCATCCTCTTCCGTGGTGTCGCGGGCTGTCTGATGTTCGATCTCCGCGTTCAGCTCCGCCCCCATCAATATCACGTAGGAGGTGAGGTTGAACCACAGCAGCAGCACCACGCCGGCCCCGACTGACCCATAGGTCTGGTTGTAGCTGCCGAAGTTCGAAACATAGACGGAAAACCCCACAGAGGCGATGATCCACAGGCCCGTGGCGCTGGCCGATCCCCAGGTCACCCAGCGCCATTTCGGCTCTCGCCGGTCCGGGGCGTAGCGGTACAGCACGGCAAGCGCCAGCACGATCGCCACCGCGAGGATGGGCCAGCGCGCGAGGCTGGCGACCCAGCCTATGGGGGTGTCCCGCAGGCCAAGGAAATTGATGGCCGCTGGAACCGCCACGATCAGCGCCAGGGTCATGATCACGAACACCAGCCCGGCCAGCGTCAGCACCAGCGATAGGAAGGCGAGCCGGAGGAAGCCGCGCCGCTCCTCTTCCCCGTAGGCGATGTTCAGCGCGGTGATCAGGGAGTTGGTGCCGCGCGACGCGCTCCACAGCGTCAGGGCGAGGCCGAACAGAACACCGAAGCCCAATCCTTCCCGTGGTGCCGACGCCACGTTGCGCGCCTGATCGCGCAGCACGTCCAGCGCCTCCGGCGGCAGCAGCCCGGCCAGTTGGCTGACCTGCTGCTCCACGCCCGCCGGGTCGAAGGCAAGGCCGTACAACGAGACCAGCGCGGCGATCGCCGGGAATATGGCGAACAGGGCGTAGTACGCCACACCCGCCGCCACGATGGAGATGTTGTCCTTCCCCTGCTCTTCCCAGGTGCGCCAGAGAATGTCCTTCCAGCCCGTCTTGGGGATGTCGGACGGCCGGACCGCCGAACGCCCCCGCCCCCCCATCTCGACGCGCGGATACTCGTTGCGGTGGCGACGGCTCAACCCCAGCATGCCCCCTCCC
>NZ_WHOR01000157.1:0-13390 GCF_013340925.1 Azospirillum formosense
TCCTACGCGCTCCCCACGGTCGGCCCCTTCAGCCGCTCGACCGCCTGGGTGACGATCTCGTGCAGGCCTTCGCCGCCCGCGCTGCTGTGCTCCAGCAGGCGCTGGCGCATGCGCGGGTCCCAGAAGGCGCGGATGTGGCCGGCGGTCTCGGTCACCGCCTCGTCCTGCGGGTAGGACTGGAAATAGCTGGCGATCTGATTCGCCATGCGGACGATCTCGCGTGTGGTGTCCATGGGGCGGCTCCCGGAATAGCGTTTCAACGGAACAGCATGACGCCGTTGCCCCGCGCGCGGGCGGCCAGCGTCATGCCGGCGGCGCGGGCGAGCTTCAGCGCCAGCGCCGTGGGGGCGGAAATGGTGGCGAGCATGGGGATGCCGATGGTCGCGGCCTTCTGAACCAGCTCGAAGCTGCAACGGCTGCTCATCACCGCGAAGCCGCCGGACGGGTCGATCCCCGCGCGGGCCAGCGCGCCGGCCAGCTTGTCGAGGGCGTTGTGCCGCCCGACGTCTTCCCGCGCCATCACGATGCGCCCGTCCGGCCCGGCCCAGGCCGCGGCGTGCAGGGACTTGTTGGCGCGGTTCATCGGCTGGTGGTCGGGCAGGGCGGTAAAGACGGCGGCCACAGCCTCCACCGACGGGGTGAAGCCCGCCGTCACCCGCGGCGGCTCGCGCACCGCGTTGGCGAGGCTGTCGATCCCGCACAGGCCGCAGCCGCTGCGCCCTTCCATGGAACGGCGGCGGAGCGATCCGCGCAGAAGACGCAACGGGTCGGTCTCGATGGACAGGACGATGCCGTCCTCCACCGGGCGGACGTCGACGCGGTCGATGGCGGCGGCGCTGCCGACGATGTCCTCGCACAGGCTGAAGCCCAGCGCGAAGTCCTCCAGATCGGCGGGCGTCGCCATCATCACGGCGTGGGAGCGTCCGTTGTATTCGAACGCCACCGGAGTCTCCTCGGCGACCAGCCACGTCACGTCAGCCTGATTGGCCGCTTCCGGGAAGCCGGTGCCGCTGGCCGGCAGGGAATGGGCGAGTGACTGCATCGTTGGTCTCCTGTGTTCCCTCTCCCGCCCCGGGAGAGGGAAGGGGCCTGCGCGTAGCGCGGGAAGGGTGAGGGTGCCGACAAGGATCATGCTCTTATCCTTGGACGACCCTCACCCGGCCGCTTCGCGTCCACCCTCTCCCGGGACGGGAGAGGGGTTCGGATTACTCCGCCGCCACTTCCACCAGATCGCCGCGGCGGATCTGCCAATCGGACGGGTGGTTGCTCAGCGTCACCTGCACCGCGGTCACCTTGTATTCGGGGCAGTTGGTGGCCCAATCCGAATTCTCGGTGGTGACCACGTTGGCGCCCGTCACCGGGTGGTGGAAGGTGGTGTAGACCACCCCCTGCGGCATCCGGTCGGAGATGCGCGCCCGCAGCGTGGTGGCGCCGATGCGGCTGGCGATGGACACCAGATCGCCGTCGCGGATGCCCCGCTCCTCGGCGTCGTGGGCGTGGACCTCCAGGATGTCCTCCGGGTGCCACGCCACGTTGGCGGTGCGGCGGGTCTGGGCGCCGACGTTGTAGTGGCTGAGGATGCGGCCCGTCGTCAGGATCAGCGGGTAGAAGCGCGAGGCGCGCTCCTCCGTCGGCACATACTCGGTGATCATGAAGCGGCCCTGGCCGCGCACGAAGCCGTTGGCGTGCATGATCGGCGTGCCGACCGAGTCCTTGTCCGTGCAGGGCCATTGCACGCTGCCCACCCGGTCCAGCTTCGCGAAGCTGACGCCGGAGAAGGTCGGGGTCAGGCGGGCGATCTCGTCCATGATCTGGGCGCCGCTGCGGTAGAACATGGGATAGCCCATGGCGGTGGCCAGATCGCAGACGACCTCCCATTCCTGCTTGCCGGTCTTGGACGGCATCACCGGGCGGACGCGGTTGATGCGGCGCTCGGCGTTGGTGAAGGTGCCGTCCTTCTCCAGGAAGGAAGTGCCGGGCAGGAAGACATGGGCGAAGGCCGCCGTCTCGTTCAGGAACAGGTCCTGCACCACGACGATCTCCATGGCCCGCAGGGCGGCGAACACATGCTGGGTGTTCGGGTCGGACTGGGCGATGTCCTCGCCCTGGACGAACAGGCCCATGAAGGTGCCGTCCACCGCGGAGTCGAACATGTTGGGGATGCGCAGGCCCGGTTCGGGGTCGAGCGCCGCGTTCCACACCTCCTCGAACTGCTGGCGGACCACGTCGTCGGAGACGTGGCGGTAGCCGGTCAGCTCGTGCGGGAAGGAGCCCATGTCGCAGGAGCCCTGGACGTTGTTCTGGCCGCGCAGCGGGTTCACGCCGACGCCGTCACGCCCGATGTTGCCGGTCGCCATGGCAAGGTTCGCCATGCCCATCACGGCGGTGGAGCCCTGGCTGTGCTCGGTCACGCCCAGGCCGTAATAGATCGCCGCGTTGCCGCCGGTGGCGTAGAGCCGGGCCGCCGCGCGCATCTCTGCCGCCGGGATGCCGGTGTACTGCTCGGTGTTCTCCGGGGAGTGGCGCGGGTCGCGGACGAAGGCTTCCCAACGGGCGAACTCCATCGGGTCGCACCGGTCGGCCACGAAATCGCGGTCGACCAGCTCCTCGGTCACGATCACATGGGCCAGCGCGTTCATCGCGGCGACGTTGGTGCCGGGACGGAGCTGGAGGTGGTGCGTCGCCGAGACGTGCGGGCTGCGCACGAGGTCGATGCGGCGCGGGTCGATGACGATCAGCTTGGCGCCCTGGCGCAGCCGCTTCTTCATGCGCGAGCCGAAGACCGGGTGGCCGTCCGTCGGGTTGGCGCCGATGACCAGGATCACGTCGGACTTGTCGACGCTCTTGAAGTCCTGCGTGCCGGCGGAGGTGCCGAAGGTCTGCTTCAGGCCGTAGCCGGTCGGGGAATGGCAGACGCGGGCGCAGGTGTCGACGTTGTTGTTGCCGAAGGCGGCGCGGATCATCTTCTGGACGACATACACCTCCTCGTTCGTGCAACGGGAGGAGGTGATGCCGCCGATGGAGCCGCGGCCGTATTTCTGCTGGACCGCGCGCAGGCGGGTGGCGGCGTAGGCGATCGCCTCCTCCCAGGACACGGTGCGCCACGGATCGTCGATGCTCTCGCGGATCATCGGCTGCGTCTGGCGGTCGGCGTGGGTGGCGTAGCCCCAGGCGAAGCGGCCCTTGACGCAGGAATGGCCCTCGTTGGCGCCGCCGTCCTTGTGGGGGACCATGCGGACCACGGTGGTGCCCTTCATCTCCGCCTTGAAGGAGCACCCCACCCCGCAATAGGCGCAGGTGGTGATGACGCTGTGCTCCGGCTGGCCCAGCTCGATCAGCGATTTCTCGGTCAGGGTCGCGGTCGGGCAGGCCTGGACGCAGGCGCCGCAGGACACGCACTCGCTGTCCATGAACTGTTCGAGGGCGCCCGGCGACACCTTGCTGTCGAAGCCGCGCCCGTCGATGGTCAGGGCGAAGGTGCCCTGGACCTCGCCGCAGGCCCGCACGCAGCGGGAGCAGACGATGCATTTCGACGGGTCGAAGGTGAAGTACGGGTTGCTCTCGTCCTTGACGGCGGCGCGGTGGTTCTCACCCTCGTATCCGTAGCGGACGTTGCGCAGGCCGACCGCGCCGGCCATGTCCTGAAGCTCGCAATTGCCGTTGGTCGGGCAGGTCAGGCAGTCCAGCGGGTGGTCGGAGATGTACAGCTCCATCACGCCGCGGCGCAGCCGGCCCAGACGCTCGTTCTGGGTGTGCACCTTCATGCCCGGCGCGACCGGCGTGGTGCAGGAGGCCGGCGTGCCGCGCCGCCCCTCGATCTCCACCATGCACAGGCGGCAGGAGCCATAGGCGTCCAGCATGTCGGTGGCGCACAGCTTGGGCACGGTGATGCCGGCCTCCATCGCCGCGCGCATCACCGAGGTGCCTTCCGGCACGGTCACCGTGCGGCCGTCGATGTCCAGCGTCACCATGGTGGCGGACTCGCGGGCCGGGGTGCCGTAATCGATGTCTTGGATGGACATGGGGTCTGGTCCTTTCCGCTCACTCGGCCGCGACAGCCGCGGGGCTGCGGGTGAAATCCTCGGGGAAGTGCTTCAGGGCGCTGCGCACCGGGATCGGCGTCATGCCGCCCATGGCGCAGAGCGAGCCGTCGGTCATGACCTCGCACAGGTCGTTCAGCAGCGTGATGTTCGCCGCCACCTTCTCGCCGGCGATGATGCGGTCCATCACCTCCACCCCGCGCACCGCGCCGATGCGGCAGGGGGTACACTTGCCGCAGGATTCGGCGGCGCAGAACTCCATGGCGAAACGGGCCTGTCTGGCCATGTCCACGCTGTCGTCGAAGACGACGATGCCGCCGTGGCCGACCATCGCCTCGACCGCCGCGAAGGCCTCGTAATCCTTCGGCAGCTCGAACAGCGAGGGCGGCAGGTAGGCTCCGAGCGGGCCGCCGGCCTGCACCGCGCGGATCGGCCGGCCCGTGATGGTGCCGCCGCCGAACTCGTACAGCAGCTCGTGCAGGGTGACGCCGAAGGCCTTCTCGACGATGCCGCCTCGGCGGATGTTGCCGGCGAGCTGGAAGGCCAGCGTGCCGCGCGAGCGGCCGACGCCGAAGTCGCGGTAGTGGTTGGCGCCCTTGTCCAGGATGATCGGGACGGAGGTCAGCGACAGCACGTTGTTGACGATGGTCGGCTTGCCGAACAGACCCTCCAGCGCCGGCAGCGGCGGCTTGGCCCGGACGGTGCCGCGCTTGCCCTCCAGGCTTTCCAGCATGGAGGTCTCCTCGCCGCAGATGTAGGCGCCGGCCCCGACGCGGACGTCGAGATGGAAGCGGTGGCCGGTGCCGTGGATCTCGTCGCCCAGCCACTTCTCGTCATAGGCCAGCCGGATCGCCTCGCGCATCGTCGCCACGGCGTGCGGGTATTCCGAGCGGATGTAGATGTAGCCCTCGGTGGCGCCCACCGCGATGGCGGCAATGGTCATGCCCTCGATCAGGCAGAAGGGGTCGCCCTCCATGATCATGCGGTCGGCGAAGGTGCCGCTGTCGCCCTCGTCGGCGTTGCAGCAGATGTACTTCTGGTCCGCCTTGGCGTTCAGCACCGTGTTCCACTTGATGCCGGTCGGGAAGCCGGCGCCGCCGCGGCCGCGCAGACCGGATTCGGTGACCTCGGTGACGATCTCCGCCGGGGTCATGGCGAGCGCCCGCTCCAGCCCGCGGAAGCCGCCGTGCAGCCGGTAATCCTCGACCGACAGCGGGTCGATGATGCCGCAGCGGGCGAAGGTCAGCCGCTCCTGCTTGGCGAAATAGGGGATCTTCTCGGTCAGGCCGTGGGCCAGAGCGTGGTCGGCACCGTCGAGGAAGCCGGCGTCGAACAGGCCGGGCACGTCCTCGGCCATCACCGGGCCGTAGGCGACGCGGCCCTCGGGCGTCTCCACCTCGACCAGCGTCTCCAGCCACAGCATGCCGCGGGAGCCGTTGCGGACGATGCGGAGCGGGATGCCGCGCCGGGTGGCCTCGGCGCGGATGGCGGCGGCGGTCTCGTCGGCGCCCACCGACAGGGCGGCGGCGTCGCGCGGCACATACACCGTGTGCAGGGGCTCGCTCATCGCGCGGCCTCCGTGGCCAGGGTGGAGGCGGTGATGGCGTCGAAGCGGGCCGGGCTGACCCGGCCGTGCAGCGTCTCGTCCACCATCACGGCGGGGGCCAGGGCGCAGTTGCCCAGGCAGAAGACCGGCTCCAGCGAGAAGGCGTCGTCGGCGGTGGTCTCGTGGAAATCCACCTTCAGGCGGCGGCGGATGTGGTCGATCAGCCCGTCGGCGTTCATCGACTGGCAGGCCTCGGCCCGGCAGACCTTGATCGTGTGGCGGCCCGGGCGGCTGCGGCGGAACTCGTGGTAGAAGGACACCACCCCGTGCACGTCGGCGCGCGACAGGTTCAGCTCACGCGCCAGCAGCGGGATGGCTTCCTCGTCGATGCAGCCGAACTCTTCCTGAAGAGCGTGCAGCATCGGCAGCAGAGCCCCGCGCAGGTGACGGTTGGCGGCGATCACCGCCGTGGCGCGTTCCGCGCTCCATGGAGATCGGGCGTTCATGGTCTCCTCCCCCGCGCCCGCCTGGATCGGCGGCGCTTCGTTGGTGTCTCGTCCGTCAGCGTTACGGACATTGGGGGAGGCGGGCAAATTTGATTTTCTGATGCGGTGATAGGGTTTCGCTATCACCACACGGGTCGCGCGGTTATGTCCTTGAGATCATAGCCCTTTTGACAAACCCCAGGGGGCAAGGGCCTCATCGGTCAAAGCGCGCACGCGCTCGGCGAGGCCCGGTTCCGCGGCGACGGCGGCCAGCGCCTTGGCGAGCGGGGCCGGAGGTTCGCGGTCGGCGTAGACGAGTCCGACGGCGTAGGTGAGGTCCGGTTCCGTCAGCGGCAGGGCCACCAGATCGGGGTGGAGCGCGACCAGAGTGAGGAGCTGGCTCGGCACCACGCTGGCGGCCAGACCGCTGCGCACGATGGTGTAGATGGTGACGATGGAGTTCGTCTCCATCAGCGGAACCACCGTCCGGTCGGCCATGCGGAAGGCGGTGTCGGCGATGCGCCGGTTCTGCATGTCCGGGGTGAGCAGGCACAGCGGCAGCTTCGCCGCGTCGGCCCAGCGGATGCCGGTGGCGCCCTCCCGCACTTGGCGGCGCTGGGCCAGCAGGAAGTAGCGCTCCGAGAACAGCGGGACGGTGCGGACGTTGCTCAGCGGCTCGTTGTCGAGGTAGGTGACGGCGGCGTCCAGCTCGAATCCGTCGAGGTCGCGCTGGATGTCCCGCGAACTGAGCGAGCGCACGCTGGAGCGGATCTGCGGGTAGCGCTCGGCGAAGCGGGCCAGCACATGGGGAACGGCGGGCAGGGCGGTCGGAATGGCGCCGATCCGCAGATGGCCGGACAGGCCCTGGCCCAGCGCCGTCAGCTCCTGATAGAGCCCGTCCCGCTCCGCGACGATGCGGCGGGCGTATTCCAGCACCTTCAGCCCTTCCGGCGTGAAGCCGGAGAATTTCTGCCCGCGCTCGACAATGGGCACGCGCAGCTCGTCCTCAAGCTGGCGGATGGCGTTGGACAGCGTCGGCTGGGAGACGTGGCAGGCCTCCGCCGCCCGGCCAAAATGCTGCTCGCGCGCCAGGGCCAGCAGATAGACGAATTTGCGGAACACAGTCACCTCCCGTGCGTGATGGGCCGGTGCCCGCTTGGCGCCCTCCAAGGGCGTCGCGAACGTTATGCCGAATCGAACACACCGGGGGCAAGGAAAGAGGTTCCCCGCCGGCGCGTCGGTCGGCGGGTCACTCCCCGGGTTGCGCCGCGTGGGCCGCGTGGGTGGAGCGCATCAGGGTTCCGCGCTCGGTCAGCAGGACGGTCAGCAGCGCCAGAATGCCCAGAACGGTGAAGCCGATGGTCAGCGGGCGCACGGTGCCGTCGAAGGACTGCCCGACGATCCAGCCGACCATCGCCGCTATGCCGGTGCTGAAGAAGCCGACGAAGGACGATCCCATGCCCGCCACATGGCCCAGCGGCTCCATCGCCATGGCGTTGAAGTTCGGGGCGATCAGGCCAAAGCAGAAGAAGATCGCCGCCATGAACAGGCCGAGCCCGAGCAGCGGCGGGTGTTCCGGAAAGCCGAGCAGCGCCATGGCGAGGCCGGTCAGCGTGTAGCCGATCAAAGCCACGTGCGACACCCGGTGCATGCCGACCCGCCCGACCAGCCGCGCATTCACCAGCGAGGCCAGGGCCATCACCCCGGCGATCGCTCCGAAGGCCACCGGGAACAGCGCCCCCAGCCCGTAGACGTCCACGAAAATCTGCTGGGCGCTGCCGACGTAGCTCAGCAGCCCGCCGAACAGCAGGCCCATCGCCGCGGTGTAGCCGACTGTTGCCCGCGTCGTCACCACCTTGCGGAAGGCGTGGCCGAGCGCCGCCGGGGACAGCGGCAGACGGTCCTCCGCCGCGCGGGTTTCCGTCAGCCGCAGCATCGACCAGGCGAAGGCGGCGACGGCGGCCAGGAACAGGGCGCCGAACACCCACGGCCACGTGCCGAGACGCAGGATTCCCTCGCCCAGCGCCGGGGCGATGATCGGCACGATGATGAAGATCATCATGACGAAGGACATCACCCGCGCCATGTCGCGCCCGACGAAGCGGTCGCGCACGATGGCGATGGCGACGACGCGCGGGGCGGCGGCGCCGAAGCCCTGAAGCGCGCGGGCGGCCAGAAGCGTGGTGAAGCTGGGGGCGAAGACCGCGCCCAGCGACCCGATGGCGAAGATCACCAGACCAGCGGCCAGGATCGGCTTGCGCCCGAACCGGTCGGACAGCGGACCGTGGAAGGGCTGTCCGACGGCGAAGCCCAGCATATAGGCGGTGATGACGAGCTGCCGGTCGTTTTCGCGAGCCACCCCGAAGGTGCTGGCGATGTCCGGCAATGCGACCAGCATGATGTCGATGGACAGCGCCGTCAGAGCCATCAAAAGGGCCATGAGCGCGACAAACTCGCCGAAGCGGATGTCGCCGCTGCGACCGGCGGAAGCGGAACGGGGCATGGAATCAGGCATTGGACCAATGTGCCGCCCGCCTGTCTCCGCGGCAAATCGAATTCCCGCAGGCCCGCCATCGATATTTGGACATGGACAATTCAGGGCTGTGCCACCTTGCACCCCTATGCCCCGCACGTTACCACCTATTGTGGCGCACCCAACTTTCATTTGATGGTTTCAAGAATTTCACGAAACCCTTACTGAAAATAGTGATAGATAAGCGGATTTTGTGGGAGTCGCCTGAGCGCCTGTCTATAGTGGGCGGCGTCAACGGTCTGTGAAAATTGGGTATGCGCCTTCGTCTCCCCTTTGTGGCCCTGCTGGCGCTTCTTCCGCTCGTCGCCTTTGCGGTGGCTTCGATCATGTTGGTCGACCGTCAACAGGAGCGATCGGTGGAGGAGCTGATCCGCCACGCCACCGACGCGGCGGTGCGGACGGTGGACGGGCGCGTCCTTATGACGCGCAGCGCGCTTGAAATCATGTCCACGGCCCGCTCGCTGGACATCGGCGACCGCGTCGTCTGGAGGGACCGGGGGGAGCGTGCGCTGCGGCAGCGTTCGGATTGGGTCGCCCTGGAGGTGCGCGACCGGCAGGGTGTTGTCAACTTGCTCCACCGGCCGCAGGAACCGGAAGCCGGCGGCATCGACCCTGTCGCCCGCTCCGCCCAGGCGGACCGGGTGTTCCGCTCGGGAGAGGTCTGGATCAGCGGAGTCATCAGCGACCCCGCCGGCAAGGTGGAGCCGGTCTTCGCGGTCAGTGTGCCGGTTTGGGGCGTGGGCGAGGTGCGGCTGGTCCTGACCGCCTATGTGCGGGCCTGGTCCCTGCGTCAGGTCCTGGTCGATCAGGTGGCGACGCCGAATTGGATCGTCGCGCTTCTCGACCGCGATGGGCGCTTCATCGCGCGGACGAGGTCCGGAACGGCCTTCGACCCGGCGGTCGGAAAGCCGGCGCACGAGTCTCTCGCCCATGCGCTGAAAACCGGCGACGAGTTTTTCCTGTCCCGTACCCAGCAGGGGCAGGAGGTGCTGTCGGCGAAGGCCGGCTCCGTCGCGGCGCCCGGCTGGCTCCTGGCTCTCGGCACCCCGGCCGAGCCGATCCAGGCGGCGGCACGGCGCACGATCTACACGATCGCCGGCGGCGGACTGGGCGCGCTGGCGGTGGCGGCGCTGGTCGCCTGGGCCCTTGCCCGCTCCCACGACCGGCGTGAGGCGGCGGAGCGACGCGCGCGGGTGGCGGAGGCTGCGGCGGAAGCCGACCGGCGGTCCCACGCCATTCTGGAAAGCACGACGGACGGCGTCTACGAGGTCGACCGGTCCTGGCGCATCGTCTACATGAACGGACGCGCGCGCGGTCTGATGGGCGGCGGTAGCGAGCTGACCGGACAGCGTTTGTGGGAGGCCTTTCCCGACGCCATGGGAACGGTGGTGTGGGACCGCCTGCACATCGCCATGAGGGACCGCCATCCCGACGAGTTCGAGGCTTATTTCGCGCCGCTCGGCGTATGGCTCTTCCTGCGGGTTTTTCCGTCGTCCGCCGGGTTGGCCATCTATTTCCAGGACATCAGCAAGCGCCTTCTCGCCGAACGCGCGCTGGAACGCGCGGTGGAGCAGGCGAACCAGATCCTGGAGAGCATCGGCGACGCCTTCTACGCCATCGACCGCGACTGGCGGATCACCTATGTGAACAAGCGCGCGCAGGAGATGTTCGATCGCCCGCGCGACAACCTCGTTGGCCGCAGCCTGCTGGACCTGTTTCCTGACGTCGCGGGCAACACGGTCATCCGCAGCTTCGAAGCCGCAATGGCCGACCAGCAGCCGCGGGAATTCGAAGCGCTGTCCGGCATCTTCCAGCGCTGGACGATGTTCAACGTCTATCCGCAGGCGGGCGGCGGCCTGTCCATCTACTTCCGCGACGTGTCCGCCCATCGCGCGGCGGAGGCGGCCCTGCGCGCCAGCGAGCACCGCTACCGCACTCTCCTGGAAGCGCTTCCGCAGATGGTCTGGACCTGCCGGGCGGATGGCAGTTGCGACTTCCTCAGCCAACAATGGCTATCCTACACCGGTCAACGGATGGAGGAGGCACGGGAGTTCGGCTGGGCGGAGGCCGTTCATCCCGACGACGGAAAGCGCCTTCTCACGGTCTGGATGCAGGCGGTCGAGCAACGGACGATCTTCGACACCGAGGCGCGCATCCGCAGCGCCGCCGGAACCTACCGCTGGTTCAAGAAGCGCGCCCTGCCGATCACCGACCCGGAAACCGGCGAGGAACGCTGGTTCGGCACCTCCACCGACATCACCGACATCTTCGAGGCGCGCGACGCCATGCAGGCGGCCAAGGAGGAGGCGGAGGAAGTCGGGCTGCGTTTCCGCACGCTGGCGGATTCCATTCCACAACTTGCTTGGATGGCCCGCCCGGACGGGCGTATCTTCTGGTACAACCGGCGCTGGTGCGACTACACGGGCGTCGAGAGCGCGGACGCCGCTTCCGGTCCGCTGTGGGACGGAATTCTTTCCGCCGACCATGCCGAACGCGTCACGGCCAGTCTCCAGAGGTCCTTTGAAACCGGGGAGCCTTGGGAGGATACCTTTCCCATGGCCGGGCGGGACGGCGCCTTCCGCTGGTTCCTGTCGCGAGCGTTGCCCGTGCGCGATTCCGAGGGCGCCGTCGTGCTGTGGTTCGGCACGAACACCGACGTGACCGACCGCTTGGAGGCTGAGGACGCCTTGCGTTGTGCCAAGGAGGAGGCGGAGCGGGCCGCCCTGTCCAAATCCAAGTTCCTCGCTTCCGCCAGCCATGATCTCCGCCAGCCCATGCAGTCGCTGTTCCTGTTCTCCGGTGCGCTGCACGGCCATGTCCAGGGCGAAAGGGGGATGAGGGCGCTGCGCCATCTGGAAAGCGGTTTGGACGCTCTGAAGGGATTGCTGGACAGCCTGCTCGATGTGTCGCGCCTGGACGCCGGGGTGGTCAAGCCGACGCTGGAGGACTTCCCGGTGGCGCTCCTGCTCGACCACATCGCGGCGGGTTACGCCCCGGTGGCGCGCGGCAAGGGGCTCGACTGGACGATGGAGGGCTGTCCGCTCAACATCCGTTCCGACCGGGTGCTGTTGGGCCGGATGATCCGCAATCTGGTTGAGAACGCCATCCGATACACGGAACGGGGCAGCATCGCCATCACCTGCACGGCCGTTGGCGGGCGGATGCGGATAACGGTTGCCGACACCGGCATCGGCATTTCCGAAGAGCATCTGCCGCGAATCTTCGAGGAGTTTCATCAAGTCGGCAACCCGGAGCGCGACCGCAGCCAGGGACTTGGGCTGGGCCTCGCCATCGTTCAGCGCATCGGGCAGCTTCTGGACCATCCGGTGACCGTCCGGTCCACGCCCGGCGCGGGGTCGGTCTTCACCATCGAGGTGCCGCTGGGGGAGACTCTGAAGCCCGTTGAGCCGACGGGTGCCGTTCTCTCGGCGTCGGCGAGCGGCGATGAGCGGTTGGCCATGGTCATTGACGACGATGCCATCGTGCTGCTGGGGCTTCAGGCCATCCTGCGCGAATGGGGTTACGAGGTGCTGATCGCCGGCTCGGGGGAACTGGCGGTGGACAAGCTGCGCTCGGTCAACCGCAAGCCCGACATCATCATCGCCGACTACCGCTTGCGCGAAGGAAAGGTCGGCACCGACGCCATCCTCGACATCCGCCGGCTGTTCGACGCCGATATCCCGGCGATCATCGTGACCGGGGAAACCGGTCCGGAGTGCCAGCGCGACGCCGTGCGCCACGGCTTCGGCCTGATGCACAAGCCGGTAACCCCGCGCCAACTCGCCGGGGCCATGGAGCGTTCCCTGCAACCTGCGGAGTAAGGGGCGGCGGAATAAGGGGCGGCGGAGTGAGCTGGACGGGCTTCGGCGGTCAGCCGCCGCCGCCGCCCATCGCGGGCGGGCTGGACTGCAGACGGCGGCGGGTTTCGCGGTGCAGGATGTACAGCCCGCTCACCGCCACCACGGCAGCGCCCAACACCATGTGCAAGGTCGGCATCTCGCCCCACAGCATCCAGCCGAACAGCACGGCCCACAGCAGCGCGGCGTAGTTGAAGGGCGCCACCACGGCAGCCGGGGCCAGCGAATAGGCCCGCGTCAGGAACAGCTGGGCGCCTCCCCCAAGCACGCCGGTGGCCGACAGCAGGGCGAGGTCGGTCAGGTTGTGCGGGGTGATCCACACGAAGGGCATGACCAGCGCCAGGATCAGGGTGGTGATGGCGGTGAAGTAGAAAACGATGGTGTTGGCGTGCTCGGTCTTGCTGAGCTGGCGGATCGCCACCATCGCGAAGGACTGGCAGAAAGCGGCGCCGAGCGCGACCAGCGCGCCCAGATGCGTCAGCATTTCGCCCGACGGCCGGACCATGATGAGAACACCGACGAAGCCGACCAGCACGGCGCTCCACCGGTGGATTCCGACCTTCTCGCCGAGCAGCGGCACCGACAGGGCGGTGAGGAACAGCGGAGCCGAGAAGTTCAGCGCCACCGCGTCGCCCAGCGGCAGCAGACTGAAGGACCAGAAAGTCAGCGACATCGCGGTCAGCCCGACGACCGAGCGCCAGACATGGCCCATCGGGCGCTCGGTGCGCAGGCTGTTGATCCAGCCGCCCTGGAGCGAGATGACCACCGCCACGGGAATCAAAGCCATGGCGTTGCGGAAGAAGGTCACCTCGATGACGGGGTACGTCTCCGAGAGCAGCTTCACCAGCACATTCATCAAAGAGAACAGCAGCACCGACCCCAGCATCATGAAGATGCCGGACGGGATGGTCTCTGTCCTCTAATCACAA
>NZ_WHOR01000158.1:0-13387 GCF_013340925.1 Azospirillum formosense
TTGGACACGCTCTGTCGATCACTGTCTCTTCTGTTCTTTGATTTGAAGCAGAAGCCGGCATCCGAGTTTCGCCTTAGTCCCGTGGGCTCGGAGATGTTTATAAGAGCCAGGCCGCCTCGTGCCCCTCCGCCCCGCCATTGCCGGGCGGTCGCTCCACCATCACCAGGGGTATCCTCCGACGGCGTGCGGCCTCCAGCTTCGCTTCCGTCGCCATCCCGCCGCTGTTCTTGCTGACGATGACCTCCACCCGATGCTCCTCCAGCAGGGCGCATTCCCCCTCCAGCGTGAAGGGGCCGCGGTCGAGGATCAGGCGGTAATCCGGCAGCTTCGGCGCCGGTTCCGGCGGATCGACGGCGCGGATCAGGTAGCGTTTGTCCGGCACCGCCTCGAACACCGCGACCTCCTGCCGGCCGATGGTCAGGAAAACGCTCTCGCCGAGCGGGCGCAACGCCTCGGCGGCCGCCGCCATGTCGGGCACGCCGATCCAGCGGTCTCCCGCGCCCGGCTCCCAAGGCTTGCGGGTCAGCACCAGCAGCGGCACGCCCACCCGCGCGCAGGCCGCCGCGGCGTTGGCGGAAATCTGGTCGGCGAAAGGATGCGTGGCGTCGATGACCGCACCGATGCCGGTCTCCACGAGATGCGCCGCCAGCCCCTCCACCCCGCCGAAGCCGCCGATGCGGGTCGGCAGGGGCGGCAGGACCGGCTGTTTGGTGCGCCCGGCCAGCGACACCGCCGCGTCGATGCGCGGATGGCCGCTGAGCAGGCTGGCCAGTGCCGTGGCCTCGGTGGTGCCACCCAGAATCAGCGCCTTCATGCTTGTCCTCCTTGGGGTGCGCCATGACCACCAAAGCCAATAGCACAGGACTGGGGCGTTGGCTGAGCGTCGTCGGCATCGGCGAGGACGGGTGGGGCGGTCTGTCGCCCGCTGCCCGCGCGCTTGTGGAAGGAGCGGACCTGCTGGCCGGCGGCGCCCGCAATCTGGTGCTGGTGCCGGAAGCCGCCGGACAGAAGCGGCTGCCCTGGCCCTCCCCCCTGTCGGACGCCTACCCCGCCCTGTTGGAGCGGCGCGGCCAACGGGTCTGCGTGCTGGCGAGCGGCGACCCGTCCTGGTACGGGATCGGCGCCACCCTGTCGAAACTCGTGCCGGTCGAAGAACTGTCGATCATTCCGGCCCCGTCATCCTTCAGCCTCGCCGCCGCCCGCCTGGGCTGGCCCTTGCAGGAGTGCGGCACCCTGACGGTGCACGGACGCCCGCTGGAGCTGGTCGTTCCGCATCTGCAACCGGGCGCGCGGCTGCTCATCCTTTCCTGGGACGGAACGACCCCGGCCAAGCTGGCGACGCTGCTGACGGCGCGCGGCTTCGGCCTGTCGCGCCTGACCGCCCTGGAATCGATGGGCGGCCCTCGCGAACGCAGCATCGTTGCAACGGCGGACGCGTGGTCGGCGGAGCGCGTGGCCGACCTGAACACGCTGGCGGTGGAGTGCGTCGCCGCGCCCGGCGCCCGCACCCTGCCCCGCACGCCGGGCCTGCCCGACGATTGGTTCGAGCATGACGGCCAGATCACCAAGCGCGAAATCCGCGCCGTCACCCTGTCCTGGCTGGCCCCGCGCCGCGGCGAGCTGCTGTGGGACATCGGCGCCGGCTCCGGCTCCATCGGCGTCGAATGGATGCTGAGCGACCCGGCGAACCGCGCCATCGCCGTGGAGCACAAGGCCGACCGCGCCGCCCGAATTCCCGCCAACGCCACCGCCTTCGGCGTGCCGGGGCTGGAACTGGTGCGCGGCAAGGCGCCGGAGGCGCTGGACGGCTTGCCGGCGCCGGACGCCGTGTTCATCGGCGGCGGGCTGACCAACGACGGCGTGCTGGACGCCTGCTGGTCGGCGCTGAAGCCCGGCGGGCGGATCGTCGCCAACGCCGTGACGCTGGAAAGCGAGGCGATGCTGATCGCCACGCACAAGCGGCTGGGCGGGCAGTTGTCGCAGATCGCCGTCAGCCGAGCCACGCCCATCGGCGGCTTCACCGGCTGGCGCCCGCTGATGCCGGTCACTCTGTGGCTGGCGGAGAAGCCGCTGTGACGGCGCATCGCATCATCGCGGCGGGCATCGGTTGCCGGGCCGGCTGCCCCGGTGACGAGATCGCCGGGCTGGTCCGCGCCACCGTCGCGGAAGCCGCACTGGACGAGGCCGCCCGCCGCGCCGTTCAGCTTGCGGCACCGATGCGCAAGCGCAACGAAGCCGGCGTGGCGGAGGCGGCGCGGCTGCTCGCCTTGCCGCTCCAGTTCGTTGACGATTCAGCGTTGATGGCGGTTCAGGACCGGGTGCAGACCCGCTCCGCCCGCGTCGAGGCCGCGGTGGGCGTCGCCTCGGTCGCCGAGGCCGCCGCGCTGGCCGCCGCCGGGCCGGGCTCCACCCTTCTGCTGCCGCGCCGTTCCACCCCGCGCGCCACCTGCGCGCTGGCGATTTCCAGGGATTGTTTCGCATGACCGTGCATTTCATCGGCGCCGGACCGGGCGCGCCCGACCTGCTGACCCTGCGCGGGCGCGACCTGATCGCGTCCTGCCCGGTCTGCCTCTACGCCGGATCGCTGGTGCCGAAGGAGATCATCGCCCACGCCCCGCCGGGCGCCCGGATCGTCGACACCGCCCCGCTGACGCTCGACCAGATCGTCGCCGAGTTCAAGGCGGCGCACGCGGCCGGCCAGGACGTGGCGCGGCTGCATTCCGGCGACTTGTCGGTCTACAGCGCGCTCGGCGAGCAGACGCGGGCGCTGCGGGAACTCGGCATCCCCTACGACATCACGCCCGGCGTGCCGGCCTTCGCCGCGGCCTCGGCCGCGCTGGGGCGCGAACTGACCCTGCCGGAGGTCAGCCAGACGCTGATTTTGACACGGACGGAGGGCCGGGCCTCGGCCATGCCGGCGAACGAGACGCTGGAGGTGCTGGGTCGGTCGGGCGCCACGCTGGCCATCCACCTGTCGATCCACGTCATCGACCGGGTGGTGGAGCGGCTGACCCCGCTCTACGGCGCCGACTGCCCGACGGCGGTGGTCTACCGCGCGACCTGGCCGGACGAGCGAGTTCTGCGCGGCACGCTGGCCGACATCGCCTCCCGGGTGGCCGACTCGCCGATGGAGCGCACCGCCCTGATCCTGGTCGGCCCGGCGCTGGGAGTGGAGGATTTCCGGTGCAGCGCGCTCTACGACGGGTCGCATGTGCGCCGCTACCGGGGGCTGGGCGAGTGAGGGATTTTTGCAATCCCCCTCACCCTAACCCTCTCCCCGGGGGGGAGAGGGGATCAAGGTCCCGACCAGCCGGACGTTCCAACGATGTTGCCCTGGCGGTCGGTGACCAGCACCTCGACCGCCACGGGGGCGCCGTCGAGCGTGTCCAGCGCCGTGCGCTGGGCCAGCGCCGCCACACGGTCGGCCAGCGGCAGACCAGCCTCCCCGGCGATGGTCAGGACTTGCGCGGCGGTGTTGGCAGCGCGGGCCTCGGCCACGGTGTCAGGGGTCGCGCCCAGCTCGGCCATGCGCTCAGCCAGCCAGTCGAGATCGACGCTGCCGCGCTTGGAATGCAGGTCGAGCAGGCCGCGCGCCAGCTTGCCGAACTTGGCGAAGCCGCCGCACAGGGTCAGGCGCGGGATCGGGTGGCGGCGCAAGTACTTCAGCGTGCCCCCCGCGAAATCGCCCATGTCGAGCAGCGCGTGCTCCGGCAGGCCATAGCGCGCGATCACCGCCTTTTCCGAGGTGTCGCCGGTGCAGGCCGCGACGTGGCCCAGCCCGGCCGCCCGCGCCACATCGACTCCGCGCTGGATCGAGGCGATCCAGGCCGCGCAGGAATAGGGCACGACGATCCCCGTCGTCCCCAGGATCGACAGGCCGCCGAGGATGCCCAGCCGCGGGTTCATGGTGCGGCGGGCCAGCGCCTCCCCGTTCTCCACGGAGATTTCGACGACGACGTCGGGGGCCTCGCCGGCCAGCGCCGCGGCCTCCGCGACCGCCTGGCGGGTCATCGCGCGGGGCACCGGGTTGATGGCCGGGGCGCCGACCGGGACCGGCAGGCCGGGGCGGGTCACCGTGCCCACCCCCTCGCCTGCGCGGAAGACGACGCCCTGGCCCGGTTCGGCGCGGCGGACGCGGGCGCGGATCAGCGCGCCGTGGGTGACGTCCGGGTCGTCGCCGGCGTCCTTCACCACGCCCGCCGCCGCCCAGCCCTCGCCGCGGTCCGTCCAGGCGAGCGCGAAGGCTGGCGTCTGGCCGCCGGGCAGGGTTACGGTCACCGGGTCGGGGAAGTCGCCGGAGAACAGCGCCCCGCAGGCCGCCCGCGCGGCGGCGGTGGCGCAGGTGCCCGTCGTCCAGCCCCGCCGCAGCGCCTTGCCGTCGCCGCCTCCGTCGCCATTCCCCTCGCCGCCGTCCACACCGTTTTCCGTCGCTGAGTGCTCGTCCATGACCGCAGAGCCGTCGCCCGACTCCCTTTCTCTTCCTCTGGAACTGGCCGACTTCCGGCCCGGCAGCGTTTGGCTGGCGGGGGCCGGTCCCGGCGATCCCGGCCTGCTGACCCTGCTGGCCCTGCAAGGTCTAAGGCAAGCCGACGTGATCGTCCACGACGCGCTGGTCGGCGAACGGATCATGGCGCTGGCGGCGCCCTCGGCAAGGCTGGAGTTCGCAGGGAAACGCGGCGGCAAGCCCTCCGCCCACCAGGACGACATCACCAACCGCCTGATCGAGCTGGCGCGCGAGGGGCACCGCGTGCTGCGGCTGAAGGGCGGCGACCCCTTCGTCTTCGGGCGCGGCGGCGAGGAGGCGCAGGCCCTGGCCGAGCGGGGCATCCCCTTCCGCATCATTCCCGGCATCACGGCGGGCATCGCCGGCCCGGCCTACGCCGGCATCCCGGCCACCCACCGCACGGCGAACCAGGCGGTGATCCTGGCGACCGGCCACAGCTGCGCGGGCGGGCCGGACTGGAAGGCGCTGGCCGCGACGGGCGCGCCGCTGATCCTCTACATGGCCTGGAAGGGCCTGCCCGGCATCGCCGCGGCGCTGATGGAGGGCGGACGGTCCGCCGACACGCCGGTCGGCGTGGTGACCGACGCGACGACCGAGCGGCAGCGCGTGCTGGTGACCTCGCTCGGCACCTGCGTCGCCGATCTGGAGGCGAGCGGGATGGAGCCCCCGGCCATCATCGTGATCGGCGAGGTGGTGCGGCTGCGCCCCGTGCTCGACTGGCTGCCCAAGGAGATTCCCCATGGCTGAGGCCCCCATGTCTGAGGCCCCCATGTCTGAGGCTGCACCGCGCGGGCTGATCGTCGGAGCGCCGGCGTCGGGCACCGGCAAGACCACCGTCACGTTGGGGCTGCTGGTCGCGTTGAAGGCGCGCGGCCTGCGCGTCGGCGCGGTGAAGGCGGGACCGGACTACATCGACCCGGCCTTCCATCAGGCGGCGACCGGGCGGCCCAGCGTCAACCTCGACAACTGGGCGATGGGGCCGGACCTGCTGGACTCGCTGGCCCGCCGCGCCGGGGAGGGCACCGACCTGCTGGTCTGCGAGGCGCTGATGGGCCTGTTCGACGGGGTGGCCGGCGTCGGGGCGACCGGCACCGGCGCCACGTCGGAACTGGCCGCGCGCACCGGCTGGCCGGTGATCCTGGTGGTCAACGCCAAGGGCCAGTCGCAGTCCGCCGCCGCCCTGGTCAAGGGCTTCGCCACCTACCGCGACGATGTGCGGATCGGCGGTGTGATCCTGAACAACGTCGCCAGCCCGCGCCATCTCGCCTTGGCCGGCGGTGCCATCGAGGCGCTGGGCATTCCCGTCCTCGGCTCCCTGCCCCGCACTCCCGACGTGATCCTGCCCGAACGCCATCTCGGCCTGATCCAGGCGGAGGAGACGGCGGACCTTCAGGAGCGTCTGGCGGCGCTCGGCCGCTTCATCGCGCAGCATGTCGATCTCGACCGGGTGGCGGCGCTCGCCGCGCCCTCCCGCGCGCCGGAAGGGAGCTTCGCGCCCGCCCTGCCGCCGCTGGGCCAGCGGATCGCCATCGCGCGGGACGCCGCCTTCACGTTCGTCTATCCGCATCTACTGGAGGGCTGGCGCGCGGCGGGCGCCGAGGTGACCCACTTCTCGCCCCTGGCCGACGAGGCGCCGCCCGACGATGCCGACGCCGTCTATCTGCCCGGCGGCTATCCGGAACTGCACGCCGGGCGCCTCGCCGCCGCCGGACGCTTCCGCGCGGGCATGCACCGCGTCGCGCAGACCGGGCGCCCGGTCTATGGCGAGTGCGGCGGCTACATGACGCTCGGCGAGTCGCTGGAGGACGCGGCGGGCACCACCCACCCGATGCTCGGGCTGCTGGGGGTGCGGACCTCCTTCGCCAAGCGCAAGCTGCATCTGGGATACCGCCGCGCCGTCCTGCTGGCCGACACGCCGCTGGGCCGGGCGGGCACCGCGCTGCGCGGGCACGAGTTCCATTACGCCTCGATCCTCGACCGCGGGGCCGACGAACCGCTGGTCACCGCGACGGCGGCGGACGGGTCGGACCTCGGCCCGCTCGGCGGGCGGCGCGGCAGCGTCTTCGCCTCCTTCTTCCATGTGATTGCAGCAGACCAATGAGCGACCACGCCTTCGCACCGGAGGAGCGGGACGCGCTCTACAAGGCGATCTTCTCCCGCCGCGACGTGCGCGGGCAGTTCGCCCCCGACCCGGTGCCCGAGGAGGTGCTGACCCGCGTGCTGACCGCCGCGCACCACGCGCCGTCAGTCGGCTTCATGCAGCCCTGGAACTTCATCGTCGTGCAGGACCCGGCGGTGAAGGCGCAGATCCACGCCGACTTCACCCAGGCCAACAAGGAGGCCGCCGCCCTCTTCACCGGGGAGCGCAAGGCGCTCTACAGCCGCCTGAAGCTGGAAGGCATCCGCGAGGCGCCGGTCAACCTGTGCATCACCTGCGACCGGGAGCGCTCCGGCCCGGTGGTGCTGGGGCGGACGCACATCCCGACCATGGACCTCTATTCCTGCGTCTGCGCGGTGCAGAATCTCTGGCTGGCCGCCCGCGCGGAGGGGCTGGGCGTCGGCTGGGTCAGCATTCTGCACGAGGACAAGCTGCGCGCGACGCTGGGCATACCGGAGCGGATCGTCCCGGTGGCCTACCTCTGCCTCGGCTACGTCTCCCATTTCCACGAGACGCCGGAACTGGAGAAAGCCGGCTGGCGCAGCCGGCTTCCCCTGGAGGACCTCGTCTTCCGCGACCGCTGGGGCGGAAAGACTTAACGGGCGGCCGTCAGGCCCCGAAGCCGCCGTCGATGGTCTGGAACGAGCCGGTGATCATCGCGCCGTGCGGACCGGCGACGAAGGCGGTCAGTTCGGCGACCTCGCTGGCGTGGGCGTGGCGCTTGATCGCCATGAAGCCGTGCATGGCGGCGGCCATCGGGCCGTCGGCCGGATTCATGTCGCTGTCGGTCGGCCCCGGCTGGATGGCGTTGACGGTGATCCCGCGGTCCCCGAAGTCGCGCGCCAGGCCGCGCACCATGCCCTGCACCGCCGACTTGGTGAGCGCGTAGGCGGCACCGCCCGCGAAGGGCATGCGGTCGCCGTTGACCGACCCGATGACGATGATGCGCCCAGGCCCGGTCATGTGGCGCGCCGCCTCGACCGCCGCGTGGTAGGGCCCGCGCACGTTGATGTCGATCATGCGGTCAACCGCGTCGGGGTCGAAGGTCAGCGGATCGCCGATCATCGCGACCCCGGCGTTGACGACCAGCACATCCAGCGCGCCCCGCCCCGCCACCGTGGCGATCACCGCGTCACGGTCGGCGCTGTCGGTGCGGATCGCCTCGGCTCCGGTCTCGGCGGCCAGCGCCGCGGCGGCCTCCGCCGAGCCGGCGTAGGTGAAGGCAACCTGCCCGCCGCCCGCCGCGAAGCGCTGCACGATGGCCTTGCCGATGCCCCGGCTGCCGCCCAACACCAGGATGTTCTTGCCAGCGAAGTCGCTCATGATCGGTTCCTTGAATTAATGTAGTGACCGCTATATAAAATCACTCCGGGGCATCGCGCAAGGATTTTTTATAGTGACTGCTACAAAAAAATCGGAGCCGCGCGGACGGCGGCGTTCCTTCGACGTGGACGAAGCGGTGGAAACGGCGATGCGCCTGTTCCACGCCCGCGGCTACGACGCCGTCGGCGTGGCCGAGTTGGGCGCCGAACTGGGCATCAAGCCGCCGAGCTTCTACGCCGCCTTCGGCAGCAAGGCCGGGCTGTTCGAACGGACCCTGCGGCGCTACGCGGCGGGCGAAGCCAACGTCTTCGCGCGGGCGCTGGCGGGGGGCGGCGACGTGGCGACGGTGATCGGCCGGACGCTGGCGCTCGCCGCGGAATTGTATCCCAGCCAGGAAGGGACGGCGGGGTGCCTCGTGCTCGACGGGGCGCGCAACAGCGCCGACCCCGAGGCACAGGCCCTGGCCGACGCGGCCAAGCGGGAGGGCCGCGCCGCGGTCCGTGACTTCATCGCCGCCGAGGCGCCGGACCGCGCCGACGCGCTGGCCGATTTGGTGGTGGTGGCGATGATGGGGATGTCGGCGGCGGCCCGCGACGGCGCGGATCGGGAACGGCTGGGCCGGGTGGCCGCCATGATGGATCGGGCCTTCCGCCGGGAGATGTCGGGCGCCTGATGCGGACGTTCCTGCGGGAGATGGTACAGGATTTCCGTCACGTCTTGGTCCTTACGGCTGACCGGCGGGAGGCGCAGGATCAGCGGCAGCCGGGAACCTCCCGCATCCCCTTTGAGGACCAACCGCCATGTCACCGCGTCTCGACTACCACGCCACCACTCCCGCCGGCATGAAGGCCCTCGCCGGCGCGCACGGTTACGTCAGCCAGTGCGGGCTTCCGGTCACGCTGATCGACCTCGTGTATCTGCGCGTTTCGCAGATCAACGGCTGCGCCTATTGCATCGACCTGCACAGCCGCGATCTTCTGAAGAACGGCGTCACCATCGACAAGCTGGTGCTGGTTCCGGTCTGGCACGAGGCCGAAACGCTGTTCACCGACCGTGAGCGCGCCGCCCTGCGCTGGGCGGAGACGGTGACGCGGGTGGCCGAGACCGCCGTCCCGGACGCGGAGTTCCAGGCGGTGTCCGCCCTGTTCTCCGAGAAGGAGGTGGCCGACCTGACGATCGCCATCGGCCTGATGAACCTCTACAACCGCCTCGCCATCAGCTTCCGCACGGTTCCCGCCGCGGCCCGCTGAGCGCAGACCGCAGACCTCCGAGCGAAGGCCTCCGAGCGAAGACCGCCGGGTCAGCCATGCCGCTTCGCCAACTCGGCCAACCGGCGGCAATCGTCGGACAGGCGCCGTTCCCACAGGTTGGTGATGCCCAGCAGCAGCCCCCGGGGGCGAGCGGCCTCCGGGCCGTCGGCGTACCAGGGCGACAGCGGCACCGGAGCGAGGCCGTCCGTCTGCGCCGCCGCGGCGATGGCGATGTCGCGGCTGCCCGGTGGCAGGTCCAGGCGGACCGACAGGCTCCCCGACGCCTCCACCGCCAGCGGCGACTCCACCCCCGCGGCGTCGCGCATGGCCACCAGGAGCGCCTGTTGGCGGGCGGCGTAGAGCCGCTTCATCCGGCGCAGGTGCCGAAAGTAATGCCCGCTCGCCATGAAGTCCGCCACCGCCCGCTGCATTGCCGAAGCCGGAGCCGGGGACAGGCAGGCGGCGGCCTCGCCGAAGAGACCGGCCAGCCCCGGCGGCACCACCAGGAAGCCGAGCCGCAGCGCCGGGCTGATCGTCTTGCTGAAGGTTCCGGCGTGCAGCACCCGCCCATCCCGGTCGAGGGAGGCCAGCGCCGGAGCGGCCCGTCCCTTCAGTTGCAGTTCGCTGAGATAGTCGTCCTCGACGATCCATGCCCCGGCCCGCGAGGCCCATTCCAGCAGGGCGAGGCGGCGCTGCAACGTCATGGTCACGCCGAGCGGCGCCTGCTGGCCGGGCGTCACCACGGCCAAGCCCGCCGCCGGCGCCCGTGCGAGTCCCGCATCCACGTCGATCCCGCTGCCGTCCACCGGCACGGGCACCACGGTCACGCCGGCGAGTTGGAGGGCGCGGCGCGTCAGGGGAAAGCCGGGCTCCTCCATCCAGGCGGTGGCGCCGTCCAGCCGCAAGGCCCGGATCACCAGGCCGAGCGCGCCGGAATAGCCCGCCGTGATGAAAATCTGCTCCGGCGCGCAGCGGATGCCGCGGGCGATGGCCAGCACGGCGGCGATCTCCCGCCGCAAATCCGGATGGCCACGCGGATCGGGATAACCGACCGGAGCCGCCGCCGCGGCCCGCGCCGCCCGCCCGACGATCCGGGACCACACTGTGAAGGGAAAGGCGTCCTGCGCCGGCACGCCCATCTGGAAGGGCAGCGGCGCCCGTTCGGCATTGGAAAACAACTCCGGGAAGGACGGGGCCTGGACCGGCCCGTCGGGGGACGGCCCCGCCATGCTCCCCGCCATGGCCCCCTCGGCCACCCGCGTCCCTGCGGCACCCAAGCCGACCGCAAGCTGTTCGTCGATCAGCCGCTCATAGGCCTCGCGCACCGTCCCGCGGGACACCCCGAGCTGCGCGGCCAGATCCCGCCAGGACGGCAACCGCGCTCCGCCGGCCAGCCGGCCCTCGCGGATGGCATCGCGCAAGGCGGCGTGGATCTGTGCGGACAGCGGAACCTTCGCGGTCCGGCTGAGGGCGATATCCAGAATTTCCGGCGGCGGCAGGGCGGGCATGGGCCGCAGGATAGCGCAAGCCTGCCCGTCCGCAATCCACCGCAAGCTTCCCCGGTTTCACGCCGGCCGGCCCCGGCGTCCGGCGCGCCGCGGACGAAAAAAAGGCCGGAGCAGTCGCTCCGGCCTTGAGTCTAGGGAGGAAACGCCCCGAGAATGGGCTGGCGGAGAATAGGGGCGCCCCTTTTGAACTGGTATTACCAATGTGGAATGGGTGCGGTGCAGCATCCGCATAGGCCGAGAATTCCCTGTTAATAGTGTGGTTTTGGTGGCTCCGCTTTCACTTATGGCGCCCGGGCACCGTCCCGCCGTGGAACGGGGCGATTTGTCATCCTCGGTACAGCTTCACCACCGACGCGCGAACGCGCATAATCCGGCGCGGAACCGGGGGTGCGACCCGCAGCGGCAACGGCCGTGCGGGCGCTGGATGGGGAACGACGGCATGGGATTCGGCAGGGGTGTCTGGCTGCACCCGGTGTTCGCGCTGGTTCTCGGAATTTGGGCTTGTGGAACCGCGTGGGCGGACCCCGCCCGCTTCACCATCCTCTATGCCCACAGCACGACCGAGTTGGAGGACGTGCAGGGACGCGGCGGCATTGCCCGGCTCGCCACGCTGGTCCGGCAGGAGCGGGCGGCGGGCGGAACCGTATTGGTCCTGCACGGCGGGCAGGCGCTCGCCCCCTCCGTCCTGTCCTTCTACGACCAGGGGGCGCACGTCATCGACCTGCTGAACGGGGTCGGCATCGACGCCATGGCGGCGCTGAACCGGGAATTCCATCACGGCGACGATGTGCTGATGACCCGCGCCTTCGAAGCAAACTTCCCCATGGTCGTTTCCAACGCAGTGGACCGCCAGACCGGCAAGCCGTTGGACGGGCTGGAAGACCGGGCGATGCTCAACGCCGGCCCGCTGCGCGTCGGCGTCCTGGCCGCGGCACCGGCGCGCACGGGGGAGATCACCCGCTCGCCGCGCACCGACTTCCAGCCGCCGGGGCCGATTCTGGAACGGAAAGCGAAGGAGCTGCGCAACGCCGGGGCCGATCTGGTGGTGGCCCTGACCGGCGATTCCGGCGGCACCCACCACGACGTGATCGCCTCCGGCGCCGCCGACATCGTGCTCTACCAGGACCGCGGGCGGGTGGTCGCCGTGGATTACGACGGCAAGACCCTGAGCGCGACGATCGAGCCGCAGGCCGCCTGGGTGCTGGCCCTGGACGTCACCGCGGAGAAGGTCGTCAAGGACGGCGTCACGCGCACCGTGTGGAGCAGCGGCGTGCGCGCCATCGACACCGCCACCGTGGCGCCGGACCCGGCCCTGGACACGCAGGCCAAGGCTTACCGCGCGCGGCTGGACAGCATGCTGGGCATGCAGGTGGGCCGTCTGGACGTCCCCATCGACACGCGGCGCGAGGCGGTGCGCGCCAGCGAGAACGCCCTGGCCAACACCGTCGCCGATTCGCTGCGCGAGGCGATGGAGGCCGACGTGGCGCTGATCAACGGCGGCTCCTTCCGCGGCGACCGCGCCTACGCGGCGGGCACGGTGTGGACGCGCCGGGACATCCAGACCGAATTCCCTTTCCACGACACCGCCGTGCTGATCGAGGTTACCGGGCAGCAGCTCCGCGATGCGCTGGAATTCGGCTTCTCCGGAATCGAGCAGTTGCAAGGACGCTTCCCGCACCTGTCCAACGCCCGCGTCGCCGTCGACGCGTCACGCCCTCCCGGCCAGCGGGTGGTGGCGCTGACGGTGGGCGGAAAGCCGGTCGAGCCGACGGCCCGCTTCCGTCTCGCCACCGGCAGCTACCTCGCCAACGGCGGGGACGGTTATGCGATGCTCACCACCGCCCCGCGCTTGGTGGACGACCGCGACGCCGATTTCGTCTCGACCATCCTGGCCAGCCGGATCGCCCGCACCGGCGTCTTCGCGCCGCGGCTCGACGGTCGCCTGACGGTCCAGCGGTAGCCGCGGAATGGACGCCACGCCGCCCTCCGCCGACCGCACCGACGCCGCAGCGCCCCTGCGCCGTCGGCGGCGCGCGCGCGCCGGCATCGTGCTGCGCATCTCCATCGGCCTGACCATCATGACGATGCTGGTCCTGCTGATCGGCGTCGTGTCGCTGTCCTCCTTCCAGCTGTTCCGGGGGGAGGTCTCGGTCCTCTCCTCAACCACCCTGCCGAAGGTCATCACCAGCGCGGAACTCCGCGGCTCGCTCCAGAAGCTGGTCGCCCGCCTGCCCGTCCTGGCCGGGGCCGCCACCACCCCGCAGCGCCGGTCCATCTACGACGAGCTGATCAGCGAGCTGGAGTTCCTGAGGAAGCTGGTCGAGCGCATGCGGGACCTCCACCAGCAAGGCGAGCCGGTCGGCGACGGTGAAAGCGATGAATTGCGGCTTCTGGAGCAGGCTCAATCCACCCTGCTGATCCTGGCGGCGACGGTGGCCGACCTGAACGCCGAGGTCGGACGGCAGATCGAGGCCGGCGCCCGCCAGGCGGAGGCGATCCGCGCGCTGGCCCAGCTCGCCGACGCGCTTGAGCGGCTGCCGGGAGCGGAACCCGGAACCGGCCCGGCCACGGCGGCGCCCGGCGGGGGCGGAATGCTGGGCGCCTGGGCGGTGCGGGCGCGGGATCTTGGACACAACTGAGACGG
>NZ_WHOR01000159.1:0-13300 GCF_013340925.1 Azospirillum formosense
TCCATCCCCGACTCAAAATTCCCGCGTCGGTGTCGACCAGCGGCTCGCCGGCCAGGCCCGGGCGCGGGCCCGCGACATGGCGGCGCGGCTGGCCTCGGGTGGGGGCCGGGTGGAGGCCCCGGGGCCGCGGCCCGCCGCCCCGCGGGCGGGGGGGGGCGCCCGGGGGGGGCGGGGGCCGGGTGGCGCGGCGGGGGGCGGGGCGGCGCCGGTCATCGCCTCGCGGGCGATTAGGCGCAGCACCTCGGGCAGGGGGACCTGCTCGCGCTCCTCCAGCCGCTCGAAGCCCTGCTTGTGGTAGCGCTCGTCCAGCGCCGCCTCCAGATTGGCGGCGACGCCGGGCATGTGGCTGGCGCCCAGCGCCTCGCAGCGGGCCTGCTCCAGCGCGTCGTAGGCGGCGCGGGCGCTGTCGCCCAGCGGCATGCGCTGGAGATGGATGGCGTTGTCGTGGAAGCGCAGCCGGAGCGACACGGCGTCCGCGGCGCCGCGCAGCGTGGCGACGTCATGGGGGTTCAGGTCGCGCGCCGGGGTGGGGATGCGCACGCGCAGGCCGGCGACGCCGGGCGGCTCGGTGGAGAAGCCCACCTGCACGTCGGCCCGGCGGGAGAGGGCCCGCACCGCGGCGGCGGTGGAGCGCTTGAAGGCCTCGACGGGGTTTTCACGATCGGTCATGGCGGGCTGTCTTGGGTCTGCGTCCGGCGGTCGTCGGACAAGATTGACACGGATCTCACGGACGAAGCACGGATTTCACGGATCTTCCCCGTTACGGCAGGACACGGGAGAAGGTGAGGCTGGAGCCACCGAAGTTGAACAACAGGCCGACCGGCAATCCGCTGGCGGGAAGACAATTGATGACCTGCCGTTTGTGCGGCTGCGCCAGCGCATCGGCGACCTTCAGCTCGACGATGACGCGGCGCGCCACCACGATGTCGGCGAAGTAGGTGCCAACGTTCGAGCCCTTGTAGCCGATCTGGAAGGGAACCTCATGTTCCGCATCCAGGCCGCGCTCGCGAAGTTCACAAAGAAGGGCCTTCTTGTAGACGGCCTCGACGAACCCCTGGCCGAGCGTGTTGAAGACCTCGAAGGCGGCTCCAATGATGCGCTCGGTCAAGGCGTCCAGGTCGCGGTCGAGAGTGACCCTCATCCGTGAAATCCGTGCCCAGATCCGTGAAATCCGTGTTGTCCTGTTGCCAGGGAGGCTGTGGTCCCGGGGGACGAGGCGCCCCCCGTCACACCAGGTTCGCCTGCACCCCCGTCTCCGGCAGCTCGGTGCCGAAGCAGCGCTGGTAGTATTCGGCGACGGTCGGCCGCTCCACCTCGTCGCACTTGTTCAGGAAGGTGATCCGGAACGCGAAGGCGATGTCGTTGAAGATGTTGGCGTTCTGCGCCCAGGTGATGACCGTGCGCGGGCTCATCACGGTGGAGATGTCGCCGTTGATGAAGCCGGCGCGGGTCAGGTCGGCCAGGCGCACCATCGACGCCACGGTCTTGCGGCCGGCCTCGCTGTCGTATTCCGGCACCTTGGAGGCGACGATCTTCACCTCGGCGTCCACCGGCAGGTAGTTCAGCGTCGCCACGATGTTCCAGCGGTCCATCTGGCCCTGGTTGATCTGCTGCGTGCCGTGGTAGAGGCCGGTGGTGTCGCCCAGGCCGACGGTGTTCGCCGTGGCGAACAGGCGGAAGGCCGGGTGCGGGCGGATGACGCGGTTCTGGTCGAGCAGGGTCAGCTTGCCTTCCACCTCCAGCACGCGCTGGATCACGAACATCACGTCGGGACGGCCCGCGTCATACTCGTCGAAGACCAGCGCGCAGGCGTGCTGGAGCGCCCAGGGCAGGATGCCTTCGCGGTATTCCGTTACCTGCACGCCGTCGCGCAGGACGATGGCGTCCTTGCCCATCAGGTCGATGCGGCTGATGTGGCTGTCCAGGTTGATGCGGATGCAGGGCCAGTTCAGGCGCGCGGCCACCTGTTCGATGTGGGTGGACTTGCCGGTCCCGTGATAGCCCTGGACCATGACGCGACGGTTGTAGGCGAAGCCCGCCAGGATCGCGAGCGTCGTGTCGCGGTCGAAGCGGTAGGCTTCGTCGATGTCCGGCACATGCTCCGTGCGCTGGCTGAAGGCCGGCACCTGCATGTCGCTGTCGATGCCGAACACTTGACGCACCGACAGGGTGATGTCGGGAACGTGATCGAACAGGGCCGAGCTGGCCTGGGTGGCTCCTTGAGAAGGCATGGGAGGTTCTTATCGTTCCAACGTGTCTGTTGTCGGGGCCGCCCGGCCAATCTGGTCCGGCCAACCGTCGGGGTTACGCACCATAGCAGGCTTTCAGCGTGTTGTAGGCCTGATTGATCTCCTTCAACTTTTCTTCGGCCGCCTTGTCCCCGCCGTTGGCGTCGGGATGGTGGATTTTCACCAGCTCGCGGTAGCGCGCCTTGATGCGCGGGAAATCCACGGGCGGGGCGAGGTCGAGGACGACCAGCGCCTCCTCCTCCGCGCTGCGGGCGGCCTGCCGGCGCTGCTTGGTCTCCTCGGACTGGTCCTTGCCGGCCTCGCGCCCGAACTCGAAGCTGAAGCCGTGCATCGCGCGGTCGCGCAGGAATTTCTCCTGCACCCCCCAGAAGCCGAGCGGCCAGCTCGGCCGCTGCCACGTGGTGTCGCGGCGGACCTCGGCCTCGATCTGCTCGGGCTTCATGCCGGCGTAATAGTCCCAGGCGCGGTTGTATTCGCGCACATGGTCCAGGCAGAACCAGTAGTAGTCGTTGAGCTGCCGGCGGCTCTTCGGCGCCCGGTACGCGCCCTCGCCCGCACAGCCCGGATGATCGCAGGCGCGCACGGCGGTGCGCGGCTGGTCGTAGCGGCTGAAGTCGTAGCGGGTGCGTGGCTTGCTCATGTGCGAAGTATGGGAAGAGGCACCCTTTCTGGCAAGCGCACGCAAGGGGACGGTGCCGGACTGCGGAAAATGGCCGGTCTGCGGCATTGGCGTCTTGACGGGAGCGGTGCCGCGCCGTCACCTCAATGACAAACCCGACCCAATGAGGATTCCATGGAATACGCCACCCGCATGCGCCGGAAGCTGACCGACGCGCTGGCCCCCGAGCGGCTCGACATCCAGGACGACTCCGGCCGGCACGCCGGCCACGGCGGCGCCCACCCGGAAGGTGAGACGCATTTCCACGTCACCATCGTCTCCGCCGCCTTCGCCGGAAAGTCGCGGGTGGAGCGCCAGCGGCTGGTCTATGGCCTGCTGGCCCAAGAAATGGCGGAGCGCGTTCACGCCCTAGGCCTGACCACGCTGACCCCCGAAGAGGCTCGCTGACAGCAACGCCGACAAGAACGCCTCACCCGCGCCCGTGCAGCAAGGGAAAAGTGCCACCTGAAAATGCATACATACGCATGCAACTACTAGAGGTTCTTTTCCGTCTTCAAACATAATTGGAGTGCTGCCGTGGTTGCAATTCTCGCTGTATTTAGTAGAGTGCAGCGCATGCAACCAATCAATGCGCCGTGGGCGATGCACTTTTCGCGCGTCGTCCGGCGGGTTCGTGGAGAGGGCGGCGTATGGCGAAGCGCGGGCCGAAGAAGCGGTTAACAGTGAATCCCAACGCGTGTGTGGAACCGCTGAAGAGCATGAACATCATGATTGCCGGGCGCCGCACGAGCATGCGTCTGGAGCCGACCATGTGGGACGCTCTGGAGGACATCGCCCGCCGCGAGGGCCTGACGGTCAACGGCCTCTGCACCCTGATCAAGGACCGGCTGGACGAGCAGATCCGGCGGCGCGGCCCGGGCGCGGACAACGCGGAGGTCACCCTGACCTCGGCGGTCCGCGTCTTCATCGCGGCCTATTTCCGCCGGGCCTGCACCGAGGACGGCCATGTCCAGGCCGGGCATGGCGGAGGCGATCCCTTCGTGGGCACGCCGTTCGACCTCCCGCCGCTGGACGAACTCGACCGGCCGGAGAGCGGGACCGGAACCACGGCGGCCACCCTGCCGCCGGCAGCGAAGCCAATCGGACCCAGCGAGAGCCTGCGGTCCGCGTTGGACGCGTGATGGCCTGACCGTCCCGATTCGGGAAAAGAAAGGGGCGCGTCCATCGGGCGCGCCCCTTGTCATTGTTTCGACGTGTTCATCCCGGAGGTCGCGGCCGCCGCCACCTCAGTCCGCCGCCACCTCAGTCCGCGGCGTCGCGCGGGCGGTCGCCAGTGTAATGGTCGGGCCAGTTCTTCCGCACGACCTCGCCGTTGCTGTCGAAGATGTGGCAGGTGTTCAGCAGGACCGGGCGTTTGGTGCGCAGCATGTCCTCCTTGCTGCCCGCCTCGCCGCCGGCGGCTCTGGCCTTGTCGGCCTGCTCGCGCGCCAGGATGGGATAGATGGTCTGAAAGGCGGTGGTGGCGATCGGCCCCAAAAGCTCCACCAGATGGGTGCACCCCTGAACGCCGCCCAGCCGCTCCTTCACTGCACGGGTCCAGCCCGGCCCGATCTTCAGCCCGACCAGCCGCTGGAAATTGGGGGTGACGGAGCCGCAGGTGCGGTAGGGGCTTTTCTCTGTCACCGCTTCCACCGCTTGGACGGTCAGGTCATTGTCGACCGTCAGGCGGAGCCACATGCCGTGCACCGGGTCGCCGGGCAGGATCTGGCCGCGCTGCTCGGTGTGGAAGGCGTAGCTCTTCACATCGGTCAGATGGCCTTCGACATCCCACAGCCCATCGGTCCGCCGATAGCCCCGGCAAGTGACTTCCCGGGTGTGGATCGGTTCGCGCGCGGCGGGTTCGGACAGTGGCATGGGACTCTCTGACGTACGGCCTCGTTCGGACGGCCTGATTGTTGGGGCGTACCCGGGAATATCGGTGGGGCCAGCGTTTAGGTCAAGCCGGCATTGCCGCATTGCAGCATTACGCGTTCGGAGTTCAGGGTGGAGCGCTGGCGGAGTAGTTCGACCCGAAGATGAAGGCCTCGCGGTCGCGGATCTCGTCCTCCAGATGGGCGCGGACCACGGCGAACAGGTCGCGGATGGAGACGATGCCCATCACCGTGCCGTCCGACTCGCCGTCCGCGGTGACCGGCAGGTGGCGGTAATGGTGGCGCTCCATCAGGTCCAGCGCTTCGTAGGCGTGGGCGTCCGGCCCCAGCGTGTCGGGAGAGGCGGTCATGACCTCGGCCAGCCGGGTCGTCGCGGGATCGCGTCCCGCGGCGACGACGCGGGCTGCGAGGTCGCGCTCCGTGAAGATGCCCTTCAGTGACCGGCCTTGCGTAACCAGGAGGGCAGCGACGCGGCGCTCCGCCATCAGAAGAGCGGCGTCCTGGACGCTGGCCTCCGGGGGCAGGCAGACGAGTTGCTGGTCCTTGATGACGTCGGGGATGAGCTTGCGGTTCGGCATGTCCATTCTCCCATTCTGGGGCAGGGTTCGATCGCATCTTGGACGCGAATCGGAACTGTCGTGAACTCTGACAGTTTGCTGCCCCAACGGTCAAGGGATTATGGTGCAGCGCATCAGCGCGCCACGGCATCCTCCAGTAGTGACCGCACCACCGCCGGATCGACGTCGCGCTGGGTGAAGGCGTCGCCCAGAGCGCGCACCAGCACGAAGGTGATGCGCCCGTCCTTGACCTTCTTGTCCTTGGCCATGGACAGGATCAGCCCGTCGACGTCCCATTCCACGCCGGGCACGTCGGTGGGACGGACCGGCAGACCGACGCGGGCCAGATGGGCGCGCGCCTTCTCGGCGTCCGCCGCCGGGCACAGCCCCAGCCGCACCGACAGGTCGAAGGCCAGGACCATGCCGATCGACACCGCCTCGCCGTGCAGCAGGCGGGAGCCGAAGCCGGTCGCCGCCTCCAGCGCGTGGCCGAAGGTGTGGCCGAGATTCAGCAGGGCGCGGTCGCCGCTCTCCCGCTCGTCCGCGCCGACGATGGCGGCCTTGGCCCGGCAGCTTTCGGTGACGGCGTGGCGGCGGGCGTCGCTGTCGCCGTCGACCACCCGTTCGCCGTTCTCCTCAAGCCAGGCGAAGAAGCCGGGCAGGCGGATCAGCCCGTACTTCACCACCTCGGCGTAGCCGGCCAGCACCTCGCGCCGCGGCAGGGTGTCCAGCGTGGCGGTGTCGGCGATGACCAGACGCGGCTGGTGGAAGGCGCCGATCAGGTTCTTCCCGTGCGGGCTGTTGATCCCGGTCTTGCCGCCGACCGAGCTGTCCACCTGGCTCAGCAGCGTGGTCGGCACCTGGATGAAGTCGATGCCGCGCAGCGCCGAGGCGGCGGCGAAGCCGGTGATGTCGCCGATCACCCCGCCGCCCAACGCCAGCAGGACCGCCGACCGTTCGATCCCGCGCGCCAGGACGGCGTCCATCAGCCGTTCGAAATGGGCGAAGTCCTTGGTCTTCTCGCCCGCCGGCAGGACGATGGCCTGGGTCGGCTCGACGCCGGCCGCGCGCAGCGTGCGCTCCAGCGTCGGGAGATGCCGGGGGGCGACGTTCTCGTCGGTGACGACGATGGGCGCCTTGCCCCCGGTGATCGCGGCGATGCGCGGCCCGGCACCGTCGAGCACCCGGTCACCGACCAGGATGTCGTAGCTGCGCGGGCCGAGGTCGAGGCGGACGGTGTCTGTGACGGTGGACGTGTCTGAGGTCATGGCGGGATCAGGGCTTGTCGTGGTGGTGGTGCGCCGGGTGGCGGTGATGATGGTGGTGCGAGTGGGGCAGGGTGATGCCGAAATGCGCTTCCAGCGCCTCGATCACCTGCTCCACGGTCGCCTCCGGCGGGCGCTCGTCGCTGATCACCGTCAGGTCGGCCTCCGCATAGACGGGGTAGCGGGCGGTCATCAGCCGGCTCAGGATGTCCTTGGGGTCGCCGGCGTTCAGCAGCGGGCGGTGGGTGCGCCGCGCCGTGCGGGCCAGCAGCACGTCAAGTTCGGCGCGCAGCCAGACCGACAGGCCGTGGGCGCGGATGGCCGCCCGCGTCTCCGGGTCCATGAAGGCGCCGCCGCCGGTCGCCAGGATGTGCACAGGCTGTTCGGTCAGCAGCCGGGTGATGATCCGCCGCTCCACCGAGCGGAACACCGCCTCGCCGTCACGGGCGAAGATCTCCGCGATGGAGCAGCCCGCCGCCGTCTCGATCTCCGTGTCGGCGTCGGTGAAGGGCAGGTGCAGCCGCGCGGCCAGCCGCCGGCCGATCGCGCTCTTCCCCGCGCCCATCAGGCCGACCAGCACCACCGTCCTCGGAAGGGTCTTCGACGGGTCCGGCGGTTGTCCCTGCGGTGGAAGGCGGGCGGTCATGGTGCTGTGGACTTTCCTGATGCTGTTCCGGCCTGATGCGGTTCCGGAGGGCGGGTGTTCGATTCGGTCGCAGAGGCCTGCGCATGTTGCGCAGCGGCGCCCCCGTGGCTAAAGTGGTACGTCCTGCGTTCATCGGCCATCGGGCCAGCGGTGCGGGCGGTGTGCGATGATTAGCATGAAAGCGCACCCTTGTCCCAAGCCGCACGGACGCAGACCGTGATACAGCGCCGCCGTTCCTTCCACAGAAACACGACTCCGATCGCCATGAGCCGGGTTATTTCCGTTCTTTTCGTCCTGTTCCTCTTCGTCATCGGGGGTGGCATGGCCTTCCTTGCCTCCTGGGACATGCCGGCACCGTCCAAGACGGTGGAAAAGGTCATTCCGGATGAGCGGTTCCCCCGCTGACGCCGGGGACGCCGCCGGGCGCCGCAGCCGGTTCGCCGCTCCGTCACGGGGCGGAAGGGCCGGTGCCGGCGCCGTTTCCATGTTTGCCGCCGCCTCTCTCGGGTTGGCCCCCCTGGCCCTGGCTGTGTCCGGAGCCCTGATGGGAGCGGCGACGCCGGCGCTGGCTCAGGCCTACGCCCAGGCCGTGCCTTCCGGGCCGCCGATCCGCCTGTTTCCGCCGCCGGAAACGATGGCCGTGCCCGACGTCGAGCCCGCGCCCGGGCGGGGGTTGGACGATCCGTTGGAGTCGCCGGGGCCGTCCGCCGCGCCCCTGCCCTTGACACCGTTTGACCGCGCGCCGTCCTTCGACGTGGTGCCGACCGTGGCGTCGCCCTCGGCCATCGCGGTGGAGACGCTGGGGCCGCTGGACCCCGACGGCGCCGGCCCTCTGGCGGGAGCCGCCGGTATGGGCGGCGACCCCTGGCGCGGAATCCCGCGTGCCGAGGTGCTGGCCCTGCTGCCGGAGTTGCCCACCCTCACCCCGTCACCCGCCGTGAAGGAGTTGCAGCGCCGGCTGCTGCTCAGCCGCGGCTCGCCTGCGGCCGCTCCGGGCGAGCCCGAGCCGGCGCGCCGCTTCGGCGCATTGCGGGTGGAGACGCTGGCGGCGATGGGCGACCCGCGCGGCGCCGCCGACCTCGCCGCGCTGCTGCCCGAGGCGATGACGGCCGACGAGGCCGCCGCCCGCGCCCTGACCGACGCCGAACTGCTCGCCGGCCCGCTGGACTGCGCCGCCGCGACGGAGCGCGCCAAACCCTTCTCCGGCCCCTATTGGCAGCGGGTGGCGCTGTTCTGCCGCCTGCGCGCTGGGCGGATCGGCGGGATCCCCCCGACGGAGGCCGGAACCGGCCCGGCGGGGGACGACCTCGCCTTCGACATGCTGCGCGAGCAGCCGGGCGGTGATGCCGATTTCCTGCGGGTGGCCGAGGCGATGGCCGGCGGCCCGGCGCCGCGGCCGCGCAGCCTGAGGGACCCCAGCCCGCTGACCCTGGCCGCCCTGCGGACGCTCCAGGCCGGTTTGCCGCCGGACGTGCTGTCCCTGACCGACCCGGCCCGTCTGGCCGCGGTGGCGTCCAACAATGGCACCGACCCGGCGACCCGCGTGACCGCGGCGGAGCGCGCCGCCGTTGCCCTGTTCCTCGATTCCCGGCGGCTGGCGGAGGCGTACCGCGCCGCGCCGGCCAAGGGCGACGAGCTTCTGCGGTTGAAGGACGCCGCGGCGCGCGACCGCACGGCCCGCACCCGCGCGCTGGTGCAGCAGGCCATGCTCGCCGCCATGGGCGGCGGGCGGCGGGTGGAACTGGCCGGGCTGGCGCTGGAGCTTCTTGACCCGCCTATGCTGGCCGGGCCGGTGGGGGCGGTGGTGGCCGACATGCTCGACACCCTGTCGCCGACTCCGGACGCCGCCGCCCTGGCCCCCGCCGCCGCGCGGCTCTGCTTCGCGCTGGATCGGGCCGACAAGGGCAAGCGCTGGTACGATCTCGCCCTGCGCAGCCGTCCCACCGCGGAGGTGGCGCGGCTGTGGCCGCTCGCCGTCATCGCGCTGGGCGGTGGGGCGCTCGGTCCGCCGCCGGGCGGCGGGGCGCTGGGTCTCGCCGGCTGGCTGGACGAATCGCTGCGCGGCGCCGATCCGGAGGCCCGCGCCCGCGTCGCCGGGCAACTGGCCCTGCTCCAGGCGATGGGCCTCGCCATTCCGGAGGAGGCGTGGCGCCGGACCGCCGACCCCGAAGAGACAGCCTCGGCCCCTGCGGACGCCCGTCCTCCCACCGCCGATCCCGCCCTGTGGCAGCGGCTCGTCGAGGCCTCCGCCGACCGGCGCGTCGGCGAGACGGCGCTGGCCGCGCTTCTGCTGCTCGGCAACGCCGGGCCGGCGGGCACGCCGCCCGCGGTGGTGGCGCGGGTGGTCGGGGCCCTGCGCGCCGTGGGTCTGGACGGCGATGCCCGCGCCATCGCCCGTGAAGCCGCCGCGGCCCTGGCCGGATGAGTCCCATGCCCAAAACACCCCTGTCGAAAGCCCAGCCGAAGCGGCGCGGGCGCCCCTGCAAACCGCGCCCGATCGCGGCCTCACCTCATGTCGACGCCTTTCTGGACATGCTGACGGCGGAGCGCGGCGCGGCGCTGAACACCCGCATGGCCTACGAGCGGGACCTCGCCGACCTCGCCCTCTGGCTGGCCCAGCGCGGCCAGCCGCTGGAGAAGGCGGTGACGGAGGATCTGCGCGCGTACCTCGCCTTCCAGTATGTGGAGGGCGGGCAGAAGCCGGCGCCGCGCACGCTGGCCCGCCGCCTGTCGGCGATGCGCCAGTTCTACCGCTTCCTGGTCTCGGAAGGCCGGCGGGCCGACGACCCGGCCTCGGCGCTGGACAGCCCCAAGCAGGGCCGCCCGCTGCCCAAGATCCTGACGGTGGAGGAGGTCACGCGCATGATCGACTCCGCCCAGACCCGCGGCGGGCCGGAGGGGCTGCGGCTGGTCGCGCTGCTGGAGGTGCTCTACGCCACCGGCCTGCGCGTGTCGGAGCTGGTCGGCCTGCCGATGGCCGCCATCCTGCGCGACGGGCGCGGGCTGATCGTGCGCGGCAAAGGCGGGAAGGAGCGCATGGTGCCACTGTCCGAACCGGCCTCCGCCGCGCTGGGCGCCTATCTGCCCTGGCGGAGCCACTTCATCCTGGCCGGGCGCGAGAACGGACCGGTCGCCTTCCTCTTCCCGTCGCGCAGTTCCGCCAACGGTCATCTGACGCGCCAGCGCTTCGCCCAGCTTTTGAAGGAACTGGCCATCGAGTCGAACATCGACCCGGAGAAGGTCAGCCCCCACGTCCTGCGCCACGCCTTCGCCACCCATCTGCTCGACCGCGGGGCGGACCTGCGCTCGGTCCAGAAGATGCTGGGCCACGCCGACATCGCCACCACCCAGATCTACACCCACGTGGTGTCGGAGCGGCTGAAGCAGGTCGTGCACGAGCATCACCCGCTGGCCCGGCGAAAAACCGTTCGTACGCAATAGTATTGCGCTAAAAGGGGTTGCTCCTTTCAAAAGATACCAATCCGGCTATGGCGGCTCCTCCCGCTGTGGTATAGCCCTTGGTCCAATGGGGTTGGCCGGCGGGGCGCGCCGGACCGCCCTCGCGACGAACTGGGGGAACTGCATGGCCACGACCATCTCCGGGCTTGAGATCCTGGGTCCGATCACGCCGGGCGTCGAGACGATCCTGACGCCGGAGGCGCTGGCCTTCCTGGCGGAGCTGGAAGGGCGGTTCGGGTCGGAGCGGCTGCGCCTGCTCGACGTGCGGACCAGGCGGCGGGCGCTGATCGAGCAGGGCCACACGCCGGACTTCCTGCCGGAAACCCGGGCCATCCGCGAGGCCGACTGGACCATCGCGCCGCTGCCGCACGACCTGCTTGACCGCCGGGTGGAGATCACCGGGCCGGTGGACCGCAAGATGATCATCAACGCGCTGAATTCCGGCGCGAAGGTCTTCATGGCGGACTTCGAGGATTCGAACTGCCCGTCCTGGAGCAACCTGATCGACGGGCAGGTCAACCTGCGCGACGCCGTGCGGCGGACGATCGCCTTCGACGATCCCGTGTCGGGGAAGAAGTACCGGCTGAACGACAGGACCGCCGTCCTGACGGTCCGCCCGCGCGGCTGGCATCTGGCGGAGAAGCACGTCACCCTCGACGGCGAACCGGTGTCCGGCGCGCTGTTCGACTTCGCCCTCTACGCCTTCCACAACGCGCGGGAGCTGCTGGCCCACGGCTCCGGCCCCTACTTCTACCTGCCGAAGCTGGAGAGCCATTTCGAGGCGCGGCTGTGGAACGAGGTGTTCTCGGTCGCCGAGGATTACCTCAAGATCCCGCACGGCTCGATCAAGGCCACGGTGCTGGCGGAAACCATCCTGGCCGCCTTCGAGATGGACGAGATCCTCTACGAGCTGCGCGACCATTCCGCCGGGCTGAATTGCGGGCGCTGGGACTACATCTTCAGCTTCATCAAGACCTTCCGCAACGACCCCGCCGCCGTCCTGCCCGACCGGGCGGAGGTGACGATGGCGACGCCCTTCCTGCAGTCCTACAGTCTGCTGGCGGTCAAGACCTGCCACCGCCGCGGCGCCCCGGCCATCGGCGGCATGGCCGCCTACATCCCGGTGAAGGACGACCCCGCGGCCAACGAGACCGCCTTCTCCAAGGTCCGCGCCGACAAGGAGCGGGAGGTGTCCAACGGCCATGACGGCACCTGGGTTGCCCATCCCGGCCTCGTCCCCGTCGCGCGGGAGGTCTTCGACGCCTACATGCGCAAGCCCAACCAGATCGACCGCAAGCGGGCCGACGTCAGCGTGACCGCCGCCGACCTGCTGGCCGTGCCGGAGGGGCCGAAGACGGAGCGCGGCCTGCGCAACAACGTGGCCGTCGCCATCGGCTATCTGGAGTCGTGGTTGCGCGGCACCGGCTGCGTGCCTCTGTTCAACCTGATGGAGGACGCCGCCACCGCGGAGATCAGCCGCACCCAGCTTTGGCAATGGGTCCACCATCGCGCCACGCTGGACGACGGGCGCCCGGTGACCATGGAGCTGATGGACGAGACCATCGCCGAGGAGCTGGCCGCCTGGAAGGCCCGCGTCGGCGACCGCGCCTTCGACACGGGTCTGTACGAGGACGCCGCGGTGATGCTGCGCGACCTCGTGGAGCGCGACGACTTCGTGGATTTCCTGACCCTGCCGGCCTACGACCGCATCGTCGCGCAGGGGGCGTGAGGCTCCTCTCTGGACTCTCGTACCTACGGGCCCCCACCCTAACCCCCCCCCGCTTTGCAGGGGAGGGAACTGCCGCCGCTTCGCAGAAGGCACCCTCCCCTGCGAAAGCGGGGGAGGGCCGGGGTGGGGGCGACGCTCACACGCGCGTCTCCGATGTGCCCGACCTGCTTGGCAAAAGGCGGGGGCTTCGCCATGTTCGCTGGCCTGCCCGCGTCCCGAGCCAGAGGTTCCGTTCCCGTGTCCACATCCTCCACCGTTCCGCCGGCCTCGCGCGGGGCCGAATCGCTCGCGCTGCTGCTTCTGGTCGGCGGGTTGATCGGGGTGATCTTTCCGGTCACCAAGGTCGCGCAGGCGGCCGGGGTGCCGCCGCTGCCCTGGGCCTTCTCCATGATGCTGGGCGCCGGGGTGATCCTGGCCGGGCTGGCGCGCGTCAAAGGTCAAGGGATGCCGCTGACCGGGCGTTACCTGCGCTATTTCGCGGTGTCGGGGCTGCTCTCCATGGCGCTGCCCAACGTCGTGCTGTTCTTCGTCATGCCCTGGCTGGGGGCCGGACTGTCGGCGGTGGTCTACACGCTGCCGCCGATCCTGACGCTGCTGATGGCCGTGGCGGTGCGGATCGAAACACCCGACCGCGGGCGGGTGGCGGGCATCCTGCTGGGATTTGTCGGCGCGCTGATGATCGTCGGGCCGCGCGGCAGCCTGCCCTCGCCCGATCTGGCGGGTTGGATGGCGCTGGCCTTCGTCATGCCGGCGGCGGTCGCGGCGGGCAACGTCTACCGCACCGTGGCCTGGCCGCCGGGCGGGCAACCGGTGGCGCTGGCCGCGGGCACCATGCTGGGCGGGGC